>NZ_JBHXNY010000032.1:0-57309 GCF_042719275.1 Nocardioides sp. NPDC058538 | reverse complement strand
ATGGCGGCCCTCCAGTTGGAGGGCCGCCATCGGCGTATCTGGGACCAGATCCTCAGGCCAGGTTGTCCTTGTCGATGACCTCGCCGGTGACGATGTCGTCGTTGCGCGGCCTGGCTGCAGCACCGAACGTGGAGGGCATCGCGGCGGTCACCAAGCGCTTCTGCACGACCTTGGCCAGGATGCGGCGGAAGAACGGCCGGGTGAACGGCAGGATCAGCACGATGCCGAAGACGTCGGTCACGAACCCGGGGCTGAGCATCAGCGCGCCACCGAGCAGGATCAGCGCGCCGTCGGCGATCTCGTTGGACGGGAGCTTGCCCGAGGACAGTGCCGTGGACAGCGCGGACCAGGCTCGGGAGCCCTCGCGGCGCATCAGCCAGGCGCCGAAGATCGAGTCGGCGACCAGCAGCAGGATCGTCCACCACACGCCGATGACCTGGCCGACCTGGATGAGCACGAACAGCTCGGCCAGCGGCATCACCAGGAACAGCAGCACCAGCACCCAGGAGAACCGGCGGCGACGCGTCGTCATCGTCGGCCTCCCACGAAGCGGTCCAGCCCGAATCGGCGCAGCAGGCGGAGCAGCTGGTCGCGGCGTTCGGACAGGCCCCACCGGGTCACCCGACGCATCGACTCGGCGGCGACCGCAGGGCTCATCTTCGACTCGCCCCGGACCCGCTCGATGAACTGGATCGGGACTTCCTTCACCGTGAGGCCGGCCCGCAGCGTGCGCGTCACCATCTCGGTCTGGAAGACATAGCCGGTCGACTCGACGCTGCTCAGCTGCAGCTTCTCCAGCGTCGTACGCCGGAAGAGGCGGTAGCCCGCGGTGGCGTCGTGGACGCCGATGCCGAGCAGGAGTCGGACGTAGAAGTTGCCGCCGACCGACAGCACGCGTCGTGACAGCGGCCAGTTGACCACCGAGCCGCCGCGGATCCAGCGGGCTCCGATCACCAGGTCGGCGGAGCTGACCGCCTCGAGCAGCAGGTGGAGCTCCTCGGGCTGGTGCGAGCCGTCGGCGTCCATCTCCCCCACGACGTCGTAGCCCTGCTCGAGGGCCCATCCGAAGCCGTGCAGGTACGCAGCCCCCAGACCGGCCTTCTCGGTGCGGTGCAGCACGTGGATCTGGTCGTCGTTGTCGGCCAGCTCGTTGGCGATCGTGCCGGTTCCGTCGGGGGAACCGTCATCGACGATCAGCACATCGACGCGTGGCTGCGCCTTTCGCAGCCGTCCGACGATCCAGGCGAGGTTCTCCGCCTCGTTGTAGGTCGGGATGACCATCACCGCCCGGCCGATCTCGGTCCAGGGTGGAAGCTGCTCGTTCGTCACGTACGCCGGCCTTGTCAAGGAATGGGGGTGGAGATCACAGGATATCCGCCCGCCGGTTGATCCCAAGATCCCGAACGAGCGGGACAGCGCGATGGTGAGGCGATCACAGAAGACAGAGCGCGGGAGGAGCAAGACGTTCTTCGGGCCGTTCCGATCCCTGCTGGAGGCAGGGGGACGATCGTTGTCTAAGGGCGCCTTGGCCCTCCCGCGTTGCCCTCGCGGCCGTTGACCGCGCCCACGAAAACGCGTCGAAGGCATGCCTGGCTCGACACCCCCCGACCCGATTCGTCGAGCGCCGGTCCGCCGACCGCAACTCTGCATGGGCGAACGTTGCCACCCTCACCCGCTGGATCCACAGAAGTCAACACGGCCCTGACCTGGGGAAACGCATGTTTTCGCAGGTCAACCACAGCCTGTGGAGCGCGAGAAAGTGACGAATTATCGAGGAACTTCGGCGTGTCGCCTTCGCGTACACGTTACGGCTCTCACGGAACGACGACTGTACCGCGCGCGGAGGTGGCCAGGAGTGGCTCCCCCAGGAGCTCAGCGGCGCCAGGACGGGCCTCGGTCGCGGCTCCTCGGGCCACGACGTACACGGCGAACTCCATCACCCGGGACCGGGCCCCGGCCTTGATCAGCTCGCAGGTGATCTCCAGGACGTCGCCGGCGCGCACAGGTGCCTTGAACTGCACGTCGTCGTAGGAGGCGAACAGACCCTCGTCGCCGTCGGTGAGGATGCACATCTCGGTCGCGACGTCGCCGAACAGCCCCAGGCTGTAGGCCCCGTCGACCAGGTTCCCGGCGTAGTGGGCGTGGGAGTAGGGCACATAGCGGCGGTGGACGACCTTGGTGCCGATCTCGGGGCTGCTCATGCCGCGGGCTCCTTCGAGGTGGTGCGGTGGACGAGGTAGGAGGCGACCTCGGCAGGGGTGGTGCCGCGGCCGAAGATGCGGTCGACACCGAGCTCGGAAGTCATCGACTCGTCGAATCGTGGACCACCGGCGACCAGGAGCGGCCGCTCCCCCGCCGGATAGGCCTCACGGAACGCCGCCGACATCTCCCGGGTGTTGAGCAGGTGCGCGTCACGCTGGGTGACGACCTGGGAGACGAGCACGGCGTCGGCACGCCGGGTGACGGCAGCCTCGACCAGGGACGGCACCGAGACCTGGGCACCGAGGTTCACGACCTCGATCTCCTTGTAGTACTCCAGCCCCTTCTCCCCGGCGAACCCCTTGATGTTGAGGATCGCGTCGATACCGACGGTGTGGGCGTCGGTGCCGATGCAGGCGCCGACGACGACCATCGGGCGTCGCAGCGACTCCTTGATCACCGCGTTGGCCTCCTTCGGTGTCAGCAGCGGGAAGTCACGTTCGACGACCTGCACCTTGTCGGTGTCGACGAGATGGTTCACCTGCCCGTAGACGACGAAGAAGGTGAAGTCGTCGCCCATCGGCTTGGAGTGGACGACCATCGCCGGCTCCATGCCCATCTTGTTGGCCAGCTGCAGCGCGGCGCCGTCGGCGACCTTGCTGTGCTTGATCGGCAACGTGAAGGAGAGCTGCACCATCCCGTCACCGGTGGTGTCGCCGTACGGCCTGATCAGGTGCCTATTCTCTTGGGTCATTCCTCGCCCTCCAAGATGGTGCTCGCGGGGTTGTAGTACGCCTCGGACTTCACGGCCACACCCTCGAGGCCCTTGCCGGCGTCGGCGGGGCGCTTCATCAGACCGAAGGTGCCGTCGGCGATCGCGTCCAAGAGCCCGTTGGGCTCGTCGATGATCTTCCCGAGAAGGTCGATCGACTCCCCCAGGACCTCGCGCGCCCGGTTGGCGATGAACCCGTCGGGGGCCGGGTGGAAGTCCTCGCCGAGGCGACCGGCCGCGTCCATGACGTACCGGACGTTCTGCAGGGCGAGGTCGCGGTCGGAGATCCACGGCGTCACCACGGCCTCGGTCATCATCCCGACCAGCAGGATGCCCTGGTCGGTCATCGCGCCGGCCAGGTTGAAGAACCCGTCGAGCAGGTAGCCCTTGAAGATGTCGCCGGTCATGTGCCGGGTCGGGGGCATCCACTTCAGCGGGGCGTCCGGGAAGATCGTCTTCGCCAACAGCGCGTGCGCGAGCTCGAGACGGAACGAGTCCGGTACGTCGGGGTTGATCTCGAACGCGTGGCCCAGGCCCAGCTGCCAGTCCTCGAGGCCGGCCTCCTTGGCGAAGTACTCGTTGAGCAGCTGGCTCGTGGTGACGGTGTGCGCGGCCTCGACCGCGTCGGCGGTGGTGAGGTAGTTGTCCTCGCCGGTGTTGATGATGATCCCCGCCCGCGCGTGGATCTGGCGCGAGAGCCGCTGATCGACGAACGTACGCACCGGGTTGATGTCGCGGAACAGGATCCCGTACATCGAGTCGTTGAGCATCATGTCGAGACGCTCCATGCCCGCCAGCGCGGCGATCTCGGGCATGCACAGCCCGCTCGCGTAGTTGGTGAGCCGCACGTAGCGGCCGAGCTCTCGGGAGGTCTCGTCGAGGGCCGCGCGCATCAGCCGGAAGTTCTCCTGGGTCGCGTACGTCCCGGCGAACCCCTCCCTGGTGGCGCCCTCGGGCACATAGTCGAGGAGCGACTGGCCGGTCGAGCGGATCACCGCGATGATGTCGGCGCCCTCGCGCGCGGCTGCCTGCGCCTGCGGGATGTCCTCGTAGATGTCGCCGGTCGCGACGATCAGGTAGATCCACGGCTTGCGGGGTGCGTCGCCGATCTCGGCGATCATCCGCTCACGCGCCACCCGGCTGGCGTCGAGACGGGCGATGCCGACCCCGACCGCCTCGCGGGCGTGCTTCGCGGCCAGCTCGGCCTCGGCGCCCTCGGGCAGGTGGAACGTCACCTGACCGGCGGCGGCCTCCTCCGCGAGCCGCGAGAGGTCGTTGCCGTGGGCGGCCAGCGCCTGCCACACCGGCAGCGCTACGCCGTGCTCCAGCCCGATGTCGGCGCGCACCGCGTCGACCAGGTGGTTCACCCACGGGGTGCCGTCCGGATCGGCGCCGGCGAGCCCGGCCAGCCGCAGCGTCGCTCGCTCGACGGCGACCGTAGTGTGCTTCTTGGCCATCTCGACGATCGGGTCGCCGACCTTGACTGCCAGCGCGCGGGCCTGGGCGATCGTGCGTGGGTCCAGTTCGAGTCTCACAGTTCCAGTCTTCCTTCGAACAGTGCCCGGACCCCGGCATTGGCGCGGATAAGATCCAGGGCGTAGGCGGCGTGCCCGGGGACGTAGCCGTTGCCGACGAGCATCGCGACGTCGGCGGCGACACCCTCGGCACCGAGCGCGGCAGCGGAGAACGAGGTCGCCATCGAGAAGAAGATGACGGTGCCCCGGTCGGCGGTGGCGAGGATGGCGCCGCCCTCGCAGCCGGGTACGTCGACGCAGACCACGGTGACGTCGGCAGGTCCGCCGGCCTTGGCGACCGCGTCGCGCAGCGCCACCGGGTTGCGCGCGTCGGCGACCACGACCTCGTCGGCCAGGTCTGCCTCGCGAAGTCGCGACGCCTCGGACTCGGTCGGGACGATGCCGATCAGGTGGCCCGCGCCCGCGTCACGAGCAGCAGCGAGCGAGAGCGATCCGGACTTGCCGCCGCCACCGATCACGGCGACGACGCCGCCGGCGTAGCGCTCCGAGACGACCCGGCGGGTCAGCGCCGGAGCACCGCACACGTCCATCACCGACAGGGCGAGCTCGGGGGCGAGGTCGTCGGGCAGGACGGCCGCGATCGAGCGGCCGAAGAGGATGGCGTAGCCGTCGCACGGCACCTGCTCGGAGTCACCGCCCCAGCCGGCGAGCCCGTCCTCGATCACCAGCGGCGTCAGGGTCAGCGACACCAGCGTCGCGACCCGGTCCCCGACCTTCAGCCCCAGCGGTGACTCAGGTCCGACCTCCTCGACGACGCCGACGAGCATGCCGCCCGACCCGGTCACCGGGTTCTGCATCTTTCCGCGCTCGGCGACGATGTCGAGCACCTCGCGGCGTACGGCCTCTCCGTCGCCGTCGTGCGCGGACTCGAGCTGCCGGAACGAGGCGGCGTCGAGGTTCAGACGCTCCACCCGGATCCGCACCTCGTCGGGCCACAAGGTCGTGCGGGTGTCGAGTCTCCGGGCGGCCTGCGGCAGCGGCAACGAGCCGCCCACCGGCTCATCGAGCACTCGGTGCAGGCCAGTCGGGTCAGAAGTGGTCATCGTCGTACGCCTCCTTGCGTCCATCTCACGGCGGACCCTACCAGCGGTTGCGGGAAGAATTGCGGCTGACGGTTGCAGATGCCGCAGGATCTCCCGCTATGGTGGGGGACATGACGTCAACCATCGAGCCTAACCGCCGAAGCGAAGCCCGAGGCGATCGGCGCAGTCGAGACGGACAGCCCTACGCCTACCAGCGCGTAGAGCTGGTCGAACCCGACTGGACCCGGTTCCCGGGGTGGGCCGACATCACCGAGGAGCAGTGGCGCGACGTGCAGTGGCAGCGCGTCAACTGCATCAAGAACGTCCGCCAGATGCGCGCCCTGATGGGCGACCTCCTCGACGAGCGGTTCTACGCCGACCTCGAGCGCGACATGGCCGAGCGGGCGACGATGTCGATGCTGGTGCCGCCGCAGATGGTCAACACGATGGTGCCCTCGGGCGCGGCGGCCGGCGAAGAGTTCACCGCGGCGTTCTACGCAGACCCGATCCGGCACTACATGATCCCGGTCTTCTCCGACCGCCGCACCGACTGGCCGTCACACCCGCAGGCGAGCCGTGACTCGCTGCACGAGCACGACATGTGGGTCGCCGAGGGGCTGACCCACCGCTACCCGACGAAGGTGCTCGCCGAGCTGCTCTCCACCTGCCCGCAGTACTGCGGCCACTGCACCCGGATGGACCTGGTCGGCAACTCGACCCCGGTCATCGACAAGCTCAAGCTCACCGGCAAGCCGGTCGACCGCCACGAGGCGATGCTCGAGTACCTCCGCAACACCCCGCAGGTGCGCGACGTGGTGGTCTCCGGCGGCGACGTCGCCAACCTGCCCTGGCCGCGGCTGGAGGACTTCCTCACCAAGCTGATGGCGATCGACAACATCCGCGACATCCGGCTGGCCACCAAGGGCCTGGTCGGTCTTCCCCAGCACTGGCTCCAGGAGCCGCTCCTGGAGGGGATGAACCGGGTGACCACCATCGCCCGCGAGCGCGGCGTCTCGCTGGCGATCCACACCCACGCCAACCACGCCAACTCGGTCACTCCGCTGGTCGCCGAGGCGTCCAAGGCGCTGCTGGCGGCCGGGGTTCGCGACGTACGCAACCAGGGCGTGCTGCTGGCCGGCGTCAACGCCGACAGTCACAGCCTGCTCGACCTGAGCTTCCGTCTGCTCGACGGCGCGCAGATCATGCCCTACTACTTCTACATGTGCGACATGATCCCGTTCAGCGAGCACTGGCGGGTCTCGGTCGCCGACGCGCAGCGGCTGCAGCACGACATCATGGGCTACCTGCCCGGGTTCGCCACCCCGCGCATCGTGTGCGACGTACCTTTCGTCGGCAAGCGCTGGGTCCACCAGATCGCTGACTACGACACCGAGCGCGGCATCTCCTACTGGACCAAGAACTACCGCACCTCGATCGAGGCCTCGGACTCCGAGGCGCTGACCAGGACCTACGAGTACTACGACCCGATCCACAACCTGCCCGAGTCGGGCCAGGAGTGGTGGCGTACGCACGGGGAGTGACCCGAGCGTGACTGGACCCGGCGCCGTGGCGCCGGGTCTCAGTGCGTCATGGTGGGGCGGTTCTCGTAGTAGGTGTACATCGCGATCGTGGTGCGCGTGGACACGTTGGCGACCGAGCGGATCCGGCCGAGCAGCTCCTCGAGCGCCTCGGGCGTGGCGACGCGCACCTTGAGCATGTAGGACTCGACACCGGCGATGGACCAGCAGGCCTCGACCTCGTGGAGGTCGGCCACCCGCTCAGGGGTGTCGTCGGGCTGGGAGGGGTCCATGGGCTGCACCGCCACGAACGCGGTCAGCGGCACGCCGATCGCGGCGTAGTTGACGGTGGCGCCGTAGCCGGTGATCAGACCACGCTGCTCGAGCCGCTTGACGCGCTGATGCACCGCCGAGGTCGACAGGCCGGTCGCCTTGCCCAGGTCTGTGTAGGACATCCGACCGTCCTCCGCGAGAAGCTGGAGGATTTTACGGTCGGTGGCCTCGATCTCAGGTGCAGTCACGGCGACAGCGTACCCACAACAGCAATATCTCCGCCGCAACGTCCACGAAACTGGTTGACGTAGAAAGATTTCCGGCCACGCCGTCGGGACGAGAGAGCTTCAGGAGGGCCAGCCGGCGAGTGTCATCTGCTCGCCAGGACCGTCCGCAGAGGGCCGGACCACTGACAGCAGCCGCCCGGCACGGGCCTCTTCGGGGACGGGGTTCAGGGCCTCGCCGGTGGCCAGGTGCGGGTCGGCCGAGACCACGACCCGGCCGTGCGAGTTGATCAACGTCGCGCCGACCTCGCGCAGGCCGGGCAGCAGCATCGTCTCCAGGGTCTCGACCGAGCTGTCGGCGCCCGCGACGCCGACCAGCCGGCCGCCCGCGTAGACCGGCAGCGTGGTCGTCAGGACGTACTCGTCGGCGCAGATGAAGTCGACGTAGGGGCCGGCGACGTAGAGCTCGCCGGTGCGCTCCGGCACCCGGAACCACGGCTGACGCGTGTAGTCGATGGCCTCCCCCGTCGCCGGCACCTCCGCCTCGCCGAGGAAGTCCCGGCCCGGGCCCTGCCACCAGGCCAGATAGAGCCGCCGGTCGGCGAGCGCGTCCGGTGCGACAACGAACCCGCCGCCCAGGAGGTTCGGGTCCTGGAGGAAGGCCAGCGTCCCCTTCTCGACCTGTGCGATCAACGCGTCCGAGGTGACCGGTCCCGCGGCGAAGAGGGCACCGACTTCGGTGCGCACTCGCTCGAGCTCGGTGAGGATCGAACCGAAGTGCTGCTCGATCCGGGCAGCACAGGCGGCCGACGCATCGATGTTCATGGTCGTACCACCTCATGGATCTCGGTCAGACGTTCAACGGCGTGGGTCACGTGGTCGCGTACGCTCCCCCGCGCCGCGGCGACATCTCCCGCCTCCAGCGCGGCGACGAGCGCCCGGTGCCGCGCGGCGGAGGCGTGACGGAAGTCCGACTCGCTCAGTGGCACTCGCAGCAACGTACCGAAGTCGGCCTCCTGTCGCACCACCTCCCGGGTGAGCCGCGCCGACTGGGTCAGGGCCGCCACGGAGAGATAGAGCTCGCTCTCGGCGTCGCGCCACCGGCCGACGTCGTCCCCACCAAGTGGGATCAGCAGGTCCTGGAGATCCTCGACCTCGTCGGGGGCCGCTCGTTCGGCCGCGAGCTCGGCACAGCCGGTCAGCACCACCTGATAGAGGCTGGCCCGGTCGCGCAGCTCCACGCGCGACATGGTCGCCAGCCGGCCCTTCACGATGTCGCCAGGATCGGGCGCGCGCACGAAGGAGCCTCCCCCGCGACCACGGGTCGTCACCACCAGGCCCTGTGCCCGCAGCGAGACCAGGGCCTCCCGGGCGGTCACCGTCGCCACACCCAGCATCTGGGCGAGCTCGAGCTCACTCGGGAGCCGGTCACCGTCGGCGAGCACGCCCGAGCGGATCGCCTCCGCCAGCCGGTTCTCGACACGTACGGCTCTGCCTTCGTCGCCGATCGGCGCGAAGATCGCCGACCGGGCGCGCGAGGTCGTCGCACGGGCGTTGGCCACGATCGGGCTCCTCCTTCGAGTGGGTTTACAAAGAACTTACGCAGATACCCTTTAAAATCTAAGATCTGGTTCCATATGATTCAACAATGGGACCGACCGAATCTCCGCAGATCAAGCTCGAAGCCGTGACCAAGGCCTACGGCGACGTGATGGCTGTCGATGCCCTCGACCTGACCATCGGCGATGGTGAGTTCTTCTCGATGCTCGGGCCGTCCGGCTCCGGGAAGACGACGGTGCTGCGCCTGATCGCCGGCTTCGAGCACGCCGACTCCGGCACCATCCGCCTCGGCAGCGAGGACGTCACCGCCCTGGCGCCCTTCGACCGCGACGTCACCACCGTCTTCCAGGACTACGCCCTCTTCCCGCACTTCAACGTGCTCGAGAACGTGGCGTACGGCCTGCGCGTACGTGGCGTCCCGAAGGCCGAGCGCAGCTCCCGGGCACGTCAGGCCCTGGAGATGGTCCGCCTGGGCCACGTCGCGAACCGGAAGCCGACCGAGCTCTCCGGCGGGCAGCGACAGCGGGTGGCACTTGCTCGCGCGATCGTCGTACGTCCTCGGGTGCTCCTCCTCGACGAGCCGCTCGGCGCGCTCGACCTCAAGCTCCGTGAGCAGATGCAGGTCGAGCTCAAGCAGATCCAGCGCGAGCTGGGGATCACCTTCGTCTTCGTCACCCACGACCAGGAGGAGGCGCTCACCCTCAGCGACCGGATCGCGGTCTTCGACAGCGGCCAGATCGTCCAGCTGGGCACGCCGAAGGAGATCTACGAGCGGCCCACCTCGCAGTACGTCGCCGACTTCGTCGGCACCTCCAACGTCTTCGACGAGCAGGCGTCGAAGCGGATGCTGAAGATGGACGGCGCCTTCGCGCTGCGCCCCGAGAAGATCCTGCTGTCGCCGGAGACCGTGGGCGCCCCCGTCGGCGCGATGGCCGCCGCCGGGGTGATCACCGAGTCCATCTACATCGGCACCGGGCATCGGGTCCACATCGAGCTCGAGGACGGCACCAGGCTGGTCGCCCTCGAGCAGAGCCGTGGCTCGCTGCACCCGGATGCCGCCGAACCAGAGTCTCGGGGCGACCGTGTGGTCGCCTCCTGGTCGCCGGGCGACCTGGTCCCCCTGGGCACCGATTCGTCCCGTGCCGTGCAACACCGATGAGCCAACGAAACCAGAGAGGTTGATCATGCGAAACATCCCAACCACACGCGCCGCCAGGCGCACCATCGGCGGCGCTCTCGCGGCCCTGTCCCTGATCACGCTCAGCGCCTGTGGCGGTGACGACGGCGACTCCTCGACCGGAGCGGTCGAAGAGCTCGGCGAGAACGAGGGCGAGGTCACGATCCTGGCCTGGCCAGGCTACGTCGAGGACGGCTCGACCGACCCCGAGGTCGACTGGGTCTCCGGCTTCGAGGAGGAGACCGGCTGTCAGGTCACCGCGAAGGTCTACGGCACCTCCGACGAGGCCTTCAACCTGGCCAAGTCGGGCGAGTACGACGTCGTTGCCGCCTCCGGTGACCTCACCCTGCGCATGATCGCGGCGGGCGAGGCGGCCGAGGTCAACACCGACCTGATCCCGAACTACGAGGGCATCTACGACTTCCTCAAGGACCGCGAGTGGAACACCGTGGACGACAAGAACTACGGCGTCCCGCACGGCTACGGCGCGAACCTGCTGATGTACAACACCGATGACGTCGCGCCCGCCCCGACCTCGTGGAAGGCGGTCTTCGAGGACGCGCCGAAGCACAAGGGCCAGGTCACCGCGTACGACTCGCCGATCTACATCGCCGACGCCGCGGTCTACCTGATGGCGCACCAGCCCGACCTCGGCATCGAGAACCCCTACTCGCTCGACGAGAAGCAGCTCGCCGCGGCCGTCGACCTGCTCAAGTCGCAGCGGGCCTCGGTCGGTGAGTACTGGTCGGACTACACCAAGACTCAGGCCTCCTTCGAGACCGGCGATACCGTGGTCGGCACCACCTGGCAGGTGATCGCCAACCTGATCGACCCGAAGAAGGCCTCGGTCGAGGCGATCCTCCCGTCCGAGGGCGCGACCGGGTGGAACGACACCTGGATGATCTCCTCGAAGGCGAAGTCCCCGAACTGCGCCTACGCCTGGCTCAACCACATCTCCGACCCGGAGATCAACGCCCAGGCGACGGAGTACTTCGGTGAAGCCCCCAACTCGGACAAGGCCTGCGAGTTCGCCTCCGAGGGTCACTGCGAGACCTTCCACGCCGGCGATGAGGAGTACGCCGAGCAGATCTGGTTCTGGAACACGCCGATCGAGAAGTGCCTGGACGGCCGGACCGACGTGAAGTGCACCGACTACCAGGACTGGACCAAGGCCTGGGCAGAGATCAAGGGGTGACCTTGAGCTCTGTCAGCAGCACGCTCAGCAGGAGGCCGGGGATCCGCCTCGGCCTCCTGCTGGCCGCACCCCTCACCTGGCTGGTGCTCGTCTACGTCGTCGCCCTCGCCGCGTTGCTGGTGACGGCCTTCTGGACGATCGACTCCTTCACCAACGAGCTCGAGCGCACCTTCACCCTCGACAACATCCGCGAGATCACCGGCCAGGCGCTCTACCGGACCGTCACCCTGCGCACCATCGGGGTGGCTCTCCTGGTGACCCTCATCGACTGCCTCATCGCGCTCCCGGTCGGCTTCTACATGGCCAAGGTCGCCTCGCGGCGTTCCCGCCATCTGCTGGTGATCGCGTTCTTGATGCCGCTGTGGGCGTCCTACCTGGTCAAGGCGCTCGCCTGGCGCTCGCTGCTGTCCAACGGCGGGCTGCTGGACTGGGCCGGCGGCCTGGTCGGTCTCGGCACACCGGGATTCGGCCTCACTGCGATCGTGCTCACCCAGGCGTACATCTGGCTTCCGTACGTCATCCTGCCGGTCTACGCGGCCTACGAACGTGTCCCGGACTCGCTGCTCGACGCCGCCGGTGACCTCGGTGCCCGCCCGGCCCTGACGTTCCGCACGGTGGTGCTGCCGCTCGTGGTCCCGGGCCTGGTCGCGGGCTCGATCTTCTCGTTCTCGCTGACCATGGGCGACTACATCACGGTCAACATCGTCGGCGGCGCGAACCAGATGCTCGGCAACCTCGTCTACATCAACTCGGGCTCCAACCTGCCGCTGGCCGCCGCGATCGCACTGATCCCGATCTTCGTGATCATGATCTACCTGGCGCTGGTCCGCCGCACCGGAGCTCTGGAGAACCTATGACCATCTCGAGATCGACGCGGCGCCTGCTGGCCGTGATCACCGGCCTGGTGCTCGCCATGCTCTACGCACCGCTCGCCCTGGTCGTGGTGAACTCGTTCAACACCTCCCAGGCTCTCACCTGGCCGCCCAGCGGCTTCACCACCCAGTGGTGGCAGCGCGCGGCGGTGAACCCGGGAGCCCACGACGCGATCCTCACCTCGCTGACCGTGGCCGCGTGCGCGACCGTGATGGCACTCGCTCTCGGCACCCTGCTCGGCCTGGCGATGCAGCGCTACGCCTTCTTCGGGAAGGAGACCGTCAACCTGCTGGTCGTGCTCCCGATCGCCCTGCCCGGCATCGTCACCGGGATCGCGCTGTCCAACGCGTTCTCCTCGATCCTCGGCGTACGTCTGGGGTTCTTCACGCTCGTGGTGGCCCACGCGACGTTCTGCATCGTGACCGTCTTCAACAACGTGCAGGCGCGGTTGCGGAGGATGGGCGGCAACCTCGAGGAGGCCTCCGCCGACCTGGGTGCCGGGATGTGGACCACCTTCCGGCTGATCACGCTCCCCCAGCTGCGCTCGGCGCTGCTGGCCGGCGGGCTGCTGGCGTTCGCGCTCAGCTTCGACGAGATCATCGTGACGACCTTCGCCGCCGGCCCGGGTGTCACCACCTTGCCGGTCTGGATCCTGACCAACCTGTTCCGTCCCGGCCAGGCGCCGATCGTCAACGTGGTCGCGGTCGTCATGATCGTCGTCTCGGTCGCGCCGATCTGGCTCGCCCAGCGACTTTCGTCCGACCCGACCGACACGACGAGGACGATTCACTAGGCTTCACTCGTGGCCGAACCTCGAATGCTCCTGCTGGACACCGCCTCGCTCTACTTCCGCGCCTTCTTCGGCGTGCCCGAGATCCGAGCCGAGGACGGCACTCCGGTCAACGCCGTGCGCGGCCTGCTGGAGTTCATCACCCGGCTGGTCAACGACTACTCCCCCACCGACCTGGTGTGCTGCTGGGACAACGACTGGCGACCGCAGTGGCGGGTCGACCTGATCCCCTCCTACAAGGCGCACCGCGTCGTCGAGGAGGTCGAGACCGCTCCCGACGTCGAGGAGGTGCCGGACCCGCTGCAGGTGCAGGTGCCGATCATCCGCGAGGTGCTCGCCGCGGCCGGGATCTGTGTCATCGGCGCCGACGGCTACGAGGCCGACGACGTGATCGGCACCCTCGCGACCGGCGCGGGGATGCCGGTCGACGTCGTCACCGGTGACCGCGACCTCTTCCAGCTCGTCGATGACGCTGCCGGCGTACGCATCCTCTACCCGACCCGGGGCGTGAGCGACCCGGATCTGGTCGACGAGAAGTGGGTGCGCGCCAAGTACGGCATCAGCGCCGCGCAGTACGCCGACTTCGCCACCATGCGTGGCGACACCTCCGACGGGCTGCCAGGTGTGAAGGGCGTCGGCGAGAAGACCGCCGCCAAGCTGCTCGAGCAGTACGGGGACCTCGAGGGGATCGTGGCCGCTGTCGCCGACCCGACCACGCCGATCACCAAGGCGCAGCGGCAGAAGTTCATCGACGCCGTCGAGTATCTGGCGGTCGCGCCGAAGGTCGTGGCGGTCGCTCGGGACATCCCGCTGGACCGCACCGGCACCGCTCTGCCGAGCGCTCCGGCCGACCCGGCACGCCTGCACGAGCTCGCCGCGACCTACAACCTTGCCTCCCCCGTCGCCCGCCTGGAAGCCGCGCTCGCTCGGGCGTGACCCAGGTCTCCACAACTCCATTCAGAAAGTTTGTGGAAACGGCATCATCAGCCGCGTTCGTCTCCGTCTCCTTGGCAAGACCACCAAGAAGGAGCGGACGAATGAGCGACATCAAGCACCCGGCAGTGCAGCAGGACATCAAGATCTCGTGCCTCGACCCCTGGGGCCGGACCGTGGAGGTGCCGACGACCCTCGGCTACCGCGAGAACGACCCGTACGCGGTGAGCCTGACCTTCCACTCCGGCGCCGGTGACGTCGAGTGGGTCGTGTCGCGCACGCTGATGCTGCAGGGCCTGGCCGCCCCCGCCGGTGAGGGCGACGTGAAGATCTACCCCAGCATCGACGAGGACGCCAAGGCCGTCGCCGTCTTCGACTTCAGCTCCCCCGACGGCCGCCTGATCGCGACCGCCGACTCGCGCGAGGTCCAGACGTTCCTCGGCAAGTCCTTCTCGGCCGTCCCGGTCGGCTCCGAGAGCCAGCACCTGGATCTCGACGCGCTGATCGCAGACCTGCTGGGCAGCTCGTTCGACGCTGAGTAGGCACTCCGCCCGCCTGCTCATTCGTTCACGGACCCTCCCGTCCCGGATTCTCCGGGGCTGGAGGGTTCGTTCTTCTGCTGGCCGGAAGCAATTCCTCGCCGTTGCCACGTCAACTGTGGTAGTGATGTGCGTCACCCACATCCTCTCGGAGGTCACAGTGCTGCCAGCTTTCCTTTCTCGCGAGCGAACCGTGGCCGGCCCCGGCTTCAGTCGCTGGCTCATCCCGCCCGCGGCCCTCGCCGTCCACCTCTGCATCGGCCAGGTGTACGCCACCAGCGTCTACAAGACCGCCCTGGTCGAGCACTTCGACGCGAGCCAGACCGCGATCGGGGTGATCTTCTCGATCGCGATCGTGATGCTCGGCCTCTCGGCCGCGGTGATGGGCACCTGGGTCGACCGCAACGGACCGCGGGCGGCGATGACCGCGGCCGCGATCTTCTGGTCCTCCGGCTTCTTCGTCGGCGCCCTCGGCATCGGCACCGGCCAGCTGTGGCTGGTCTACCTCGGCTACGGCGTCATCGGCGGCATCGGACTCGGGATCGGCTACATCTCCCCCGTCTCCACGCTGATCAAATGGTTCCCGGACCGCCCGGGCCTGGCCACCGGCATGGCGATCATGGGCTTCGGCGGAGGCGCGATGATCGCCAGCCCGCTGAGCGGCCGGCTGCTCGCGCTCTACGACCCGTCCTACACCGGTGACGCCAGCACCGTCCCGGACGGCCACGCGGTGATGATGCTGTTCCTAACCCTCGGAGTGGTCTACCTGGTCTTCATGTCCTTCGGCGCGGCCACAGTCCGCGTACCACCCGAGGGCTGGACACCGGCGGGCTGGGACCCGGCCAGCGTGAAGCAGAAGAAGCTCGTCACCACGGCAAGCGTCTCGGCCAACAGCGCGATCAGGACCCGGTCGTTCTGGCTGGTGTGGATCGTCCTCTTCTGCAACGTCACGGCCGGCATCGGCATCCTCGAGCAGGCGGCTCCGATGATCCAGGACTTCTTCCGCACCGACGGGGTCTCGTCGGTCAGCGCGGTCGCGGCCGGCGGCTTCGTCGGACTGCTCTCGATCGCCAACATGAGCGGCCGGTTCATCTGGTCCTCGACCTCCGACATCATCGGCCGCAAGCCGATCTACATGATGTATCTCGGGGTCGGACTGGTGCTCTATCTCCTGCTGGCGACCATCGGGGACACCTCGATGGCGCTGTTCGTGCTGCTCGCCGTCGTGATCCTGTCCTTCTACGGCGGCGGCTTCGCCACCGTCCCCGCCTACCTGCGCGACCTCTTCGGCACCTTCCAGGTCGGTGCCATCCACGGCCGGCTGCTGACCGCCTGGTCGGCCGCCGGCATCGCCGGGCCGCTCATCATCAACGCCTTCCTCGACGCGCAGGGTGAACCCGGCACGCTCACCGCGGCCGCCTACCGGCCCGCGCTGCTGACCATGGTCGGCGTCCTGGCGGTCGGCTTCATCGCCAACCTGCTGGTGCACCAGGTCCCCGAACGGTTCCACGAGCCCAAGTCCGCCGACTCCACCGAGACCGAGAGGAGCGCAGCATGAACGCCAAGATCGCAGGTGCCTGGGCCCTGGTCGGGATCCCGCTGGCCTACGGAGTCATCGAGACGCTGCGCCGTGCGGCGCAGCTCTTCACGGGCTGAGCTCGGCTTCAGTCAGGTCAGAGGCCGAGCAGGCTCGGCTCGTTCGTACGCCACGCCTCCTGCGCCGCCCGGGTCACCGGGCCGTGCGGGAGGGTGCGCGTGCCCCACTCGGTCACAGCCTGTACGTCGCGCAGGCTGGAGGTGAGGAAGACCTCCGAGGCGTACTCCTCGACCTCGGCCAGCGGCTCGTCGGTCTCTTCCGCCCCGATCCACTCCAGCACCAGGGCGCGGGTGATCCCGGCCAGCGGGCCGCTGGAGAGCGTAGGAGTCTTGAGCGCACCGTCGAGCACGTAGAAGATGTTGCTCCCGGTGCCCTCGCACAGGTCGCCCACGGTGTTGGCGAAGATCGCCTCGGTCGCCCCGTGCTCGCGGGCCTCAGCGAGGGCGATGACGTTCTCGGCGTACGACGTAGTCTTCAGGCCGGTCGTCGCGCCGTGCTCGTTGCGGCGCCACGGCACGCTGACGACCTTGGTCTCGGTCGGGTTGGGCTCTGCGTCCTCGAGGCCGATGATGATCGTGGGTGCCACCTCCGCGCGTGCGGAGCCGAACGGCGCCGGCCCGCCGGTGACGGTGATCCGCAGCCGTCCGTACGCCGTCGGCGCCGCGCCCAGCACGGCCTCCACACCCTTGGTGACGATCGAACGGTCGGGGGTGGGCAGCCCGAGGCCGCTCGCGGAGCGCTCGAGGCGGTCGAGGTGAAGGGCGAGCGCGAACGGCTGGTCCTTGATCACCTTGAGCGTCTCGAAGACGCCGTCGCCGACCACCAGACCGTGGTCTCTGATGGAGACCGCCGGGGCGGTCGGGTTGTCGAGAAGCTGACCATCGATCCACGCGCGCATGCGGCAACTCTAAAACGTCCCTGGTCAGAGCCCGGAAAGCGCGCCGGTGTGGTTGTCGAGATGACAGGTGAATGACACGCAGGTGACCCCGGATTTGGCCTCGGGCAGTGGCTCCGATAATGTTCTTCTCGTCGCCAAGGGCACGGGAAACCGGGCCTGAAGCAGCAAGCGGACGTAGCTCAGTTGGTAGAGCGCAACCTTGCCAAGGTTGAGGTCGCGAGTTCGAGCCTCGTCGTCCGCTCGGAGTAGGTCTCCACCGGAGGCATTGCCTCCAGCGGTGGGTTGGCCGAGAGGCGAGGCAACGGACTGCAAATCCGTGTACACGGGTTCAAATCCCGTACCCACCTCGAAGCACCACCCTGATATAACTGAACAACCCCGGACGATTGGCGCAGCGGTAGCGCGCTTCCTTGACACGGAAGAGGTCACTGGTTCAAACCCAGTATCGTCCACCACAGCAACCGGCCCCTGAACTGCGGAAACGCAGATCAGGGGCCGGTTCGATTTGCTGATTCGCAAGCGCGTTCGACGGTGCCTGACAAAGTGTCTGACTAGCTAGACCGTGCTGGCGGTATGAATCTCTCCAGGATCCGCCTTGGAACGAACGGCTTGGCCGGCGCTGCGGAAGACCACCAACCACTCCGACCGCTCATCGGGCGAGACCGAGAGGTCGTACTCGCAAAGCTGATCAGCGTGGTGCTCCAAAGCAAGTCCGAGCTGGTCTGAGTCGAGCGCCCCTAACTACGCCCCGTTGCCCGCTGGGCGGCCTCGATGACCGCGCCCCACGGCAACTTCTGGTCGGGTGGCATCTGGCGGGGCGGGTGGAGGGGCCAGACGTAGGGGCCCTCGATGAGGTCTACGCCCGCGGCGCGTAGGGCGGCCATGTGGGAAGGCCAGGCGGGGTGCTCGGAGTGGGCGGCGTTGATGAGTGGGAAGAGCACGACAGGGACGGTCGTCAGGCTCTCGGTGACGACGGTGAGGGCCTGGTTGTCGGCCAGACCCAGGGCGATCTTGGCGGTGCTGTTGAACGTCGCCGGGGCGACGACGATGACATCGAGCTGGGCCGGGTGGGTGCGTGGCTCCCACGGGAGGCGGCCCACCCCGCGTACGGGGAAACCGGTGGCGGCCTCGATCCGGGCGGCTTCCCCGTTCGCGCTGAGCCAGGCGAACGCGGTGGGTGTCAGGGTCACCGGGACATCGTGCCCGGCGTGCACCAGCGGCGTGACCAGCTCGTCGCACAACTGCTCCACACCGCCGGCGCCGCAGGCGATGACTCCGATCGTGGCCACCCACGGAGCGTACGCGAGCCCGAGGACGGATGAGGGTCCGTTCTGGTGAGGAGATCACCGGACCGGACCCTCAGTTGGGCTGGCGATGCGATCAACAGAAGGACCCGCCAACCCGAGACGCATCGGGGCGGGTCAGGCCCACGACGGGCGCCATCCGTCCGGCACGCTGCCTCCCCGCACGTCATCCGAGCCGCTGCAGAGGCCGTTGTCGGAGCTCGGGAAGATCACCACGGCATCGACGTCGCCGGCCCACGTTCCTGGGCGCGCGGGATGCGCGTAGCTGCCAAGATTCACGTAGGTGTCAGCTGGGATGCAGAGGTAGCGATCCGGGCTCACTCCGGTGTCCAGGAGCCAGACCGAGTCGTCGTTCTTGGTGTTGATGACGGAGTCCGCCACGTTGCGGTCCCCTTCGGGAAGGATGAGGTAGGCGGGCGTCCACGCTTGCCAGATCTTGGTGCCACCGTTGTACGAGCCGTTATTCAGGCAGACGTTCGGGTAGCTGCAGCCGTAGTGTGAGGCCGCCTGCGCGGGCGTGGCGATAAAGACGCCGACGACCGCAGTCAGCGCTGCCAGGACAAGACCGCTGATGACCGTTCTGAAACGTCGGGGCATGTGCACTCCTTCTCCAAGGTGATGGGACTAGAGAAGGTAGGGACATCTGTCGCACGGTCGTGCCCGTACACGCCCGTACACGCCCGTACCGTTTCCGTACACAAGCATTCGTGACGCTGACGATCCCCGGCGGGAACGGTCAGCCCATCTTTCCGCCGCCGGGTGGATCAGTCGATCAGGCCGGCCTCGCGGGCCATGCGGACGGCGTGGACGCGGTTGTTGGCGTTGAGCTTGCGGGTGGCGCTCTTGAGGTAGGACTTCACCGTGCTCTCCACGATCCCGAGGGCCTCGGCGGCCTGCCGGTTGCTGTTCCCGAGCGCCACCTGGCGCAGGACGTCGAGCTCGCGAGCGGCCAGGCGTACGGCCGGAGCGAGCTGAGCCGGCTGCCTCTCCCCCGGTGCGGCGGTGAGCCGGAGGACCATGGCCTCGAGGCGGCTGCGGACCTCGGGGTCGACCACCTGGCCGGCCAGGTCGGTGAGCTCGGCCGCCATCTCCCGGCGTTCGGCGAGATCGCGCTTCGCGGCCGCCTCGTCCGGACGAGGAGCCCGGCTCGGCGCAGGCGCCAGCCGGGAGAGCCGGTTGCGGACCTCGTCGTCGATCAGGATCTCGCGCTCGAGGGTGCGGATCAGCGGACGCAGCGAGTCGAACCAGACACCGCCGAGACCGAGCCGCGAGCGGGAGGCGAGGTAGATGAGCATCCGCGGGGCCCGGTCGACCAGGATCGGCAGGGCGGCGACGGTCTGGATCTGCTCCTGAGCGACGGCGGTGTCGTAGAGATGGGTGATCCCGCGAGCGGTGTAGTAGTGGTCGACGGAGCCGGGCTGACGGGTCTGCAGGGTCTTGCCGCCCAGGCCCTCCCCGTTGACGACCCGCAGGCCGCGCAGCGAGACGCCCTTCGCGCCACAGGTCGCGGTGATGTCGATGGCCGTGCCGTCACCGCGCACCGGGCCACCGAAGGCGAGGTCCAGCCCCGACGCGGTCCGGAAGGAGGCCAGCGTCTGGGCGATCCGGGACCCGTCGTACGGCGCCTCTGGGGCGATGGCGGTGGTGCTCATGACGTTGAGCGTAAGTGACGGCCATCACAGGCAACAAGAGGCGCGCCCCCTCTTTCGAGGGCACTCTTCCGGGGGTATCGGCCAGGTGGGGACGGTCCCACACTCGGTTCACCAATCCGAGTAGGAGGCACGATCATGGCCCAAATCGCGGCTGACCGAGCCGAGGTCGACGGGCGCACCATGCGCCGCGTCGCGACGGCGTCACTGACCGGCACCACCATCGAGTTCTACGACTTCCTCATCTACGGGCTCGCGGCAGCTCTCGTCTTCAATGCCGTCTTCTTCCCATCCATGGGCGGCCCCGAGGGCACCTTGGCCTCGATCGCGACCTTCGGTGTCGCGTTCGTCTTCCGACCATTGGGGGCGATCCTCTTCGGCCACTACGGCGACCGGATCGGTCGCAAGGCCACGCTGATCACCACCCTGATGATCATGGGCACCTCGACGTTCGCGATCGGCCTGCTCCCTAGCGTGGAGTCGATCGGCAAGGGCGCGGTGGTGATTCTCGTTCTGCTGCGCGCACTGCAAGGTATCGCGCTCGGCGGAGAGTGGGCGGGCGCGGCACTCCTCACCACCGAGTACGCGGCCCGCGGCCAGCGCGGGCGCTACAGCATGTTCCCGCAGCTCGGCCCCAGCCTGGGGCTGATCCTCGCCGCCGCAGCCATGCTCACCACCTTCCGCCTGATGGAGCCCGCGGCGTTCGCGGCCTGGGGGTGGCGGATCCCGTTCCTGGCCAGCGCCGTCCTCATCGCGGTCGGCCTCTGGGTCCGGCTGAAGATCGCCGAGACGCCGTCGTTCAAGAAGGTCCAGTCCGCAGGCACCCGCAGCGCCCTGCCGTTCGTCGGCTGCATCCGTGACCAGTGGCGGCAGGTGCTGCTCAGCGGAGGCATCATGGCGGTCGTCTTCGGCGCCTTCTACACCGGCGCCAGCTTCATGGTCGCGCACGCGGTCGGCACCCTCGGCCTGAGCATGAGCCAGGCTCTGCTCGGCGTCATCGTCGCGGCGTTCGCGATGAGCGTGACCGTGATCGCCTCCGCGTGGCTCTCCGACGTGCTCGGCCGCCGCGTGGTCCTGCTCATCGGCGCCGCCTTCGGCCTCGTCGCCGGCCCGCTGTCCTTCGCCATCATGGAGCCCGGCAGCTTCGCGAGCTTCGCCCTCGGCAACAGCCTGATGCTGTGCGTACTCGGTCTCAACTACGGTCCGATCGCGGCATTCCTGCCAGAGATGTTCCAGGCGAGGTACCGCTACACGGGAGCCGGTCTGGGCTACAACCTCGCGGGCATCCTCGGCGGTGCCGTCCCGCTGGTCATCGCCGAGGACTTGCTGGCGCGGTGGGGCACCGACGGCATCGCGTACTTCCTCAGCGCCCTGGCCGTGCTGAGCATCGGCTGCCTGCTGGTGGCCAAGGAGACCAGCCGCGTGGAGCTCGACGCGGAGCCCGCACTCGCCTGATCCGGCACCGCTCACCCTCCTTCGGGGGTGTGGCTGCCACCGTGGTCTCGGTCATGCTCGCGGCATGACCGAGACCTCATCCATCACCGCTTCGTCGGCTCGTGGCGACATCGACGTTCCGCTGCTCGAGGAGACGATCGGAGCCAACTTCGAGCGCACCGTCGCCCGCCACGGAGACCGTGAGGCGCTCGTCGAGATCGCCACCGGACGACGCTGGACCTACGCCGAGCTGGATGCCGATGTGGACGCCCTCGCGGTCGGCCTCCGCAAGGCCGGCATCGGCAAGGGCGACCGGGTCGGCATCTGGGCTCCGAACTGCGCCGAGTGGACGATGGTCCAGTTCGCCACGGCCAAGATCGGCGCGATCCTGGTCAACATCAACCCCGCCTACCGCACTCACGAGCTCGCCTACGCGCTCAACCAGTCCGGGGTGCGGCTGCTGATCAGCGCGACGGAGTTCAAGAGCAGCGACTACGTCTCGCTCGTCGGCGAGGTGGAGGGCGACTGCGGCGCGCTGGAGCAGACCATCTTCCTGGGTACGCCGCAGTGGGATGCGCTGCTGGCCGCCGGCCGTAGCGAGCAGCTGGCCGACCACGTCGACTACACGCTCGACCCGAACGACGCGATCAACATCCAGTACACCTCCGGGACCACGGGGTTTCCGAAGGGCGCGACGCTGTCGCACCGCAACATCTTGAACAACGGCTTCTTCGTCACCGAGACGATCCACTTCACCGAGCAGGACCGGCTCTGCATCCCGGTGCCGTTCTACCACTGCTTCGGCATGGTGATGGCCAACCTCGGGTGCACCACCCACGGCGCGACGATGGTCATCCCGGGCCCGGGCTTCGACCCGGCCACGACGCTGCAGACGGTCCAGGACGAGAGGTGCACGGCGCTGTACGGTGTGCCGACGATGTTCATCGCGATGCAGAACGACCCGGGGTTCGCCTCCTACGACCTCTCGACGCTGCGTACCGGGATCATGGCCGGCGCGCTGTGCCCGATCGAGGTCATGAAGCGGTGCGTCAGCGAGATGCACATGAGCGAGGTCGCGATCGCGTACGGGATGACCGAGACCTCGCCGGTCTCCTGCCAGACCCGCACCGACGACGACCTCGAGCGACGCACCGAGACGATCGGCCGAGCGGCCCCGCACGTCGAGATCAAGATCGTCGACCCGGCCACCGGCGAGGTGGTGCCGCGTGGCACGGCGGGCGAGTTCTGCACCCGCGGCTACTCGGTGATGCTCGGCTACTGGGACGATGAGACGAAGACCGCCGACGCGATCGACGCCGACGGCTGGATGCACACCGGCGACCTGGCCGTGATGCGCGAGGACGGCTACTGCGTGGTCGTGGGAAGGATCAAGGACATGGTCATCCGTGGCGGCGAGAACATCTACCCCCGCGAGATCGAGGAGTTCCTCTTCACCCATCCCGACATCGCCGAGGCGCAGGTCGTGGGCGTTCCCGACGAGAGGTACGGCGAGGAGCTCTGCGCCTGGATCCGGATGCGACCCGGCGCCGAGCCGCTGGACGCCGAGGCTGTCCGCGCCTTCGCCAGCGGCAAGCTGGCCCACTACAAGGCACCGCGCTACGTGCTGCTCGTCGAGGAGTTCCCGATGACCGTGACCGGCAAGGTCCGCAAGATCGACATGCGCGAGCAGAGCGTCGCCCTGCTCGGGCTCTGAGCCGCCGATGAGCGAGCGTCAGCGAGCGACCATCGGGTCTTTCATCGGGCCGCGTCCGTACATTGGCGCTTGCGCTACGGAGGCGGCCCGATGAGCTACTGGCACCGGGCCGGTCGGCGCACCTTCACCCCGACCGAGCACGTCGGCGGCGCCTGGGACCTGGACACGCAGCACATCGCCACCCTGCTCGGGGTGCTGGCACACGAGGTCGAACGGGATCGCGACGCCCGCCGCGACGACGGGCTCCAGATCACCCGGCTCGGCTACGACATCCTCGGCACCGTCCCGCTCGAGCCGGTCGACGTCGAGGTCACCGTGCTCCGCGCCGGGCGCACCATCGAGCTCGTCGAGGCCAGGGCCTGCCATGACGGCCGGCCCGTCGTACTCCTGCGTGCCTGGCTGACCGCCGGCTACTCGACCGCGGAGCTCGCGGGGACCCGTCACGAGCCGATGCCCGCGCCGGACGAGGTGCCCACCTGGGACATGACCACGCTGTGGGACGGGGGCTTCATCGCCTCGGTCGAGGTGCGCCGTCATGACCTCGGCCCGGGGCGGGCGCAGTCGTGGGTGCGTACGGCTCACGCCCTCGTCGCCGACGAGGAGGTGGGCCGGCTGGCACAGGTCGCCGGACTGCTCGACATCACCAACGGCGTCGCCGTCCGGGCCGACCCGAAGGCCGTCAGCTTCCCCAACCTCGACCTGACCGCACACCTGTTCCGTGCTCCGGCTGCCGGCTGGTTGGGGCTCGACACGACCGTCTCGTTCGGTCCGGAGGGTGCCGGTGTGACCACGTCGGTGCTCCATGACGAGCAGGGCGCCTTCGGCGTCAGTACGCAGTGCCTGACCGTCCGTCCCTGACAGACGGCCAGGCACTGCGGCGGCTCAGCTTCGGGAGAAGAAGTCCTCGTAGCGGTGCTCCCCCGGCGGCCGCTGGTCGACGACCTCCTGCTCACGGATACGGAGCTCGACGCGCCGGATCTTCCCAGAGATCGTCTTGGGCAGGTCGAAGAACTCCAGGCGTCGCACGCGCAGGTAGGGCGGCAGGTGGTCGCGGGCGAACTCGAGGATGGCCCGGGCGGTCTCGGCGGTCGGCTCGTGGCCGGCCGTGAGGGAGACGTACGCCTTGGGGATCGCGAGCCGCACCGGGTCCGGGGCGGGCACGACCGCCGCCTCGGCCACCGCGGGGTGCTCGATCAGGACCGACTCCAGCTCGAAGGGCGAGACCTTGTAGTCGGAGGCCTTGAAGACGTCGTCGGTGCGGCCGACGTAGGTGATGTAGCCCTCCTCGTCACGGCTGGCGACGTCGCCGGTGTGGAAGAAACCGCCGCGCATCGCGTCGGCGGTGCGCTTCTCGTCATCACGGTAGGCGGTCATCAGGGTGGCGGGTCGCGACGAGAGGTCGAGGCCCAGATCGAGGCACAGCTCGCCCTCGCCCGGCCCCTCGATCAGGGTGCCTTCGATCGGGTCGACGAGCACGACCGGGACACCGGGCAGCGGCCGGCCCATCGACCCCGGACGTACCGGCTGGCCCGGGCTGTTGGCGACCGTCGCGGTCATCTCGGTCTGCCCGAAACCGTCGCGGATGGTCAGGCCCCAGGCCTGTTGGACCTGGCTGATCACCTCGGGGTTGAGCGGCTCACCGGCGCTGATCGCCTCGCGCAGCGAGCCGCAGCCGCCGCTGAGGTCGGCCTGGATGAGCATCCGCCACACGGTCGGCGGAGCGCACATGCTGGTCACGTGCTCCTCCCGGATCCGCTGCAGCAGGGTGGCCGCCTCGAAGCGCGTGTAGTTGAAGACGAAGACGGTCGCTCCGGCGAGCCAGGGAGCGAAGAAGTTCGACCAGGCGTGCTTCGCCCACCCGGGGCTAGAGATGTTCATGTGGACGTCGCCGGGCCGCAGCCCGAGCCAGTACATCGTCGACAGGTGCCCGACCGGGTAGGTGTAGTGGGTGTGCTCGACCAGCTTCGGACGGCTCGTGGTGCCGCTGGTGAAGTAGAGGAGCAGCGCGTCAGTGGTGGCGTTGCCGGGGTGCTCGATCGGCTCCTGGCTCTCCGCGGCGGCCGCGGCGTAGTCGTTCCAACCCTCCCGCTCCCCCGCACTGAGCCCAACGCCGATCCGTACGTAGTCGCCCGGGACGCCGTCGAACTTGTCCGCGTCTTCGGCGTTGCACACCACGGCCTTCGCGCGGCCCCGGGCGAGCCGGTCGACCAGCTCGGCGGTGCCGACCGCGGTCGTCGTCGGCATCAGCACCGCACCGACCTTCATCGCTGCGAGCATCGTCTCCCACAGCTCGACCTGGTTGCCGAGCATGACGACCACACTGTCGCCCGAGCCGACGCCGAGGCGCCGCAGGTAGCGGGCCACCGCGTCCGAGCGCCGCGCCAGCTCGTCGAAGGAGTACGCAGCCCGCGACCCGTCCAACTCGGCGATGACCAGCGCCGGAGCGTCGTTGCCCCGAGCCATCGGGTCGAACCAGTCGTGGGCGAAGTTGAAGGTCGCCCCGACGTCGGGCCAGCGGAAGGTGTCCAGCGCCTCGGCGTAGTCGAGGCGCTGGGCGATCAGCGCGTCCCGGGCGGCGAGCAGGGCGTCGGTCGAGGTCGATCCAGTCATGGCGGTCATCATCGCCGTGAGGCCGACACCCGCCCTACCCCCGGAAGAGGGGGCCCGGTGCGGCGGAACCTAGCCGGCTGGTTGCGGTGTCACCCGTGACGGGTGACGCGGCGGCCCCGTCCGTGACCGCATCCTGAGGATTCAGTTCGTACAACGAATCGAGACTTCCATGGGGAAAGCCGCCTACGAGGCGCCTGCCTCTGACCAGCGGAGAGTCCGGTGATGAGCAGTCGATCAGCTGAGCGGAGTCCGCGGTCCAAGGCCTGGTTGCGTCCGATCCTGACCTTGGGCGGCCTGCTGGTCGCCTACTACGCCTTTCCCTTGAAGTGGGCGACAGACTCGGTGGTGGCCGTTGGTGCGAGCTTGCTGGTGACGGTGGGGGCACTCTCACTCGTCGGGACCGTGATGATCAGGGAGCTCGGCTCCCTCCGCAGGGGCGGGCCTGGGCACAGCACGCGCGTGCTGGCCATGTTGCTGATCCTGCTGGTGATGGCGGCGTCGCTGACCTTCTTCCTGCTCAACGAGATCCGTCCGGACGAGATCAGCGGTCTGGAGACGCGGACCGATGCTCTCTACTTCACCTTGAGCACGATGACGACGGTCGGGTACGGCGATGTCCACGCCGAGGGTCAGATCGCGAGGGCTCTGGTGTGCGTGATGATCGTCTTCAACATCGTGGTGGTGGCCTCGCTCGTCCGGGCCCAGACCACATCCCCGACCCGCCCTCGGGCCGACTAGGGGCTACGGGGTCAGCCCACCGACGATCACGGTCGGCTCGACATCGACGGGGAAGTTCACGCTGCTCGCGATGAAGCAGTCCAGATGCGCCTGGTGGTGGGCAGACGTCGCGGCCTCGATCATCGACGCGTCGGCGACGGTGACGACCGGGTGCAGCACGGCTCGGGTGAACCGGCCGCCGGTCCCCTGTGTCTCCATGGTGGCGGTCGCGGCATCGTGGTAGTCGAGGACGACCACGCCCACCGTCACCGCCTGGTGCAGGTAGGAGAGCATGTGGCACTGCGCCAGGGAGGTCAGCAACAGCTGCTCGGGGTTGTGCCGGCTCGCGTCGCCGCGGAAGGTCGGATCAGCGGAGCCGAGGATGTCGGGCAGGCCCTCGATGCGTACGACGTGGTCCCGGGCGTAGTCGCGGTAGCCGCTCGTCCCGGTGCCACGGTTGCCCGTCCACTCCACCGAGACCGTGTAGTCGTGGGTCAGTGCCATGCCAGCACACTAGTGCGGCCAGCTGCCCGACCCGAGGTCAGTGGTCATTGGTCAGTGGTCATGGTCGGCCGGGTGCAGCTGGGGCCCGGCCACACCGCAGTGGGCGCAGGCCTCGATGTGCACCCGGTGCTCGTCGGGCTCGGTTCCGGTGGCGAGCGGGCGGCGTACGAACACCGCGGAGAGCGCGGCGCCGAGGACGAGCAGCACGGCGCAGATGACCATCGCCATGCCGTAGCCCTCGTCGAACGTCTGCGGGTCGGCGTAGTCCTCGCCGGCGATCCCGACCGCCGCCGGGATGACCGCGACGGCCAGCAGCCCCGCGGTCCGGGCCACCGCGTTGTTGACGCCCGAGGCGATCCCGGCATGCCGGTCGTCAGCGGCGGCGAGCGCGGTGGCGGTCAGCGGCGAGACCAGCAGCGTCAGACCGGCGGCGAAGAGCAGGACGGGCCCGAGCACGTCGCCGACGTAGGACGCCTGCGGCCCGATCTGCCCCATCCACAGGACGCCGCCGGCCGCGAGCAGCGGCCCGAGGGTCATCGGCAGGCGCGGGCCGATGCGCTGCGCCAGCGCGCCGGCACGCGACGAGAAGAGCAACATCACCACTGTGACCGGCAGCAGCGCGGATCCGGCGGCGATGGGCGACCAGCCGCTGACGACCTGGAGCTGCAGGACGAGGAACACGAAGATCACGCCGAGCGCCGCGTACACGAGCAGGGTGACGGCGTTGGCCGCGCTGAACTGGGGATTGCGGAACAGCTCGAGCGGGACCAACGGGTGGGTGGAGCGGGCCTCGACGACGACGAAGGCGACCAGGCATGCGACTCCGGCTGCGGCGGTCAGCGCCACCGAGCCGTTGAACCCCACGTCGCCGGCACGGGTCAGCCCGAAGGTGAGTACGCCGAGCCCGGCTGCGGCGAGCAGGGTGCCGGTCAGGTCGAGCCGGCCGGCGGCGTCCGGGTCGCGGCTCTCCGGGACGTGGCGCAGGGCGACGATGACGATGAGCACCGCGAGAGGCACGTTGATGAGGAAGACCAGCCGCCAGTCGATATCGACCAGCCAGCCGCCGACGAGCGGCCCGACGGCAGCCGCGATGCCGCTGAGACCCGACCAGGCACCCACGGCCGCGGACCGATCGTCGACATGGAACGACGCGGCGATGATCGCCAGGCTCCCCGGCGTCAGCAGCGCGCCGCCGACCCCTTGCAGCGCCCGAGCGGCGATCAGCAGCTCGATGTCGGGAGCGAGCCCGCACAGCAGCGACGCGACGGCGAACCACACCACGCCGATGAGGAATACCCGGCGCCGTCCGAAGCGGTCGCCGAGGGAACCGCCGAGGAGGATCAGGGACGCGAGGCTCAACGTGTAGGCGTTGACCGTCCACTGCAGACCGGAGAAGCTCGCGTCGAGGTCATCGCCGATCCGGCCGAGGGCGACGTTGACGACGGTCGAGTCGAGCATCGCCAGGCCAGAGCCCAGCACCGTCGTCGCCAGCACCCAGCGGCCGCGGGCGGTACCCAGCCGGAGAGGAGCCCGATCACCCGGAGATTCCTTCATGATCGGGCTCCTTCCTCGGCGACAGAGACGCGGTGCGAGCAGTATCCCAGTCCGGGGGCTGGGTTCAGGGCTGGTCCGCCACCCACGTACGCAGCCCGGGCCCGTGCTGGTCGAGGGTGGGCGGCGCGGCGTGGTCGGTGGGAGTCACCTCCGACCCGTCGGTGAAGAACCGCAGCGGCGGTCCGGGGAGGGTCAGGTGGCCGAGGGTGGAGTGGTCGACGTCGATCAGCAGACCCTGGCTGGCGGTCTGCTCCCAGGCGTAGACCTCGTCCAGGGAGCGCACCTTGCCGGCCGGGACGCCGGCCTCGGCGAGCTTGGCGAGCAGCTCCTCGGCCGGCCAGGGCGCGAAGAGCGTCTCGACCAGCTCGACGACCTTCTCGCGGTTGGCCGCCCGCTCTGGATTGGTCCCCATCCCCTCGAGGTCCGGTGAGATGTCGAAGGCGGTGCAGAACCTCCGCCAGAGCCCCTCGCTCCCGACCGCTATCTGCACGGTCCCGTCAGCGCAGCGGAACAGGCCGTACGGAGAGATGCTCGGGTGATGGTTGCCCTGGGCTCGCCCGACCTCGCCCGCCACGGTCCACCGGGTGCCCTGGAAACCGTGGACGCCGACGACGGCTGAGAGCAGCGAGGTGCGCACGACCGTGCCGCGGCCGGTGCGGTCGCGGTCATGGAGGGCTGCGAGCACGCCGTACGCGCCGTACATCCCGGCCAGCAGGTCGGCGATGGGCGTGCCGACCCGCTGGGGGTCCTCGGGACCCGATCCGGTGAGCGACATCAGCCCGGCCTCACCCTGCGCGATCTGGTCGTAGCCGGACCGGCCGCCCTCGGGGCCGTCGTGGCCGAACCCGGTGATCGAGAGCACGACGAGGCGCGGGTTGCGGGCCTGGAGATCGTCGATGCCGAGCCCGAGACGGTCCAGGACGCCGGTGCGGAAGTTCTCGATGAGCACGTCGGCCCGGTCGACCAGGCGCAGCAGGACGTCCTTGTCGTCGGTGTCCTTGAGGTCGAGGGTGATCGACTCCTTGTTGCGGTTGGCGGAGAGGAAGTACGTCGCCTCCCGCTGGCCCTCCTCCCCCACGAACGGCGGGCCCCAGCCCCGGGTGTCGTCGCCGTGCCCGGGCGCCTCCACCTTGATCACGCGGGCGCCGAGGTCGCCCATCATCATCGCGGCGTGCGGCCCGGCCAGAGCACGGGAGAGGTCGAGGACGACGACGTCGTCGAGTGGTCCATTCATGCCCGTCACCAGCCCGGGAGGACCATGGTGGCCCAGACCAGGAGGGGACCGACGAGCACCACGATGACGCTGTAGCCGAGGATCTGCTTGTAGTAGCGCTCCTCGGTGATGGTGTCGGGCCGGTTGGCCAGCATCAGCGCTCCGTTGGTGGAGAACGGGCTCACGTCGACGATGGTCGAGGAGATCGCCAGCGCGGCCACGAACATGGCGGCGGAGATCCCGCCCTCGGCGATCAGCGGCACCGAGATCGGGATGATGATCGGAAGCAGTGCCGTCGAGGAGGCGAACGCGGAGACGACCGCGCCGACGTAGCAGAGGATGAGCGCGCCGATGGCCGCGACACCCAGGCTCGCCGCCCAACCACCCACGAACTCCGGCGATCCGGCGGTGTTGAGGATCGTGGCGTACGTCGAGACGCCGGCGACCAGGAGGACCGTCGGCCAGGCGATCTGGCGGATGGCGTCCTTGTGCTGGCTCGGGGAGAGCGCCGCGAGGATGGTCGCCGCGGTGATCGAGGCGAAGCCGATGTTCTTGTCGAAGAACAGGGCGACGGCCGCGACGATCACGAAGGCGGCGAGGGTCAGGACCTGCTCGGTGCGGATGCCGGGCTTGGTCCCGGTCGGGGCGAGGGTGCCGTAACCGCGGGCCGGGACGGTCACGCCGCCCTCGTGCAGATCACCAGGTACGCCGGCGGCGGCGCCGGCTGCCTCGTCGGGGTCGAGCCGCATGCTCATCAGCGATCGCCCACCGAGGGCGAAGAACAGGATGGTCGCCATGATCAGGTTGACCACGAGGCTGGCCACGAAGATCGTCATCTCGCTGGCGGGCAGGCCGTTGTCGACCATGACCGAGTTGGTGATCGTGCCGTAGATGCTGATCGGCGAGAAGCCACCGCCCTGGGCACCGTGCACGACGAACATGCCCATCATCAGCGGGTTGATCTTGTAGCGGCCCGCGAACCCGAGCGCCACCGGGCCGATGATCGCGCAGGCCGCCGGGCTGGCGGCTCCCATGGCGGTCAACAGCGCGGTCACGCCGAACATCACCCACGGGATCAGGGCGACCCTGCCGCCCACCGCGCGTACGGCACTGCTGACGATCAGATCGACCGTGCCGTTGTTCCTCGCGATCGCGAACAGATAGGTCACGCCTATCAGCGTCAGGATCAGATCGGCGCTGACCCCGGCCAGGATCTCCTTCTCGTCGAGGTTCAGCGCGAACATCCCGACAAGCCACGCTGCGACGTACGCGAGCGCTCCCATGTTGATCGGCAGCAACGTGCCTGCCACGAACAAGGCGACCAGCGCGATGATCGCCACCCATTCCGGTCCCATCGGACTTCCCTTCTGTCTGGCCCCCGCCTGGCACCGGTGTGATTCGCATCACGGTCGGCTCAGTGGCCTAGCCAATAGGACAATCGACTGAACGTCAATACCCTGTAGCCATGAGTGAGTCCGCGCGCTTTCCACGTCCACTGCAGCGAACCCGCCTGTATGAGCAGGTCGCGGAGCAGATCACGGCCTGGATCTCGGAGAACGACCTGAAGTCCGGAGACCGCCTGCCGCCGGAGAGACAGCTCGCCACCAGCCTCGGCGTGAGCCGAGCAACCCTCAGTCAGGCCCTGGTCGCGCTCGAGGTCATCGGCGTCGTCGCGGTACGCCACGGCGACGGCACGGTGCTGACCGACAAGCCGCGGGTCGAGCGCATCACCGATGCGATCCGGGCGCACGCGGAGCGGATCCCCGACGTCATCGAGGCACGTGACGCGCTGGAGACGAAGCTCGCCGCGCTGGCGGCGCAGCGGCGTACGCAGGAGGACCTGGACCGCATCGACGCGGCACTGAGGGCGATGGACGAGGACATCACGGGCGGCGGGCGCGGCGTCCACGGCGACGAGCTCTTCCACCGGGCGGTGACCCAGGCGGCCCACTCCCCTCTGCTCGAGCAGATGATGTCCGAGATCAGCGAACTGATCCGGGAGACCCGCATCGAGTCGCTCTCCCAGCCCGATCGCCCCAAGACGTCGCTCGCCGGCCACCAGAAGATCGCCGACGCGATCGCTGCCGGCGACCCCCAAGCCGCCGCGGCCGCGATGCACGGCCACGTCATGCTCGTCAGCGACGTCGCGCTGCTCCGCGACTGATGACCTGGCTGGATCAGCTCGTGGTCCTCGCCGCGGGCCTGGGTGCGGGCATCCTCACCTCCACCGTCGGCGTCGCCTCGCTGCTCAGCTTCCCCGTGCTGGTCGCGGTCGGCCTCCCGCCGGTCGTGGCCAACACCTCCAACACGGTCGGGATGACGCCGGCCGGTCTCAGCGGATCCTTCGGCTACCGGCGCGAGCTGGCCGAGCATCCAAGAGTGACCGCCGCGGTGCTGATCACCGCGGGCGGCGGCAGCATCGCCGGAGCGTTGCTGCTGCTGTGGCTGCCGGGGTCGGTCTTCGAGGCGGTCGTGCCGTGGCTGATCCTGGGCACCTGCGTACTCGTCGGGGTGCAGCCGCGGCTGAGCCGCTTCCTGCGCCAGCACTCCGCCGATGCCGAGCCGCGGGTGCGGGTCTCCGGGTTCACCACGGTCTTCGCGACGCTGACCGGCGCCTACGGCGGCTACTTCGGGGCCGGCTCCGGGGTGATGATGATGGCCGTTCTCGGGCTCGGGACCGATCTGGAGTTTCGTACGGTCAACGCGCTCAAGACGCTCGCGGTGATGGCCTCGAACGTGGTCGCGACGGTGATCTTCGTGGCCATCGCCGACCTCGACTGGCGGGCCGTCGGCCTGCTCGCAGCGGGATCGGTCGTGGGTGGGTACGCGGGGGCGCACATCGGCCGCCGGCTGCCGGCCACGGTTCTGCGCTCACTGATCGTGGTCGTCGGGATCGGCGCGGCGACGCTCATGCTCGTGCGCTGAGGTTCTTCTCGTCGTCAGAACGGCGGCTTTCCCGTCCCGGAGACACGGAACCGTCCCCAGGGGTCGATGTCGGAGAGCCGCCCCTCGGCTTCGCCATGGTCGGTGCGGACGGTGACGCTCTGGCCGTTGCGTACGCCGTCGAGGGCCGTGCCGACCCGGCCGTACCAGTGGAAGTGGCCGTCGATCGGCTGGAAGACGCCGCGCAGCGCGACATCGACCTCCCACGTGCCGTGCTCGGACTCGAGGCGCGCGGGACCGTCGTAGAGGTGCTGGGGCTCGTGGTCGCTCATCGGGGGCTCTTTCGCAGCGGGGTGACGATCTCGGGACGGTCCAGGGCGCTCAGGTCGACGCCGTACTCGGCGGTGGTGCCCTCCAGCGCGTGCCAGACGAACTCGCTCAGATAGCGGGTGAACGCGGCGCGGGACATGGTGCGCCGGTCGAGCCACCACTGGCCGGCGGACTCACCGATCCCGACGAGGCTGTGTGCCCACGGCTCGGCGCCGGCGGCGTCGACACCGAGGCGGCCGAAGGTGTCGCCGAGCAGGCGCGCGAAGGTCGCCGCGATGAGCTGCTTGCCGTCCGCCAGCGGGTCGGTGCCGCCGGTGCGCTGGCGCACCAGGAGCAGGTAGACGTTGGGGTGCTCGGCGATGGTCTCGATGTACGCCGCGACCCCGGCCTCGACACGCTGGCGGGTCGAGGCCGGGGTGAGCACGGCGTCGACGACGGCGTCGAGGATCTGCCGCGCCGCCCACATCCCCACTGCGCCATGCAGCTCGGCCTTGTCGGCGAAGTAGCGGTAGAGCACCGGCTTGCTGACCCCGGCCTCCGCGGCGATGTCGGCGATCGAGACCTCCGCTCCGGCCGAGTCGACGGCGCGTACGGCTGCCGCCACCAGCTCCGCCCGTCTGGTCTCGCGGTGGGCGTCCCAGCGCGAGGAGCGGCCGTCGTCCTTGACCTTCCGTGTCATGTCCTGCACTCTAGCAACTACCCGTAACTCTGGGTAACACCTAGTTTCACCGCCCAGTCAGATCGCTCAGTCAGGGAGAAGAATGACCATCGCCGACCCCACCTCCGACCGGCTCCTGCGCTCCACCGCACGTCAGTCCTACGACCCGGAGGTCGACCTCGACTGGGACGCCGCACCCGTCGAGGGACTGTGGTGGATGCAGCCCGAGCGCGTCTCCCTCTACGGCACCCCGACCTGGGACCGGCTCAGTCAGGAGCAGCAGATCGAGCTCTCCCGGCACGAGGTGGCCAGCATCATGAGCGTCGGGCTGTGGTTCGAGGTGCTGCTGATGCAGCTGCTGCTCCGCGAGGTCTACGGCGCGGACCCACGAACGGCGCGGACCCAGTACGCGCTGACCGAGATCGGCGACGAGACCCGGCACTCGGTGATGTTCGGGCGGGCGATCGCGGCGATGGGGGCACCGGCCTACGGTCCCCGGCCCGCGGTCCTGCGCATCGGGAAGTTCGCTCCGCTGCTGCACGGACCCAGCGTCTTCTCCGCGACCCTCGTCGGCGAGGAGCCGCTCGACCGGTGGCAGCGCGAGCTGATGAAGGACGAGCGCTGCCAGCCACTGACCCGGATGGCCTCCCGCATCCACGTCACCGAGGAGGCCCGCCACGTCACCTTCGCCCGCGAGGAGCTCGCCGCGGCGATGTCGCAGACGATCGGACGTACGCAGCTCCGGATGCACCAGAACCTCACCGCCCGCTCCGCCTACGTGATGGCGCGCTCGCTGGTCCACCCGGACTGCTACGCGGCCGTCGGCCTCGACCCGATGGCCGCCCGCCGAGAGGCGCTCGGCAACGAGCACTACCGCGCGACGCTGGCTTGGATGGGCGAGAAGATGATGCCGTACCTCACCGAGCACGGGATGGTCTCGGAGAAGGACCGCAAACTCTGGCGTGCCTCGTTCCTGATGCCGCGCGACTGACGCGCGGCGTCAGAGCACGGCGTCAGAGCACGGCGAGGCGATCCACCAGCAGCTCGATCCTGCGCTCGGCGTCCTCCGGCAGTAGACGCCTCGACCGGGTCAGGGTCGCCACTCCGTGCAGGGACGCCCAGAAAACCTCGGTGAACAGCTCCGGCTCGACGCCCTCGCCGGCGACCTCGCCCAGCGCCTCGATCAACGCAGCGAAGGCGTCCTTCAACTGCTCGGGGGTGTCCTCCTGTGCGTACGCCAGGCCCCCGTCGAGCTGGAACAGGGCGTCGTAGACCGCCGGGTTGCGCTCGGCGAAGTGGAGATAGGCGCGGGCCAGGGCCGCGACCCGCTCGCGTGGGGTGCTCGCGGCGGCCGTCGCCGACCGCATCGCAACTGCCATCTCCGATGCGCCCTCGAGCGCGACGGCACCGATGATCTCCCGCTTGCCACGGAAGTGGCTGTAGAGGACCGGCTGGCTGTATTCGATGCGCTCGGCGAGCCGGCGCGTGGTCACCGCGTCCCAGCCCTGCTCTTCGGCGAGCTCGCGGGCCGTCGCCACGATGAGCCGCTCGCGGTCCGCCCGCTCGCGCTGCTTGCGCTCCTGTACCGACATGACTTGATCCTAGCACCGCTAGGTATCCGAGCGGCGGCACTGTCTGAGCTCACCGGTCAGCGGAAGGCGGACTCCCCCGTGAGCGCCTGGCCGATGATGAGCTGGTGGACCTCGCTGGTGCCCTCGTACGTCAGCACCGACTCGAGGTTGTTGGCGTGGCGGAGGATCGGGTACTCGAGGGTGACGCCGGCGGCGGCGAGGATGGTGCGGCACTCGCGGGCGATGGCGATGGCCTCGCGGACGTTGTTGAGCTTGCCGAGCGAGATCTGCTCGGAGCGGAGGGTGCCCTCGTCCTTCAGGCGGCCCAGGTGGAGTGCGAGGAGCATCGCCTTGCCGAGCTCGAGAGTCATGTCGGCGAGCTTGGTCTGGGTGATCTGGAAGCCCGCGAGGGGCCTGTCGTAGATCTCGCGGGAGCCGGCGTACGCGATGGCGGACTCGAGGCAGTCGCGGGCCGCACCGACGGCGCCGAAGACGATGCCGAAGCGGGCGTCATTGAGGCACGACAGCGGACCCTTCAAGCCCCTGACCTCGGGGAACGCGGCAGATTCCGGGAGTCGTACGTCGTCGAGGACGATCTCGCCGGTGACCGAGGCGCGCAGGGACAGCTTCTGCTTGATCACCGGCGCGGAGAAGCCCGGGGTGTCGGTGGGGACCACGAAGCCGCGGATGCCCTTGCCGTCGGCCGCCTCGTCGGTCTGCGCCCAGACGACCGCGACGTCTGCGACCGGGGCGTTGGTGATCCACATCTTGGTGCCGGACAGGATCCAGTCGCCCGAAGCATCTCGGCGCGCCCGCGTCCGCATGCCAGCGGGGTTGGAGCCGAAGTCGGGTTCGGTGAGCCCGAAGCAGCCGATCGCCTCGCCGGCCGCCATCCGCGGCAGCCACTCCTGCTTCTGCTCCTCGCTGCCCCACTTCCAGATCGCGAACATCGCGAGCGAACCCTGCACGGAGACCAGCGAGCGGATCCCGGAGTCGGCGGCCTCGAGCTCCAGGCAGGCCAGGCCGTACGCCGTGGCGCTGGTGCCCGCGCAGCCGTAGCCCTCCAGATGCATCCCGAGGACACCCAGCTTGCCCAGCTCTGGAGCGAGCTCACGGACCGGGACCTCGCCGGCCTCGAACCAGCCCGCGAGGTGCGGCTTGATCTCCTTCTCCGCGAAGGATCGCACCGTGTCGCGGATCGCGCGGTCCTCATCGCCGATGAGGGCCTCGGTGCCGAAGAGCTCGAGCGGGGTCTGGGGCATGGGGTCTCCTTTGGGGTCGAGAGAGGGCGCTGCCGATTGTGTCACCCGTCACCGGAAGTCGATTGAACCGTTCGCCACCGCGCTCCGTAGTAGGGGTGAAGGCCGGCATCGGGTCAGCCTCCAGGCGAGAGGAACGGCGTGCGGACACGTACGAAAGCAGCAGTCGGGATCGGTGCGGCAGTGGTCGTGGTCGGAGGCGCCGCGGTGATCTTCGGACCCGGGTGGTACGCGGACCGGGCCGAGGACGCGGCCGCCGACGAGCCCAGCCTCAGCGCGTCGGCCGCGCCCGCGGACGGCGCCGACAGCAGCGGCACCTGGACCGTCTCGGACGGCTCCTACGCCGGCTACCGCCTCGACGAGGTGCTGCAGGGCGAGGACGTCACCGTCACCGGCCGCACCGAGGACGTGACCGGCGAGGTCACCATCGCCGATGGCGAGGTCACCGAGGCGAACATCGAGGTCAAGGTCGCGACGATCGCCACCGACTCCGACAACCGTGATGGCTACTTCCGCGAGAACGCGATCGAGGCCGACCAGTTCCCCACCGCCACCTTCGAGCTGACCGAGCCCGCCGCCCTCGAGGAAGGCGCGACCGAGGTCGCGCTGGTCGGTGACCTCACCGTGCACGGCGAGACGAAGACGGTGACCGTGGACGCCGAGGTCGGCGGCGACGGCGCCAGCACGCTGCAGGTCGTCGGGAGCGTCCCGATCACCTTCGCGGACTTCGGTGTCGAGGCGCCGAACCTGGGCTTCGTGAGCGTCGAGGACACCGGCAGCGTCGAGTTCTCGCTCGACCTGGCCAAGGGCTGATCCGGGTCTCTGGGATCCTGGGTGCGTGCGGGAGGTGACATGGGTGCGGAGGACGAGCTGCTCGTAGCGGTGCACGACGCCCACTCAGAGGCGCTCTACCGCTACGTCGTACGCCGCACCGGTGACGCCGAGGAGGCGCGCGACGTGGTGCAGGAGACGCTGCTGCGTGCGTGGCGCAACCCGGGGGTGCTGCAGCGGACTGACGAGGGCGTACGCGCGTGGCTGTTCACCACCGCACGCAACCTCGTCATCGACGACCTGCGCAGCGCGCGCCGGAAGCGGGAGTACGCCGCCGAGTCGCCGCCCGAGGCGACGCGAGCGGACGAGACCCAGGCGGTGCTCGACTCCTGGGTCGTCGCCGATGCGCTGCTCGCCCTCTCCCCCGAGCACCGTGCGGTGGTGGTGGGCGCCTACTACGGCAGCCGGTCGGTCGCCGAGCTCGCCCACGAGCTCGACATCCCGCCCGGCACGGTCAAGTCCCGGCTGCACTACGGTCTGCGAGCCCTGCGTCTCGCCCTGCAAGAGAAGGGGGTCACCTCATGAACGACGACGACCTGGACGCCTCCGCCCACGAGACGTACGCCGACTGGGATGCGTCCTACGTGCTCGGCGCACTGAGCCCGAGCGAGCGGAGGGCCTACGAGCGGCACCTGACCGGCTGCAGCGTGTGCCACGACGCCGTCGCCGAGCTCGCCGGGATGCCCGGGCTGCTCGGCGCGCTCTCGCGCGGGGAGGCCGAGGAGCTGCTCGAGGAGCCTGCCGCGGTCGTGACTCCGCCGCTGGCGGAGCTGGCCGGGGCCGTACGCAGGTCGCGCCTGCGGCGCCGCGCGTTCGCGGTCGCCGCCGCCGTCGTCCTGCTCGCCGGCGGCACGGCCATCGGCGGACTGCTGCTCGGCCCCGACGGGACCCAGGAGCCGATCGCGGCGCCCTCGGCCTCCGTGACGCCATCGGACTCCGCTGGCGCGAACGTACGCACCGTCGACCTGCGGCCGGTGGGCAGCGTCGACATGTGGGCCCAGCTCGTCGTCACACCGACCTCCTGGGGCACCAAGCTCAAGTGGAGCTGCCACTACCCGCCCGAGCCCGGCAAGAGCCCGCCCGGACCGTCCGACTATCAGGGTGAGCCGGTGACGTACGACCTGGTGCTCGTCGGGCGCGACGGCGCGCGCACCGTCGCTGGGTCGTGGACCTGGTCGGGTGGGGAGACGCTCGGGCTGGACGCCTCCTCCGCGGTGCCGATCGCCGACGTCGAGCGGGTCGAGATCACCCTGGTCGGCGAGGACACCGCGGTCGCGGCAGCGTCGCTGACCTGAGGCTCTGAAGATCCCCTAGAGTCCGAGCTCGGAGACGCTCTTCTCCCGCATCTCGACCTTGCGGACCTTGCCTGTCACGGTCATCGGGAACTCCTCGACGACCAGGACGTAGCGCGGGATCTTGTAGTGGGCGAGCTTGCCGGCGGCGTACGTCTTCAGGGTCTCGGCCGTCATCGCGCATCTCGGCGTACGTCCACCTTCTGCCGGAATCGACCAGCGCCTCGCGGTCACCGAATCTGACTACGGTGCGGTCGAAGGTCTCGCCGATCGTCTCCTCGAGCAGCGGGGTGGTGGTCTCTCCGGCAGCGTAGGAATCCGTCATGAGCTCAGTCCCCCGTGATGAGGTCCGCGGCGCGCTCGCCGATCAGGATCGCGGGCGCGTTGGTGTGGCCGCGCACGATCCTGGGCATGACCGAGGCGTCGGCGACGCGGAGGCCCTCGACGCCGCGTACGCGAAGCCGGGGGTCGACCACGCTGGCCTCGTCCGTGCCCATCCGGCAGGTGCCGGTCGGGTGGTAGAGGGTATGGGCGTGACGTGCCAGGAGCGCGTCGGCGACCTCCTCCGCGGACGAGTCCACCGGGACGTCGGGGCGCAGGAACTTGCCGAGGAACGGCTTGAGCGCGGGCTGAGAGGCGATCTCCAGCGTCACCCGGACACCTTCGACGATGGCAGCGCGGTCCCTTCCCTCGGGGTCGGAGAGGTAGCGAGGGTCGATGATCGGCTTGGCGGCCGGGTCCTTGGAGGTGAGCGTGACGCTGCCGCGGCTGGCCGGGTCGACGAGGATCGGGCCGGCGACGACCGCCTCACCCACGAACGGAATCAGCCCCTCGTCGAAGAAGCCGACCGGGGCGAAGATCATCTCGATGTCGGGCGCCTCCAGGTCGGGGCGCGAGCGGATGAAGCCGTACGCCTCACCCACGTTGGAGGTGAGCATCCCGCGCCTTCGCAGCAGGTAGTTGAGGAGGTGACGTGCCGACTCCGCGGTCGCGAGGGAGCCCTGCTCGACCTCCCAGCCGATGCCGGCGACGAGGTGGTCGGTGAGATTCTCCCCCACCTCCTTCGCATCACGGACGACGTCGATACCGAGGCCCTTCAGCTGGACCGCCGGACCGATCCCGGAGAGCATCAGCAGCTGCGGCGTGTTGATCGCACCGCCGGAGAGGATCACCTCGCGCCGGGCGGTGATCGTCGTCCGCCGGCCGTCGACGACGGCTTCGACACCGGTCGCGCGGGTGCCGTCGAAGGTCACCCGCGACACCAGCGCGCCGGTCACCACGTTCAGGTTGGCGCGCCTGGCGGCGGGCTTGAGGTAGGCCGACGCTGTGCTCCACCGGGCGCCTCGGCGCTGGGTGACCATGGTCTCGACGTACGCCTCGGGGTTGGGGCCGTTGGCCCGTCCGCGACGGTAGCCGGCCTGCTCGGCGGCCTGGAGGAAGGACTCGGTGTAGGGGCGGGGGCTCCGCTGCCGCTCGACGCGGACCGGGCCACCGGTGCCGTCCAGAGCGATGGCGTCCTCGACGTCCTCGAGCTTCACGTACGTCTCCTTGACGACGTCCCAGCCCCACTCGGGCCCGGCTGCCGCGCCCCACTCCTCGTAGTCGGCCTGGAGACCCTTGACCCACATCATCGCGTTCATCGAGGACGAACCGCCGAGCATCCGGCCGCGCGGCCAGTAGATCCGCCTGCCGCCGAGCGCGGGCTGTGGCTCCGTGGAGTAGTCCCAGTCGTGCTCGGACTGGAAGAGCTTCGAGAACGCCGCCGGGATATGGATGTTCATGCTCTTGTCGCGCGGGCCCGCCTCGAGCAGCATGACCCGGACGCTCGGGTCCTCGCTGAGACGTGCCGCGAGCACGGCCCCTGACGATCCGGCCCCCACCACCACGTAGTCGCTGGTCAGTTCCTGGCTCATACCGGATCTCCTTCGTCAACGATGACGGGCGTCCGAAAGCCTACCGCCCGCCGAGACGTCACTTATTGATCTCGAGAAGTCAGATTTTGACCGCGAGAAGTCAGGCTTTCTGACGTCTCGCGGTCAATTTTTGACGCTTCGCGCTCAAATACTGACGCTTCGGCGTGGGGTCAGTCGGCTAGGAAGGCACCGAGGGCGTAGGCGGGGTGGCGGTCGAGGTTGTGGCGGCCGCGGTCGTAGCGCCGGGTGGTGCGGGGGTCGGCGTGGCCGGCGGCGTCCTGGACGTCCTCGAGAGGTACGCCGGCCTCGCGGGCCAGGGTGACGAAGGTGTGGCGCAGGCTGTGCGGGGAAAGCCTGTCGCCGTGCTCGATGCCGGCCGAGGCGCCGAGCTTGCGGATGAGTCGAAAGGCCTCGGAGCGGTGCCAGCGGTTGCCGGTGGCGGTGGCGAAGACCGGGCCGTCGGCGCGGGCGTCGAGGTAGGCGTCGAGCGCCTGTGAGGTCGCCGGGTTGAGGACGACGTCGCGCCGGGCGCCGCCCTTGCGGGTGATCGTCAGGATGCGGTGGCCGCGGGAGTGGCTGAGGTCGGTCACGTCGGCGCCCAATGCCTCGGAGATGCGCAGGCCGTCGTGGAGCAGGAGGGTCACCAACGCGGCGGCGCGGCTGGAGTGGTCCCGCGCGGCGGCGAGGAAGGCGCGCGCCTCTCCCCTGTCCATGCCCAGGGTCTGGGAGTCGTTGCTCGTCTTGGGGCGCTTGATGTGCTCGGCCGGTGAGGCGCTGAGGACGTCCTCCGCCACGCCGTAGCGGTAGAAGCCGGCGATCGCGGAGAGCCGTCGCGCGATCGTCGCGGGGCTCCGTCGTGTCTCCAGGTGGCGGGCATAGCCGTCGACCATCGCCCGGTTCGCGGCGAGCGGGTCGATCTCCAGCGCGGCGCACCAGCCGAACCAGTCGGCGAGGTCTCGTCCGTACGCAGCGCGGGTGTGCCCCGCATAGGAGAGCAGGAACCTTCTGGCGAGCGCTTCGGCCCTCTTCTCCTGGGGCAGCTCCCCCAGGTCTTCGAGGAACAGCTCTCTGACGGATTCCGTCACGGAGAGGTCTGTTGCGGGGGTCTGCGGACGGTGCTCGATCGCGCTCACAAGCACACACCATAATGCCGGTTATGTTGTGTGTCTCATCCGGATCTCATTATGGACGGTATTGCGTATTCGTTCCGTCTTTCGTCACGCTACACTGACGTAATGACGGAAACGATTGCTGTCGACGAGAAGCTCTGCCGCTTTCCCGGCTGTCCGCTGCCCGCGGCGGCCTCGGAGAGCGGAAGCGGCCGACCGCCGGAGTACTGCGACGATCCCTCCCACAACCGAGCCGCCGCCTGGCGCGAACGGAAGCGCCTGCAGCGGCTCATGGAGACACGTGATCCCGAGGAGGCCGCGCGACCGGTGCAGGCAGCCCAGCAGCGGGCCGCGGAGATCACCACCCAGCTGACCCAGCTCGCCGACAGGTTCCTCGACCAGCTCCCGAAGGCGTTGGAGGAGCTGCGTACGCTCGGCGACCTGACCGCTGCCGAGGCCCAGATCGCGACCGTGCAGAGCGAGGCGCAGGAGCAGATCGCCGCCGCGAGCGCTCGCGCCGTCCGCGCCGAGCAGGCGCAGCGTACGGCCGAGGCGGAGCGCGACGAGGCAGATGCCGCTGCGGCGGAGGCGTTGGACGAGTCGGAGCGCTCTGCCGAGATCCTGCGGGAGGCACTGTCCGCCACGGCCGCGGCCGAGGAGTCCCGTCAGGCTGCCCAGGCGGCGCTGGAGAGAGCAGAGTCCGACGCGGCGGCCGCGGCGAAGACCGCCTCGACGACGATCGCCGCCCTCGAGAAGCGTCTCGAGGAGTCGGCGGCCGCGCGCGAAGCCCTGGCCGAGAAGTTCGAGAAGCTGCGGGCAGAACATGCCTCGGCCGTGCAGCGCCGGCGGAGCGAGACCGCGCGCGCCGACCATGCCGAGAAGGCGATGGCGCGGCTGCAGGAGCAGCTGATCGCCGAGAAGAAGGCCGGCGAGAAGGCGGCCGCCAGCGCGGAGGCGACGATCTCCGGGCTGCGTACGCAGCGCGACACCGCCCGCGAGCAGATCGACGCCCTGCGGGACCAGGTGGCAGACCTTCGCGGGAGCGAGGCAGCGGCGAAGGCGGATCGCGATGCCACCCGCGCCGAGCTGGACCGGGAGCGTGCCCATGCGAGCGAGCGGCTCGAGGATCTGCGGGCGGCACACCAAGCCCAGGTCGCGCAGCTGATGGAGCAGATCGAGCGGCGTACCTCTGCCCCCGATGTGCCGGAAGAGGGTGCGTGACACGCGGGACCCCAGTTGGAGGTGAACGGACCACATCCGCTACTGTTCTTCTCGCAAGCGGACGTAGCTCAGTTGGTAGAGCGCAACCTTGCCAAGGTTGAGGTCGCGAGTTCGAGCCTCGTCGTCCGCTCCACTCGAGGGCCGCCCGATCGGGCGGCCCTCGATCAATTTCCCGTGGCGAAACCAGCATCTCGCCGCAACTGCTCTAGGATTTCACTGTTCTGGGAATCTTGGGCACCGGGTGTGGATGAGCCCGGGCGCGAAGCCGACAACCGAAGGACTGTGCGTGGGGGGCGTTGAGTGAGCGGGAAGTTCATCGACGCCTATGCCGTGCTGGAGATCGGTCCGGACGCGGACGACGCGGCCGTCCGAGCTCGCCATCGTGAGCTCGCCAAGCAGTTCCACCCCGACCGTGGCGGCCGTGCTGCCGACGGCGAGCTGATGATGCGCATCAACCGGGCGCGCGACGTGTTGCTCGACCCGGTCGCCAGGGCCACCCTCGACGAGGAGCTCGCCCGGCGCCGCCGTAAGGCCGCTGCCTCGGGGAAGGCGCCCGCGGCTGCGGCTCCTGGCGCTCAGCCACTCAGCCGCGACCGGCGCTGGCGAGCCGAGTGGGGCACCCCGACTCCCCGGCCCACCCCGCCGCCCGCCAGCAGCTCGCCCGCGCCGGTTCCTCCACCCGCTCGAGTGCGCCCGTCGGCCAACCGGCTGCGGCAGGCCACGCGCCAAGCTCGAGCGGCCAACGCCGCGCTGTCCTCGCGACAGCGGACCCCGGCGCCGAAGCCTCCTCGCACCGTGCCTGCGCCGCCTCCTCCCCAGCCCGTCGGCCAGCAAACGGTGAACGCCCAGCCTGCCGCTCCGCAGCCCGCGAACCCCCAGCCGGCTGCTCCGCAGCCGATGGCTTCCCAGGCGTCTGCCCCGCAGCAGCAGACGGCGCCGTCGGCGGACAAGTCCGCCAACGCCTGGTCGCTCTACGCCGTGCCGCTCGACGCGGTCTCGATCGCCTCGCTGCTCGCCAGCGTGCTGATGTGCGGCCCGCTCGGCTTCATCCTCGGCATCATCGGCCTGGCCCGCACCGCCGACGACAAGCGTCGCGGCCGCTGGGCCGCGGTCGCCGGCATCGCCATCAGCACCCTGACGATGCTGGTCGCCATCGGCTACGTGATGCAGGCGATCTCCGCACCTGGACCCTGACCCGGGGATCCGCCCAGCGGCCACTCGGCGATGGTGCGGCAGGCGTGGTTCGCGTACCACTGCAGGCTGACCCGGTCCGCGTTACATCGCGCGGGGAGGAACGGCGCCAGAGACGTACGTGTCGAGTCGAGGTCCACTCCCCCGGCGGTGTGGTCGACGGTCAGGTGCGGCACCGGTTCGAAGAGGCCGCCGTAGGGCGGGCACTGCGGAAACGCCGCACTCAGCTCGGCGGTCAGCGCTGCGAACGGCTCCGCGGGATCGGGATGCAGATAGATCGTGCCGCCGGCGAAGACGCGTACGTCGTCCAGTCGGAAGTCGAACGCGGCTGCGGCGGCAGCGATCTTCCCGACCCGCTCCAGATCGTCCGAGGTGGGCGGGGCCAGAAACGGTGCGAGCAGCGTGATGTGCGCGTGCACGAACGTGGGGTCCGCGGAGACGAACGAGTCGTCATAGTGGCGCGTCCGCTCCAGGACGTAGGTCTCCAGCTCGGGCACCGGGACGACGAGCACCGAGTGCCCGGCGGAGGATCTGCTCATGGCCGGATTCTCGCGGTCACGCCAGGTTGATGACCACTCGACGCGGGCCGCTCGCCACTCGGCTAGGGTGCCCTGGTGTCTACGCCTGAGATGCCCGCCGAACTGCTCAAGCACGCCCTCGACGCGACGGGGTTCATGCCTCCCGAGGAGGGAACGGCGCTGTTCGAGCACGCCGTGGAGCGCCTGCCGCACGGGCCGGCGGTCGAGATCGGGACGTACTGCGGGAAGTCGTCGGTCTATCTCGGCGCCGCGGCGAAGCTGACCGGTGGCACGGTCTTCACCGTCGACCACCACCACGGCAGCGAGGAGAACCAGGCGGGCTGGGAGCACCACGACACGACCCTGGTCGATGAGCGCACCGGGCGGTTGGACACGCTGCCGACCTTCCGGCGCACGATCGAGCAGGCCGGCCTCGAAGACCACGTCGTCGCGGTGATCGGCGCCTCGACGACCGTGAGCCGGTGGTGGACGACGCCGGTCTCGCTGCTCTTCATCGACGGTGGCCACGGCGTCGAGCCCGCGCAGCTGGACTACCGCGGCTGGGCACCGAAGGTGATGCCCGGCGGGCTGCTGCTGGTCCACGACGTCTTCCCGGACCCGGCCGAGGGCGGACGGCCGCCGTACGAGGAGATCTATCTTCCCGCGCTCGCCTCGAAGCAGTTCGAGGAGATCGACGCCGTCGGCTCGCTACGCGTGCTGCGACGCCTCTGACGTCTCGCACCCACACTCCAGCGCCAGCTCCTCGAACGGAGCGGCGAGGGAGGTGCCGCACATGATGGCGGAGCCCGGGGTGGACCCGCCGAAGCGCTCCCCCAGCGCGTCCGCGGCCAGGATGACGGCGGCGGCGGTGAAGGTGGAGTGCTCCTCGGGCCAGTAGGCGTTGGGGTTGGGGTTGGGGTAGTCGGGCGACTCGAAGACCCAGCCGGTCCAGTAGCCGCCGTCGTCGGCACGCATGTGCTGCATGTCCTTCAACAGCCCCAGCGCCCGACGGTGGTCACCGATGTTGTCGAGCGCCATCGCCAGCTCGCAGGTCTCCGCGCCGGTCACCCAGGGATTGGTGTCGACGCACAGAGCGCCGAGGCCGGGGCGTACGAAATGGTCCCAGCGCGACTCGATGAGATCGAGGCCGTCGGCACCGACGACGGCGCCGCCGAGGACCGGGTAGTACCAGTCCATCGAGTGGTGCGACTTGTCCTCGAACGAGTCACGGTGGTGGCGCAGCGCGTGACCGAGCCGGCCGCCGACGATCTCCCACTCCGGCTGCGGGTCGTCCATCAGGTCGGCCAGAGCGACCCCGGCGCGCAGAGACTGGTAGATCGAGGACGAACCGGTGAGCAGGGCGAACGGGTCGCGCGGCGTCCAGGCGATCCCACCGAAGGGAAGCTGCAGCCCGACGACGAAGTCGAGCCCGGCGCGCACCGAGGGCCACAGCCGCTCCACGAACGCCCGGTCACGACGGATCAGCCAGTGGTGCCAGATCCCGACCGCGAAGTAGGCCGACATGTTGGACTCGCCGATCGTCTCCACCGGCGAACCGGCGACGATCTTCATCGGCCAGGATCCGTCAGCGTTCTGCAGGTCCGGAACCCACGAGTACGCAGCCTCGGCCTCCTCCACCAGGCCACCGACCAGCAGGCCCATGGCCGCCTCGACGTGGTTCCAGATGTCGGTGTGCTGACCAGGGACCCACGGGATCGCGCCCGAGGCCTCCTGGGCGCGGGCGATCGACCCGGCCGTGGCGACGATCTGGGCAGGGCTCAGCACCCCGTCGACGTACGGGATCTCGACTCTCATCCGCAAATCAGGCAGCCGAGGTCGGGTCGGTGGCGATAGGGCCCGGCTTGCGGAAGTAGAGAACCATGCTCTTGCCGATCATCGGGTCGAGGACCTTCCCGGCGAGGCGCAGCGGCAGCGGGTTCTTCATGATCTCCCAGACCAGGATCTGGTGGTACGCCTTCACCAGGACGTGCTTGTCGTTGTCGACGCCGACGGCCGACTTCAGCCACCAGTAGGGCGCGTGCAGGCCGTGGGCGTAGGACTTGCCCTCGAAGATCATCGCGTCACCGGGGGTGCCGTCGTTGGGCCGGCCGGCCTTGGTGACCTTGTCGATGAGCTCGTGGTCGGTGTAGATGCGGATGTGGCCGCCGGTGGTGTTGTGGTAGTCCTCGGAGAGCTTCCAGTTGACGACCTCGGGCAGCCAGCGCGGCACCGAGATGGCGAGGGTGCCACCGGGACGCAGCACTCGGACGAGCTCCTTGATCGCGTCGACGTCGCGGTGGATGTGCTCGAGCACCTCGGCGGCGACGATCCGATCGAACTCGCCGTCGGCGAAGGGCAGCGACAGGGCGTCGCCCTCCTTGACCTCCGCGTTCGCGCCCTCGGGGACCTCGTCGCGCATCGCGAAGAACCAGTCGCTGACCTTGGCCAGCTCCTCGGCGTCCTGGTCGAACGCGATCACGTCGGCGCCGCGGCGGTACATCTCGAAGGCGTGCCGGCCACCGCCGGCACCCATGTCGAGCACGCGCTCCCCTGCCTTCAGGCCAAGGCGGTCGAAATCAACGGTGAGCACGGCTCACTTCCTTTCCTTCGAGAACTCATCGATCGTCTGCTGGTAGATCGCCGTCATCCGCTCGGCGACGGCGTGCCAGGAGAAGTGCTCCTCGACCCGGGCGCGCCCGGCGGCCGAGTAGCGGGCCCGGCGCTCGGGGTCGTCGAGCAGCGCCGCGATGGCCTGCTCGAGCTCCTCGGTCTCCCCCGGGGTGACCTGCTTGGCGCACAGGTCGTCGGGGCCGACGACCTCGGGGATCGCGCCGGCACGGGAGACGACGAGCGGGGTGCCGCACGCCATCAGCTCGGCGGTGGGCAACGAGAACCCCTCGTAGAGCGAGGGCACGCAGGCGATCTCCGCGGAGCCCATCAGCTCGACGAGCTCGGCGTCGGAGATGCCGTTGACGAAACGTACGTGGTCCTTGATCGCGAGCTTCTCGATCAGCTGCTCGGTCGGACCGCCCTTCTTGGGCTTGGTGACCAGGACCAGCTCGAGGTCGCGTTCGGTACGCAGCTTGGCGAAGGCCTCGAGCAGGAAGGCGATGCCCTTCAGCGGGGCGTCGGCACTGGCCATGGCCAGGATCCGCCCACTGACGCGAGGCCCGGTCGGCGGGACGAACTCCTCCGGTACGCCGAGGTGCACGGTCTGCACCCGGTCGGAGGGGACGCCGAAGTCGGTGAGGATGTCGCGCTTGGAGTTGTCCGAGGGCGTGATCACGTGCCGCAGCTGCGAGGCGACCTTCGCCTGCATCTTCACGAACGAGTACCAGCGCCAGACGCCGAACTTCTTCTTCCAGCCCTGAGCGCTGTCCAGCTCGATGCGGCGGTCGAAGGAGATCGGGTGGTGGATCGTGGTCACCAGCGGCACGCCGAGCTCGGGCTCGATGCTCAGCAGCGGCGTGGCCAGGGTCTGGTTGTCGTGGACGATGTCGAAGTCGTCCTTCCGCTCCTCCAGCACCTTCAGGACGCGCTTGGCGAAGGTCAGCGGCTCGGGGAACGCGCCCGTGCGCATCCGGGCCCACTCCTCTACGTCGATGAGGTCGCGGAGCTCGGAGAGCTTCGGGTTGCCGAACGGGTCGGGCTCCTCGTAGAGACCCAGGCTCGGCACCTTGGTGAGGGTGACGCCCTCCCCTACGAGGTCGAGATCGGGATAGGGCTGACCGGAGAAGACCTCAACAGTGTGCCCGAGCTTGGCGAGCTCCCGACTCAGATGGCGGATATAGACGCCTTGACCGCCGACGTGCGGCTTGCTGCGATACGACAGCAGAGCGATCCGCATCCGCCACCTCCCTCAAACCTAGGCAGAGCAAGACTAGAACGTGTTCTATACTAGCAGGTAGCCAGCGCGAGTCACTCTAATGCAGGCGCTTCAACAGACGGTGTCGGGCTTGGCGTCTAGGCTGGTGGCGTGGAGGGTTTCTGGACCGGGTTCCGCCTCGACCCGAGGCAGGCCGACAACGCACGTATGCGCGCCTCCGATGCCGATCGGGAGGTTGTACGCGCCGTTCTGACCGATGCCTTCGCCGACGGCCGACTGACCCGCGAAGAGCACGAGGAGAGGGTCGGCACCCTCTTGGAGGCTCGTACGCTCGGTGAGCTGCCCGCGCTCGTGGACGATCTCGTGGTCGCCGAGCCCGTTGCCGGCGAGCCCGGAGCGAACCTTCCCGAGACGCTCGGCTTCCGAGAGCAGGGTGTGGCTGCGTACCGCAAGGAGCTCCAGGAGGCGCTCGCCACCTTCTTGATGGTCAGCCTCATCACCTGGGGCATCTGGCTGTTCACCGGCGCCCCCGACGGGCATCCGTGGCCGATCTATCCGATGCTCTTCCTGGTCGTGAACCTGGTCGGCACCGCCGTACGCCGCGAGGCGATCGTGGAGCGCGAGGTGCACCGCCTCGAGAAGAAGGCCGCCAAGAAGGCGGCGAAGAAGGCGGCGAAGGCCGAGGTCGAGGCAGCACCCGAGACGACTGCCCCGATCCTCGACCCGCCGGCCCAGTCCGAGAAGGACCGGCCCGGCGATCCCTCCTAGGGCATGGCTGGCAAATCCACGCCCGCTACGCGACGTTTCGCATCCGATCTGGCTGCGTTGCCGCCGCTCGACAGCCTCCAGGATGCCTTCGCAGCGGACGCCTTGCCAGATCGGCCCGAAACGCCGCTCGCGGCCGCCGTGTCTTTACCAGCCATGCCCTAGCGCCCCAGCTGCGGGTCGCTCACGGAGGGACGCCCGGTTTCCAGGTGGCCGGCGAACCCGCGTGCCCAGGTCGTGCCCGGGACGGCGAGGGTCAGGTCGTACCAGCCACCGGTGGCACGGGTGTCCAGGTGGCGGGAGCGGATCGGGCCGGCGTACGCGCTGGTGATCTCGGCCTTGCGGGGCGCGGTCACGGTGAGTCGCTGCGAGCGACCGTCCCGCCGGAGGTTGGCGGGCGCGGGGTCGGCGCCCGCGGTGCCGGCGTAGGAGCGGAAGAATCCGTTGGGACCATGCAGGTGGATCTCGTAGTCGCCGCTGACCGGCCAGCGCACCGAGACACTGTCGCCGGCGCCGACGGTGTAGCTGTGCGGGGCGCCCTCCGGGGTGAGCAGCCGTGCCTGGAAGTGGGCGCCGACGGTGCCGGCGTTGCGGATCTCGACGGCGATCGCGTCCGCTGCGGCGGACTCGATCACCTCGAGCCGATAGGGCGTGGGCCGCGCCGGGCGGGTGCCGCGTTCCTGGGTCGGCATCGTCTGGTTCGCCGGCGCCTCGGGGGCGTAGTCCGGGTGCCGCTCACGGTCGGCCGGCTCCCAGCCGCTGGTGTCCGGCAGCGCGGGCGGCTCGGCGGTACGGGAGAAGTCGAACGCCGAGGTCAGGTCGCCGCACACCGCGCGACGCCAGGGCGTGATGTTGGGCTCGGCCACACCGAAGCGCTCCTCCATGAACCGCAGGATCGAGGTGTGGTCGAAGGTCTCCGAGGCGACGTAGCCGCCGATGCTCCACGGCGAGACGACGAACATCGGCACCCGCGGTCCGAGGCCGTAGTGGCCGTCGCCGTGCGATCCGGTGTAGAGCTCGTGCTCGGTCGAGACGGTCGACTCCCCCGGCACCAGCGGGCTGTTGATGTGCGGCGGCACCAGGTGGTCGAAGAAGCCGTCGTTCTCGTCGTAGGTGATGAAGAGCGCGGTCTTCGACCACACCTCGGGGTTGGAGGTGAGCGCGTCGAGGACCTTGGCGATGTACCAGGCGCCGTAGTTGGTCGGCCAGTTCGAGTGCTCGGAGAACGCCTCCGGCGCCGCGATCCAGCTGACCGAGGGCAGCTTGTCGGCCTCTACGTCGGTGCGCAGGATCTCGAAGTAGTCCTGGCCGTCGACCGCGCGGGTGCCGGTGCGGGCCTTCTCGAAGAGCGGGTCTCCGGGCCGGGCGTCCTGGAACCGGTTGAAGTAGAGCAGCGAGTTGTCGCCGTAGTTGCCGATGTAGGCGTCCTTCGTCCAGCCCCACCAGTTGTCGCCCTCGGCGTTGAGGCCGGTGCCCTCGTCCTGGTAGACCTTCCAGCTGACGCCGGCCTTCTCGAGCCGCTCCGCGTAGGTGGTCCAGTCGTAGCCCGCCTCGTCGTTGTAGAGCACCGGCCCGCCACCCTTGCCGTCGTTGCCGGTCCAGCCCGAGAGCATGTAGTAGCGGTTGGGGTCGGTGTTGCCGATGAAGGAGCAGTAGTAGGCGTCGCACACCGTGAACGCGTCGGCGAGCGCGAAGTGGAAGGCGGCGTCCTGCCGCTGGAGGTACGCCATCGTGGTGGTGCCCTTGGCCGGCACCCACTGGTCGTAGCGACCGCCGTTGATCGCCTGCTGGCCGTCGGGCCAGCTGTGCGGGAGTCCCTCGAGGAAGGCGGCGCCCAAGTCGTCGACCTCGGGGTGGAACGGGAGCAGCTCGCTGTCGCCGTTGGGCTGGTGCCACACCGAGTTGCCCGAGGGCAGGATCGCCGGGTGCGGGTCGCCGAAACCGCGTACGCCGCGCAGGGTGCCCAGGTAGTGCTCGAAGCTGCGGTTCTCCTGCATCAGGACGACCACGTGCTCGATGTCGCGGATCGTGCCGGTCCGGCGGGCGGCGGGGATGGAGGCGGCTCGCGCGATGCTCTGGTCGAGCATGGTCAGCGCGGCTGCGCCGCCGGCGAGACCGAGAAACCTACGACGATCGATGTCAACCACAGGAGCTCCTTGACGGTGGGGGGTGAGCGGCGACCACGATCTCCGCTCAGTGGCTCACCCGGGCGACGCGTGGTTGGTCGGCAGATGACGGGCGGGCGAAGAGTTCGCCCTCCGGCCGCAGCCGGCGGTGCAGCTGCGCGGTGACGTACGCGGCGACGAGGAACATCACCAGGTCGGCCGCGATCAGCGCGACCAGCCAGGAGGCGTCGGCCGGTCCGTCGATCCGCTGCTGGATGTGCAGATGGGCGACCATCGCCGAGACGATGAACCCGACGGTGGCACAGAGAGTGATGCGCAGATCGACCCTCTCCTCGTCGGCGCCGGCGACCCAGCGACGGCCGACCCGCAGGATCGCGAGCGAGGTCAGCGCCGCGATCACCGGCAGGAACGGCACCGCATAGCGAGCGTGGATCCAGCCGCCGCCGGCATGGAACGAGGCCAGGTTGACGATGATGATCACGCAGTAGATCCCCATCAACACCCGCACCGCCACCTCCAGGCGGCGCTCCAGCACGGTCGGCTCCGACCCGGGAATCACGACGCGGCGCATCACCCCGTCCGGCCTCGGCCGGGCCTTCGCGTTGACGTCGAGCACCAGGCCGGTCACCGTGACAGCCAGGGTCACCGCGGCGGCGAGGATCCAGATCTTCGGGATCACGTCGTCGGCCCACAGCGAGCCGTAGAGGTGCAGGTAGAGCTCCGGGTTGACCAGCTGGAAGAGCGTGTCGCCGTGGGTCTGGCGGGAGAACTTCTCGAAGAGCGCCGCGGAAGCGGTCGCGTCGCCGTAGAGCACGATGTTGCGTACGTAGAACCAGCCGATCACGATCACCGGTGCCAGCCCGATCCGGATCGCCAGGACCACACCCCGGCGGAACGTACGCAGCGTCGGGTCGCGCAGCCACAGTGCGGCCAGCACGCACGCGCCCAGCACGAGCACCGCCACCAGTCCGGTCGAGCGGAAGCCGGCCGCCGCGACGCCGGCGACCGTAGCCCAGATCAGCCGGTCCCGGGTGACGCCCTCGCGGACCATCCGGAAGCCGAGCAGGAGGGTCAGCGAGGCGGCCACCGTCCCCCAGCCGTCGTTGTAGATCGCACCGCCGTCGTAGGTCACCGCACCGCAGCCGAGCACCATCGCCGCGGAGAGCACCGGGACCACCCGGCGTCTGGGCACCAGCTCGCGCGCCAGCAGGCCGACCAGGATGATGCTCAGCGCGTAGCCGAGAGCGTTGAGCAGCCGCATCCCGAGCAGGGTCACCCCGACATTGCCCACGGCATCGCCGAGCCAGACCAGCGGCAGGCTCATCACGTAGAAGAGCGGCGGGTGGTTGGCGACCCAGATGTCGCGGCGCGGCTCGTCGAGACCGAAGAGCGCCTCGGCGAACTGCGGGTAGCGCACCGGGTCGGCCGGGGTGTTCGTGTCGATCGTGGGCAGGACGCCCTGGGACAGCACGATGGCGTAGGCCGCGTGCTGCTTCTCGTCGGCCTTCAGCAGCGCCGGCATCCCGATCGCGTACTGCGCACTCATCGCGAAGCCGAGCACCCCGAGCAGGAGCAGGCATACGGTCACCTGGGACAGCGAGCGCGAGGGCGTGAGCACCTCGACAAGCTAGTGGGCCCAGATGCCGCTCAGGTGACGTGCTGGCGATCAGTCGATGACCATCGAGGAGCCGGCGGCGACCTGCTCCCGGGTCGTACGCCGCCGCACGTCGCGCCGGTGACGCCAGATCTGCACCACCCCGAGGCCCCAGAACAGGTACTGCACCGACATCGCCCAGCGGAACGCCTCCGGCGTGTAGGAGGTCGAGGCCCCCGGCGTACGCCAGTCGAGGATCCAGCCGACCAGCACGATCACCAGCAGCGCTGCTACGAAGCCACCCTGGTTGATGATCCCGCTGGCGCTCGCCATCCGCGCGGGCGGGTTGCTTGTGCGGCCGACGTCGAAGCCGATCATCGAGGCGGGTCCGCCGAAGCCGACCACGGCCATCAGGAGCAGCAGCACCGGCAGCGGCGCCTCGCCCGGCCAGGCGAGCACGAGCGTCCACACCGAGACCAGGGCGGCAATCATCGTCAGTGCCACCGTCGAGCGGTGCCACGGGTGGCGTCCGGCGATGATGCCCATCACCGGACCCGCGGCTAGGGCGGCGACGACGGTGACCGAGAGCAGGGTGCCGGCGAGGGTGTCGGAGAGCCCTTCGGAGGTCACCAGGAACGGGAAGCCCCACAGCAGCCCCATCAGGTGGGAGCTGAACGGGGTGGAGAAGTGGATCCAGAAGCCGAGGCGGGTGCCCGGCTGGTACCAGGAGGCCCTCAGGCTCCGGCCGAGCTCGCGCGGTTTGAGGGTGGTGCCTCGGCGGTGCCGGTCACCGGGTCCGTCGTGGACGAAGACGCGCAGCAGCACGAGAAGCACCGGGCCGAGCAACGCGGCCGTGAGGTAGGCCCGGGTCCAGCCGAGATGGCCGAGCGCCCACGTCATCGGGACCGCGGCCGCGATCGCGCCCATCTGTCCGACGGTGCCGGTCAGCTGGCTGATCAGCGGCACCCGGCGACGCGGGAACCACGACGGGACCAGGCGTAGCACGCAGATGAACGTCATCGCGTCGCCCATCCCCACGAACGTACGCGCGAGCAGGGCCAGCGCGTAGGAGTCCGCGAACGCGAACCCGATCTGAGCGACCGCCAGGATCAGAGCGCCGGCGGAGAGGACCGTACGCGAGCCGAACCGGTCGACCAGCAGCCCGACCGGCACCTGCATGATGGCGTAGACGAGCAGCTGCAGCATGACGAAGGCCGCCAGCTGTCCGGCGCCGATCCCGAAGCGCTCCGTCGCCACCAGACCGGCCACCGCGAGGCTGCTGCGGTGGAAGACGGCCAAGCCGTAGACCGCGAGGGCGATACCCCACACGACCCATGCTCGTGTTGTCGGCTGGGGATCGTGCTCGTTCACATAGCGAGGCTACTTTGCCTGCAGACCCGTCGAGGTACGGGCGGCCTGTCGTGGACGCGCGATCTCGGTCACAGGAGCGGTGAGAGTGCGAGGAGTGTCGAAGGTGCTCGGCCGCATCCGCCGGCGCAGCTCGGTGGCGACGTACGCGGCGACCGCGAACATCACCAGGTCGGCGGCCACCAGGGCGACGAGCGCGAAGGTGCTGCTGACCGGCCCGTCGACGTACTGCTCGGTGTCGAGGTGGCACACCAGACCGACGACCATGAAGGCCAGCGAGACACCCAGGCCGATGCGCAGGTCGCGCGCCTCGTCGATCGCGGTGACGCCGGTGCGCGAGCCGGTCGAGATGACTCGCATTGGCAGGAGCCGCCCCAGGCGCAGCGCGGCGATCCCGGCGCCGGCGGCGAGGAACGGCAGGAACGGCACCGCGTAGCGGGCGTGGATCCAGCCGCCGCCGGCGATGAACCCGGCGACGTTGACCAGGATCAGCAGGCAGTAGCCACCCAGGAGCGCCCAGATGGCCAGGTCCTGGCGGTGCTGCATCGTGCTCTGCGGCGCGAGCTGGATGCGCCGCAGGACTCCCGTACGACGCGGGTTGGCCTTCGCGGCGGCATCGAGCACCAGGCCGACCAGGGTCAGCGTCAGCACGATGACGGCCGCCTGGCTCCAGGTGTTGGCGATGTTGCCGTCGGTCCACAGGCTGCCGAGCAGGTGGCCGTAGAACTCCGGGTTGACCAGCTGGAACAGGGTGGTGCCGTTGGGCTCGCGCCCGAACTTCTCGAAGAGCGAGCTCGACGCGGTCGGGTCACCGTAGAGCTGGATGTTGCGCACGTAGAACCAGCCGAACACGGCCACCGGCGCCATCCCGATGCATGCCGCGATCCCGACGGCGCGCATGAACGCGCCGCGTAGGAACGTACGCAGCGACGGCTCCCGCAGCCACATCGCCACCAGCACGCAGGCACCGAGGAAGAGGACCGCGACCAGGCCGGTCGAGCGGAACCCGGCGGCCGCGACACCGACCGCGGCCGCGGCGATCACGCGCTCGCGTGTCACGCCTTGGCGGATCATCCGGAACCCGAGGTAGAGAGTCATGAACGCCGCAGCCGAACCCCAGCCGTCGTTGTAGATGCCGCCGCCCACGAAGGTCATCGCGCCGCAGCCGAGACACATCGCCGAGGCGATCACCGGCACCACCGGGCGACGTGGCACCAGCTCGCGCGCCAGCAGGCCGACCAAGATCGTGGTCAGGGCGAAACCGAGCGCATTCAGCAGTCGCATCCCGAGCAGCGTCAGGCCTGGCGATCCGACGGCGTCGCCGAGCCAGACGAGCGGCAGGCTCATCGCGTAGAACAGCGGCGGGTGGTTGGCGACCCAGATGTCGCGGTGGGCCTCATCGGCCCCGAAGAGGCTCTCGGCCAGCTGCGGGTAGCGAGCCGGGTCGTCGGGGATGTCGGTGTCGATCGTCGGCAGCGTCCCCTGGGACAGCGCCACCGCGTACGCCGCATGAGCCCGCTCGTCGGCCTTGAACAGCGCCGGCATCGCGATCGCCACCTGGGCGCTCATCGCGAAGCCGAGCACACCCAGCAGCAGGACGCAGATCGTGGACTGGGACATGGAGACCCGAGGAACAGACACGCAGACGACGGTAACCGTCGAAACTGACGAGACACACGAGCCACGGCTCACGGGCGGTGAACAGAGCGCGACGGGCGGGTGAGCGAAGGTTGACGCAAAACTCGGTCGCATCCGCCTGTGACGGGCCGATAGCGTCCGACGGTGTCATGACTACTTCACCGCACCACATCGCCATGGTGGCCTCCCCCGCGATCAGCCATCTCCTGCCGAGTCTCGAGCTGATCAAGGAGCTGGTCGCACACGGCCACCGGGTCACGTACGCCACCCACGAGTCGATGTCCGACGCGGTCAAGCCGACCGGGGCCGAGCTGGTTCCGGTGCCGACTGTGCTGCCCGTCGAGGACCGGCTCTGGCCCGAGGACCCGGTCGCCGGGATGGGCGTCTTCCTCGACGACGCCATCGGGGTGCTCCCGCATCTGGAGGCGTTCTACGGAGCCGAGCCGGCCGACCTCTACCTCTACGACATCGGAGGCTATGCCGCCCGGGCTCTCGCGGAGAAGCAGCAGCGTCCGTTCGTACAGCTCTCGCCGACGTTCGTCGCCTGGGACGGGTACGCCGAAGAGGTCGGTGCCCAGGTGCGGCAGCTGCCGGGCTACGACGGCTACCTGGACCGGTTCGCGACCTGGCTCGCGGACGCCGGGGCGAGCACGCGTGACCCGGAGACGTTCGCCGGGGCGCCGAAGCGGGCGCTCGCCCTCATCCCGCGGGCGATGCAGCCCAACGCCGAGAAGGTCGACGAGGACGTGGTCACCTTCGTCGGACCGTGCTTCGCGCTCGACGCCGACGAGACCTGGACCCGCCCCGCCGAGGCCGACCACGTCCTGCTGGTCTCCCTCGGCTCGGCCTACACCGCCGGCGCGGGCTTCTTCCGCGCCTGCATCGAGGCATACGCAGCCCTCCCCGGCTGGCACGTCGTGATGTCGATCGGCACCCAGCTCGACCCGGCCGACCTCGGCGATCTCCCCGGAAACGTCGAGGTCCACTCGTGGCTGCCCCAGCGCGCCGTCCTCGCCCAGGCCGACGCGTTCGTCACCCACGCCGGGATGGGCGGCAGCAGCGAGGGTCTGATGGCAGGCGTCCCCATGGTCGCCGTCCCGCAGGCGGTCGACCAGTTCATGAACGCCGACCGTCTGGTCGAGCTCGGCGTCGCCCGGCGGATCGACGCCGAGGAGGTCAGCGCCGCTGCCCTGCGTACGGCACTGCGCGAGCTGCTCGACGACCCCGGCCGCGCCGCGCGCTCGGCTCAGCTGCGCGCGGACGCGATCGCCGAGGGTGGCACCCGCCGGGCTGCTGACCTGTTCGAGGGCATGCTCGCGGGGTGACCCCAGCCCCGCTGGTCGAGCCGCGAGCGCCAGCGAGCGTGTCGAGACCAACACGGTCCCATCTGCGCTAGATGGAGCCGTGTTGGTC
>NZ_JBHXNY010000031.1:0-58018 GCF_042719275.1 Nocardioides sp. NPDC058538 | reverse complement strand
TACGTCGGCCGAGGCGTCACCTACGCGAATCGAGTCGGCACTGCGGTGCCGACTCGATTCGCGCGAGTGACGCCTCGGCATGCTGGGCCTCGATCAGGGGCGGGGGTAGCCGCGGCGTACGGCTCGTTCCAGGATCCCCAGGGTGGCCCGGATGGACTTCTGGTCGATGACCGGGAAGATCGCCTTCCATTCGGGGAGGGCGGTGGACCAGTCGCAGTACGAGGTGACACGGGTGTCGCCGGAGTCGAGCTGCTCCAGCTCGTAGCCGAAGCGGTGACCGATGGGCGGCTTGATGGTGCCTTCGATGGTCCACTCGATCGCCCGGTCGGGTTCGAACCCGGTGACGATCACGGTGACGTCGTACTTGCCGAGCGGGTAGTCGCCGAGGGCCTCGCGGTCCATGTGGACGACGAACCGGTCGCCGACCGCGCCCACCGGTGATCCTTCCGCGGACTGGAGCATGCCGGCGGCGTCGATGGCCACATGGCCGTCGGGGTCGATGAGAACGGCGAAGATGTCGGTCGGGGAGGCGGGGATGATCCGCTCGGCGTCGATGCGCTCGGCCTCGATGCGCTCGGCGGTCTGGGTCTGGTCGGTCACAGCGCCCGAATCTAGCGGCATCACCGGCGTGCCGGACGTCACCCCATGGCAGGATGCGGGGCATGAGTGAGCGCACGATCGAGACAGTCGGAGTCGTCGGCCTGGGCACCATGGGCGCCGGGATCGCGGAGGTGTTCGCCCGCAACGGGTTCACCGTGGTCGGGGTGGAGCGGGACGAGGAGGGCCTCGAGCGCGGCAAGGCCCACCTGGCGCACTCGACGGGCCGCGCGGTCAAGCGCGGCAAGCTCAGCGAGGAGGAGCAGGAGGCGCTGCTCGGCCGGATCTCCTTCGCCACCGACGCGACGGCGCTCAAGGACGTCGACATGGTCGTCGAGGCGGTCGTGGAGTCGCTGGAGCTGAAGAAGTCGATCCTCGCCACCCTCGACGAGATCGTGGCTCCCGACACGATCCTGGCGACCAACACCTCGTCGCTGTCGGTGACCGAGATCTCGACCGCCTCCAACCACCCGGGGCGGGTCGTCGGTGTGCACTTCTTCAACCCGGCTCCGGTGCAGAAGTTTGTCGAGATCGTACGCACCGTGGTGACCGAGCCCGAGGTGCTCGAGGACGTGCGCGAGGTAGTCGGCAAGGTCGGCAAGTCGCCGGTGGTCTGCGGCGACCGGGCCGGGTTCATCGCCAACGCGCTGCTCTTCGGCTACCTGAACCACGCGGTCTCGATGTTCGAGGGCCACTACGCCACCCGCGAGGACATCGACACCGCGATGCGGCTCGGCTGCGGCTACCCGATGGGTCCGCTCGCCCTGCTGGACCTGATCGGGCTGGACACGTCCTACGAGATCCTCGACACGATGTACCGCCAGGGTCGCGACCGGCTGCACGCCCCCGCGCCGATCCTCAAGCAGATGGTCACCGCCGGGATGCTCGGGCGGAAGTCGGGCCGCGGCTTCTACACCTACGAGGCCGCCGACTCGCCGGTCGTCGTCCCGGACGCGCTGACCCCGAGCGCCGACGCCACCCACGAGCTGCGCCGCCCGATCTCCAAGATCGGCGTCGTCGGGACCGGCACGATGGCCTCCGGGATCGTCGAGGTCTTCGCCAAGGGCGGCTACGACGTGACGTACGTCGGGCGTAGCCCCGACAAGGTCGACGGTGTCGCCGCGCGGATCACCAAGAGCCTCGACAAGGCGATCGGGCGCGGCAAGCTGGAGGAGTCGGCGAAGCCGGAGATCCTCGGTCGGCTGACCGGCACGACCTCGCTGGACGACCTGGCCGACGTCGACATCGTCGTGGAGGCGATCGCCGAGGACCTGGCCATCAAGACCACGCTCTTCGAGAACCTCGACGACATCTGCAAGCCCGGAGCGATCTTGGCGACCACGACCTCGAGTCTGCCCGTCATCGAGCTGGCAAAGGTGACCAAGCGGCCGTCCGACGTCGTCGGGATGCACTTCTTCAACCCGGCGCCGGTGATGAAGCTGGTCGAGGTCGTCTCCACCGTGACCACGGACGAGGAGGTCTCCGAGACCGTCCGCGCCCTCTGCAAGGAGGTCGGCAAGTCGCCGGTCTCGTGCGGAGACCGGGCCGGCTTCATCGTCAACGCGCTGCTCTTCCCCTACCTCAACGACGCGGTCAAGATGCTCGAGGGCCACTACGCGACCGCCGACGACATCGACACCGCGATGAAGCTCGGCTGTGCGCTGCCGATGGGTCCCTTCGAGCTCCTCGATGTCGTTGGCAACGACGTCTCGCTGGCCATCGAGCGCGAGCTCTACCTGGAGTTCCGTGAGCCGGGCTTCGCGCCCGCGCCGCTGCTGGAGCACCTGGTCACCGCCGGCTACCTCGGCCGCAAGACCGGCAAGGGCTTCCGCGACTACTCCTGATAAGAGGTCCCTCCCGGCCCGACCACCGTGGCAGTACGCTGAAAGGCGTGGGACTTCTGATCGCACTTCTCATCGTCGTCGCGGTGATCGGGACCGTGGTTGTGACCAGCAAGCGTTCGCAGGCGCGAGCGCTGGAAAAGCAGCGCGCTGACCTCGAGCCGGTCAAGCAGCTTGCCTTCGAGGACGTGACCGCCTTCGGTGAAGAGCTGCAGAAGCTCGACCTGGACATGGCCGGCAAGGAGCTCGACGAGGGCGCCAACGCCGACTACCAGCGCGCGCTGGACGAATACGAGACGGCCAAGCGCACCGTCGACAAGATGACCGTGCCCGACGACGTCAAGCAGATCACCACGATCGTCGAGGACGGTCGCTATGCGATCGCGTGCGTCGAGGCACGGGTGGCCGGCGAGCCGCTGCCGAAGCGCCGTCCGCCGTGCTTCTTCGACCCCCGCCACGGGCTCTCGGTCGAGGACGTGGCCTGGGCGCCGCCGGGCGGCACCAGCCGCGACGTACCTGCCTGTGCGCTCGACGCCGAGCGCGTCAAGGTCGGCGCGGAGCCCGACACCCGCAAGGTGATGGTCGGCAACGAGCGCGTTCCCTACTGGCAAGGCGGCCCGGCCTACCGGCCCTACGCCGCCGGCTACTTCGGCGCCTTCTCGCCGATGGACTGGATGTTCGCGGGGCTGATGTTCAGCGCCTTCGGTGGCTTCGACGCCTTCGGTGAGATCGGCGAGGGCATGGGCGATGCGATCGGTGGCATCGGCGAAGGCATGGGTGACATGTTCGGCGGGATCGGCGACGGCATCGGTGACATGTTCGACGGCTTCGACTTCTAGCGACGTACGCTTCCCCGGTGCCACCACTTCATACGCTCGAGCTCGGCGAGGCAGGGAGTCGTGTCGTCTTCCTGCACGGGCTCTTCGGCCAGGGACGTAACTGGAACACGCTCGGCAAGCAGCTGGCAGACAAGCATCGGGTCACGCTCGTCGACCTGCCGCACCACGGTCGCTCTCCGCAGCCTGACACCTTCGACTACCTCGAGGTGACCGCCGCCGTCGCCGAGCTGCTCTCGGCCGACGACCCCGCCACCGTGGTGGGCCACTCGATGGGCGGCAAGGTGGCGATGCTGCTCGCGATCACCCACCCCGAGCTGGTCGCGAAGCTCGTCGTGGCCGACATGTCGCCGGTCGTCTACGAGCGCGTCGGCGGCTTCAAGACGTACGTCGACGCCATGCGGAGCCTCGACCTGGCCAGCATCACCCGACGCGAGGAGGCTGACGCCGGGATGCAGGAGGCGGTCCCGGACCCGACGGTCCGTGGCTTCCTGCTGCAGAACCTGCGCCGAGACGGCGACAGCTGGCGCTGGTCCATGAACCTCCCCGTCCTGGGCCGCGACCTGGACCGCATCGGCGACTGGCCGGCCGACGAGCTGAAGGCGTACGACCCGTACGACGGGCCCGTGATGTGGTTGGCCGGCGAGCTGTCCGACTACGTCACCGACGAGTACGCGCCGGCGATGAAGGAATGGTTCCCGCGCTACCGCAAGGTGACGATCAAGGGCGCCGGACACTGGGTCCACTCCGAGAAGCCGGAGACCTTCCTCGCGGCCCTGCGTCAGTTCCTCGGCGACTGAGACACCGCGGCGTCTACGCTGTGCGGCATGGAGCGCGACAAGCCCGTCATCGTGCTGGTCGGCGGCGAGCATGCCGACGTCATCGAGCAGGAGTTCCGGGCACGGTACGACCGTGACTACCGGATCGAGCCGGTGGTGGGCTTCGCCGCGGGCCTCGACAGGACACGCACCCTCGTGGCCAAGGGTGCGCAGATCGCGATGGTCGCCGCCGAGCACGTGCTCGACGGAGGCACCTCGATCGAGTTCCTGCACCACGTACCGGCCATCGTGGCGACGGCGCGCCGTGTCGCGCTGGTCTCGTGGGACGACTTCTCCGGTGCTCTCGACGACCTGCGCGCCGCGGCACTCCAACGTGAGATGGACACCTTCGTGCTCATCCCGCGCGCCCCGCGGGACGAGGAGTTCCACACGGCGCTGATCGAGCTGCTCTCCGAGTGGGGATGGTCGGTCGGCAGGCCCCTGGTGACCGTCACCGACGTCGTGGCGGAGGCGGGTGACCGCGACGCGGCGGCGGTCCGGGATCTGCTGGAACGGATGGGGTTCCCGCATCGCGCACTCGAGCCGAGCGACGACGAGGCACAGGAGATCATCGAGGCAGCAGGAGCGGGCGCACAGCTGCCTCTGGTCCGTACCTTTTCGGGTCGCGTGGTCTCCGGGGCGACGGCAGCGACGGCCGCCGAGGCCATCTACGGCGGGTTCGACGAGATTCCCGAGGGCGTGATCGCCGACGTCGCCATCGTGGGCGGCGGGCCGGCGGGCCTGGCTGCGGCGGTGTACGCGGCATCGGAGGGGTTGGCGACGGTCCTCGTGGAACGCGACGCGATCGGCGGTCAGGCGGGCTCCAGCTCCATGATCCGCAACTACCTCGGCTTCCCGCGCGGCATCTCGGGCATGCGCCTCGCCCAGCGATCCCGCATCCAGGCAGGACGGTTCGGCGCACGCTTCTTCACCGGGCGCCCGGTGACCCGGATCGAGCCCGGTCCGGCTGACGAGCCCGAGCACCAGCACGTGCATGTGCGCGGCGCGCAGTTCTGCGCCCGTACGGTCGTGCTCGCGATGGGCGTGACCTACCGGCGTCTCGGGGTGGCCGGTGTGGACGATCTCGTGGGTGCTGGTGTCTACTACGGCGCCGCGACGTCGATGGCGCGCGAGATGCAGGGCCGCGCCGTCTTCGTGATCGGCGGGGGGAACTCGGCAGGGCAGGCGGCCATCCACCTCGCCAAGTTCGCCAGTGCGGTGACGATCCTGGTTCGGCGTCACGAGCTCGCGGAGACCATGTCGGCCTATCTGGTGCGTGAGATCGAGGCGACGTCGAACATCCAGGTCCGGACCCGCACGGTCGTCGCCGACGGCGGGGGCGAGGTCCAGTTGGAGTGGTTGCGACTGGAGAACCTGGACACCCGCGAGGACACCGAGACCGCTGCCGACGGCCTCTTCTGCCTGCTCGGAGCGGAACCCGACTGCGCGTGGCTGGCGGAGGCGGTCGCGCTCGACGAGCACGGGTTCGTCCTGACCGGCCGCGACGTACCGCGAGACGCGTGGGTCGAGGGGAACCCGCCTGCGAGCCTGGAGACGACGGTTCCGGGTGTCTTCGCCGTCGGCGACGCGCGCGCCGGATCCATGAAACGGGTCGCCTCCGCGAGCGGCGAGGGCGCCTCGGTGCTTCCACTCGTGCACGCCCACCTCGCGCGGATGCGCGCTCGGGAGTTCGGCGCCTGAGCTACGGGGACTCCCGCGCGCACGGGCCGACGAACACGCTCGCCATCCGGGCGGCGATGGCGGCCCTCGCTCGGCTCCGGGCACCATCGTCCTGGTCGAGGAGCAGGCGCGCGGCGAGCCCTTGGGCCAGGGCGAACGCAGCCTCCCCTTCGAGGAGGGTGTCGGTCTCGGGGATGACCTCCCCGCAGGCCATCCCGTTCCTCACCGCCTGAGTGATCCGGTCGCGAAGTCGCCGGTCGAAGGTCCGCTGGTGCCCTGCGAGGGTCGGACTGTCGAGCGCGAGGCCGGCGAAGGCGTGCCGGAGATAGGTCTCGTTCCGGTGGGTGGGGCTCAGCGGAAGCAGTTCCAGCAGACCTGCTCCCAGCATGTGTTCGATCCGCGCATGGTCGCGCTCCGCGCGGATGATCGCCGCGTCGACCCGACCCTCGATGTCGCCCAGCAGATGGCTCAGGGTGTCGGCCAGCAGCGACTCCTTGGAGTCGTAGTAGTGCTGCACCAGGCCGACGGAGATGCCTGCGGCCTTGGCGGTCCCGGCGATGGTCACGGCACCGAGCCCGGAGGCGAGTGCGAGCTCGCGTACACCCGTGGTGATCTGGGCGCGTCGGCTGTCATGGTCTGCGGTCCTGGGCATAAATCAGATGATAACAATATATCCATATGGTTATTCTCGAGGGCATGGATGTTTCTCGACTTCGGGCAAGTGCCTTCGCCGCCGCGGCGGCAGCGATCGTGTTGATCACCTCTCCGGCGTCAGCGGACGTGCCGACGGAGATGGATGATGCGGTCGAGGCGTACGTCGAGAGCTGGCGCGAAGCCAACGGCGTTCCAGGTGCGGCGGTCGCGGTCATCGACGGCGACGAGGTGCGGACCTACGTCTCGGGCGAGGACGGTGACGGGACTCCGGTTGCCCGCGAGACTCCGTTCCTGGTGGGTTCGGTCGCCAAGACCTTCACCAGTGCGCTGGTGCTCGGCCTGGTCGAGGACGGCCGACTCCGACTCGACGATCCAGTGGACCGGTATCTGACATGGCTGGACGCGCCGCGAGTCACCGTGCGTCAGCTACTCACGCACACGGCCGGCTATACCGCCCTTGACGGACTCGCTGTCTCGGAGCGGTTCGACAACGGAACCGGTGCGCTGCGTCGGGCGGCTCGCGATCTCGAGCACAACGGGACGCCAGGGGAGTACGCGTACAACAGCGCCGACTACCTCGTGCTGGGCGCCTTGGTCGAGGAGCTCACGGGCAACTCGTACGCTGCCGTCGCAGAGGAGTCCCTCTTCGGGCCGCTCGGGATGAAGGACACCACTGCCGATGCCGACGATGCCGCGACGCTGCCGGCCGGTCATCGCCACTGGTGGTCGTGGACGCGGGCCTACCAGCCCGGCTTCGACGAGTCCGGCGCCTCCTACGGGTACGTCATCTCGACGATCGATGATCTGGTGGTGTACGCCCGGGCCAATCTGGCTGGTCAAGTACTGCCGCCCAACCTCGAGAGCGACGCCTGGGGCATTCAGGAGGTCACCGGGCATGGGCGCGGCTATGGCTACGGCTGGAGTGTCCAGGACGGTGATCGCCGCCGTGTTCACCACACCGGTGCCACCCCTGGGTACTTCGCTCATATCTCCCTCCTCCCCGGAGAGGACCGGGCTGTGGTCGTGCTGGCCAACTCGTACGCCGAGAAGCGCGCGCCGAGCCTGAGCGCCGCGGCTGCGGACATCGACGAGATCGCGCGCGGGGGATCGGCAACCGTCAAGGACGGTGACCCGTTGCTGTCTGCAGCGCCTTGGCTGTTGGCCGGATCCGTCCCGATCGGTCTGTTGCTCGCTCTGGCCGCCCGTCGCATCCCGGGTTCGTCGCCGCTCAGCTGGGTCTGCGCGGTGGCTGCGGGCTCGGCTGCGATGGGCCTGATTCTGCTGCCGAGACTGCTGGGCGCGTCGCTCGGCTTCGCCGTCATCTGGTTGCCCGATCTCGCCGTCGGTGTCGCGGCAGGCAGCGTGACACTGCTGGTCGTGGCGGCTTCTTGCGTCATTCGCCCGGGAAGTCTTCGTCGTCGTACGTCCGACGCGGTGGATCAGGCCGCGAGGGCGTGATCGCGGAGTATGCGGCGCAGCCTGAGCTCTGCTGGCGATAGTGGCGGATCTGGTGCCCAGGTGTCGGGCGGCGGGCTGGTGTAGGTGTGGCCCGTGGGTGTGGTGGTGATGATGGTGCCGTCGGGTCTTGGCCTGGCCCGCCATCCGAGGGCTTCTTTGGCCTGGTTGCATCGTTCGCACAGGCCCTGCAGGTTCTCGGCTCTGGTTTCGCCGCCGTCTGCGTGGCGTTCGACGTGGTCGATGTTGCGGATCGGGGCATCGCAGCCGTTGGTACGACAGATCCCGCCATCACGAGTCGCGATGAACTCCGCGAGCCCGTCGGGTGCTTTGCGGGCACGTGATTCCATGGCGACCAGCCGACCGGCGGGGTCGGTGAACAGGCGACGGACGAAGACCTCGGCGTCGTTGAGCGCGTCGCGGGCCCAGGTCGCGGGGACGGGGCCGTAGCCCTCGACCATGGCCGGCTGATCGCCGGTGTTGGTGAGGGAGTCGGCGGTCATCACGACCTTGACCTCGATCCGGGGCTTCGCGCCACCAGCCTCGCGCCCGGTGACTCGGTCGACGAGGGTGTCGGCCCATGACCTGACCCCGGCTGCGTTCATCGAGCGAGAGGCACGCGGTTTCGCGGGCGAGGATGGTGGCCTGCCATTGCGAGAACAGACCTGCCTTCATGAGGGCGAAGGTGTGGGGCATCTCGGTGGTCAGGATCTTCGCCGGCCCGAGCAGTTTCGCGCCCTTCTCGGGCGAGACCCGCCGCGCCAACGCGATCTGCGAAGCCACGCCCTCGCCAAGCTTGCGGGCAGGAACCCCGGCCTCGGCCTGGCGTGCCCGGACGGCTTCGTCGAGACGTACCGCCGCTTCTGCCTGGACCGCCTCAGCAGTGCACTTCATCGCTTCGAGACCAGCAATCCAGTCGACCAACTCAGCCTCGGACGCACCCGAAGGCGGCCCAGCGAGGAGGTGGTCGACGGTCTCGTACATGCGCCTTATTATATGCGATCGAGTACCCGGCCGCGACCTATTTATGCTGTTCAGGCGACAGTTACGCAGTCAGTGAATATGCAACGGAGCTCCGCGCCACTCTCTCGCCGCCGCCCCGATATAGGAGAAACACTCAAATCAAGGGTCGGCGGCGAACCTTGAAACGAAGAACAGCCACCAAGCGAGGTTTCCCGAAGAAGCGGACCGTGTTGGTCTCGACACGCCTCCGCCTAGCGGCCCCGGCGGCTCGACCAGCGGGCGGACCGGCTATGACAGTAGCCGCCGGAAGACCTCGACGATGCGGTCCGCATCCGCCTCGGACGTACGCCAGTTGCTGAACGCCAACCGCAGCGCGGGAGTGCCGTGATGAACCGTAGGAGTCACGAAGGTGACGCCGGTATCGGCGACTCGGCGAGCGAGCACGGCAGGATCGCCGGGAACCTGAAGGCAGACGATGTTGAGCCGGACAGGCACAAGCAGTTCGACGCCGTCGATCTCGGCAAGAAGCCTCCCGACCCGGCGAGCAAGAGCGATGGTGCGCTCGACGATCTCGCGGTGGCCCTCGCGGCCGTAGGCGTACAGGGTGAACCAGGCAGGCAGGGCGCGCAGGCGCCGGGAGCTCTCCGGGGTGAGGTGTACGAAGTCGGGGGAAGAGCCGGGGAGACCGATGTAGGCCGAGGCGTTGCTGAAGACGCGAGCCTGCAAGTCCGAGTGGCGGCTGAGCTGGATCGCGGAGTCGTAGGGGACGTTGAGCCACTTGTGCAGGTCGACGCAGATCGAGTCGGCGCGGGAGAGGCCGGCGACGAGGTGGGCATGCGCGGGGGAGAGGGCAGCGAACGCCCCGAAGGCGCCGTCGACGTGCAGCCAGAACGGGAACTCGTCGCGGAGGTCGGCGATGGCGTCCAGGTCATCGAAGTCGCCGGTGTTCACCGTGCCGGCGTTGGCGACGATGATCACGGGCCGGCCGTCCTGTTCGCGCAGCGCGGTCCGCAACGCGTCGACGTCGACCGCATCGCGGTCGGGGAGGAGAGCGACCGGCTGGAGGCTGTCGCGACCCAGCCCGAGCACGGAGAGCGCCTTGGAGACGGTGGAGTGGGCGGCGCCGGAGAGCACGACGACCCCACCGAGCGCCGCGACGCCCTCGGTCGAGACCGACACCCCGAGCCGGTCGCCGAGCCACTCGCGGGCCAGCGCCAGCCCGGTGAGGTTGGACATGGTCGCGCCGGTGACGAACGCTCCGCTGAACTCGTCTGGAAGGTCCAGCAGGTCGAGGACCCAGCGCACCGTCTCGCGTTCCAGGTCGCTGGCGGCGGAGTCCTGGACCGTGATGGTGTTCTGGTCGAAGACCGAGGTCAGCCAGTCGCCGGCGACCGCGGCCGGGGTCGCCCCGCCGGTGACGAAGCCCAGGTAGCGGGGGCCGGCGCTCGCCGAGAGGCCGGGTGCCCAGCGAGTCTCGAAGTGGCGCAGGGCGGCCTGGCCGCCGAACCCCCGGGCCGGAAGCTGCTCGACGGAGGGCGGGCGGAACGGAGAGGTCACCGGCCGGCGGTCGAGTCCGGCGATGATCTCTTGTGCGTAGTCCTGGATCGCGCCGAGGAGATCGGTCATCCCGGCGAGGTCCGTGTCGAGCCGTGGGTCCATCCTTCGACGGTAGGCCTTCTCAGGGCTCGATGAGACCTGCTCTGATGGCATATCGCGTGACCTGGGTGCGATCGCGGAGGCCCAGCTTGGCGAGGATGTTCTCGCGGTGCCGCTCGACGGTCTTGTAGGAGATCGTCAGCTCGCGGGCGATCTCCCGGGTCGAGTGGCCCTCGGCGATGAGCTTGAGCACCTCGTCCTCGCGCTCGGTCAGCACCGTGCGCGGCAGACTCTCGCCACGGTTGAGACGGTCCAGATAGTCGCGGACCAGGGCACTCATGGCCCCGGGATAGACGAAGGCTTGCCCCCGAATAGCGGTACGGCACGCCTTGACCAGATCCTCGTCGGCGACCGACTTGAGGACGTACCCGCTGGCGCCGACCTTGAGCGCCTCGAAGAAGTACTGCTCGTTGTCGTGCATCGAGAGCATCAGCATCTTCGGAGGAGTACGCATCCGGGCGATCGTGCGGGCGGCCTGCAGCCCGGTCATCCGGGGCATGGCGACGTCGAGGATCACCAGGTCGACCTCGACGTCGCGCAGTGCCGCGACGGCCTCGGCTCCGTCGGCGGCCTCGGCGACCACCTCGAGGTCCGGTTCGGCATCGAGGATGAGGCGGACCCCGCGGCGTACGAGGGTGTGGTCGTCGGCCAGCAGGATCCGGATCTTCGCGGGCATGGGGGTCACAGCGGAACCTCCAGGCGGACGGTGGTGCCACGGCCGGGGGTGCTGGTCACGCTCAGGTCGGCACCGACGAGCAGGGCCCGCTCCCGCATCCCGCTGATCCCGGCGCCGGCCACGAGGACGGCGCTGCCGCGGCCGTCGTCGGAGACGGTGAGGACGACCTTGTCGCCGACCTTGCACAGGGAGAGCTCGGCGGTGGCGGCGTGGGCGTGGCGTACGACGTTCGTGAGCGCCTCCTGGGCGACCCGGTAGATCACCAGCTCGCGGTCCTGCGGCAGCTCGGGAAGCCCGCGGCCGGTGGTGCGGCGTACGGTCGTGCGGCCCAGGGCGCCGACATCGGTGGCCAGCGAGGCCAGGGCGGCGTGCAGGCCGAGATCCTCGAGTACGCCCGGCCGCAGCTGGCGGGCCACCCGGCGGACGTCGTCGATGCCGGTGCGCGCGGACTCGCGGACGGCGGCGAGCTCGGGGCGAACTTCCTCCGGCACCTGTCGCTCCAGCCCCTTGAGCCCCAGGAGTACGACGGTGAGCGACTGTCCCACCTCGTCGTGGAGCTCCTGGGCGATCCGGTGTCGCTCCGCCTCCTGCGCGGCGAGCGCCTTGGCGTTGCTGGTGCTCCGCTCGGTCTCCAGCCGCTCCAGCATCGCGTTGTAGCTGGCCACCAGACGGGCGCCGGCGCCCTCGCCGTGGGTCGTCAGCCGCTGGTCGGGGGAGAGGTGGTCGACCGAGTCCATGGTGCGGATCACCCGGTCGATCGGCGCCAGGCTGCGTAGCAGCAGGAGCGCGTTGAGGGTCGCCATCGCCGCCAGCCCGACAGCCAGCACCACGGCCTCTGAGGCCAGGACGCGCTCGGAGACCCGGGCCGGGGACAGCGCCAGGACCAGGGTCCCGACGCAGAAGACGGTGCCGTTGGTCAGGCAGACCCGCCAGTAGAGGGGCAGATGACTCATGCGACCTACCCTGACATTTCCTCTGGCCAGGACTTATGGGTGGCAGCACCCATTCGGATCGAGTCTCCGGTAACGGAGGGTCGATGGTATGGAGCTCAACGCATGATCGTGTACGCAGCGGTGGCCGTCTTCATCGTCACCTACGGCCTCATCGCCACCGAGCGCGTCCACCGCGTCGCCGCCGCCCTGGGTGGCGTCGCCGCGATGGTCGCGCTCGGGATCATCGATGCCGAGTCGGCCTTCTTCAGTCACGAGACCGGGGTCGACTGGGACGTGATCTTCCTGCTCTTCGGGATGATGGTGATCGTCGGTGTCCTCAAGCAGACGGGCCTGTTCGAGTTCCTCGCGCTGTGGGCGGTCAAGCACTCTGGCGGCCGCCCGGCGCGCCTGGCGACGTTGCTGATCCTGGTCACCGCTGCGCTCTCGCCGATCCTCGACAACGTGACCACGGTCCTGCTCGTCACGCCGGTGACGCTGTCGGTCTGCGAGCGGCTCGGCCTGAACCCGATGCCCTACCTGATCTCGCTCATCCTGGCCGCCAACGTCGGCGGCACCTCGACCCTGATCGCCGACCCGCCCAACATCATCGTGGCCAGCCGGGCCAACCTCACCTTCGACGACTTCCTGATCCACTCGCTGCCGCTGTGCCTGATCCTGCTGGTCGTCCTGATCGGGCTGGTCCGGGTGCTCTTCCGGCGTGACTTCCGTGGCCGGGTCGACCTGGACGGCCTGATCGAGCCGCCCGCCTCGGCGATCCCGGACCGCGGGCTGCTCTACCGCTGCCTGGCCGTCCTGGCCCTGGTGATGCTCGCCTTCGGCCTGCACACCGAGCTCCACCTGGACCCGTCGATGGTCGCCATGCTCGGCGCCGGCGCGATGGTCATCGTCTCCCAGACACGTACCGAGGCGTTCCTGGAGGAGGTCGAGTGGTCGACGCTGGCCTTCTTCATGGCGCTGTTCGTGCTCGTCGGCGGCCTGGTCGAGGTCGGGGTGATCGGGTCGCTCGGGACGTACGCCGCTGACCTGATGGGCGACAACGAGCTCGCCGGGGTGACCGGGCTGATGATCGGCTCGGCCGTCGTCGGCGGGTTCGTCGACAACATCCCCTACACCGCGGCGATGGTGCCGATCGTGGAGGAGATGGTCGCCTCGACGCCGTCCTCCGGCGCCGACAGCCCGCTGTGGTGGGCCCTCGTCTTCGGCGCCGACCTCGGTGGCAACACGACCGCCGTCGCCGCCGGCGCCAACGTGGTGGTGCTCGGCCTCGCCGCCAAGGCCGGCCACCCGATCAGCTTCTGGAAGTTCACCAGGTACGGCATCGTGGTCACGATCGTGACCCTGGCCGTCGCCTGGGTCTACGTCGCCCTCCGCTACTTCGTGCTCGCCTGACGCTCTCGATAAGCGGCGACGGCGTTCCGGTTGGTGCAGGTCGGCGAGCAGTAGCGCTTGGAGCGATTGCGGGAGAGGTCGACGACCACTCCCGCACAGCCCTCGTCGTCGCAGATCGAGAGCCGCGACAGCTCGTCGGCGCGGATGACGTCGACCATGGCCATCGCGGTCTCGACGGCGATCCGCGTGGCCAGCGGGGCGTCGGGCTCGGTGGCGTGGATGTGCCAGTCGTAGTTCGTGTGGCGGACGAGCTGAGGCGTCGCGCGGTGCTCGGCGAGCAGCTCGTTGGTCAGCCGCACGGCCTCGTCGCGCTCGGCGGTGAGGAGGTCGCGGAGCCGGACGCGGAGGGCGCGGACCTCGTCGAGCTCGGCGCGGTCGCGGTCGTGTCTCCCCGTGTAGTCGTACGTCACGAAGAACTCGTCGAGGGCCGCCACGGTCTCCAGCTCGTCGACCGAGCCGGGGGAGAGGGCGAGGGTGTTCGCCAGCGCCGCGGCTGCCTGGAGGCCTACGTCGGTGTCATGGGTGAAAACCATGTTGACACATTACCGCGTCGCTGGGATCGTCATGTGTCATGACGACTTTGACCAATGACCAGGCGGTGCCGCAGAGCACGCAGAAGACGCCGCTGGTGGCTGCCGGACTGCTCATGGCGGTCGTCTCGGCGGTCACGTTCAGCCTCTCGGGACCGCTGGGACGCGGCCTCTTCGACACCGGCTGGTCGACCGGCGGCGTGCTGGTCTTCCGTGTCGGCATCGGCGCCGTCGTGCTGGCCCCCTTTGCGCTGCGCGCGCTCGCCGGCCGGTGGCGGGGTGTCGCCGCGAGCTGGCGGGTCGTGGTGGCGTACGCACTGCTGGCCATCGTGGTGCCGCAGTTCGCCTTCTTCTCGGCGGTGCAGTGGATGGCGGTCGGGCCGGCGCTCCTGCTGGAGTACATGGGGGTGGTGCTCGTGGTCGCCTGGATGTGGCTGCGGCACGGCGAGCGGCCCTCGCGGCTGACGATGGTGGGCGCCCTGGTCGCGATCGCCGGGCTCGTGCTCGTCCTCGACCTGGTCAGCGGGGCGAACGTGCACCCGCTCGGCATCATGTGGGGCTCCGCGGCCGCCGTCGGACTGGCCGGCTACTACGTGCTCAACGCCCAGTCCAGCACCACGCTGCCACCGCTCGCGCTGGCTTGGCTCGGCCTGACCGGGGCCACGGTTCTGCTCGTGCTGCTCTGCCTGATCGGGGCCATCCCGTTCACGATGGAGACCACGCCGGTGGTCCTGGCGGGCCTGGAGATGCCGTGGTGGGGCCCGCTGATCGGCCTCGGCGTGCTGACCTGCTCGGTCGCATACGCCACCGGCATCGCCGCCACCCGCACCCTCGGGTCGCGGCTCTCGTCCTTCGTCGGGCTCCTCGAGGTCGTCTCGGCAGTCGTCGTTGCCTGGCTGCTGCTCGGCGAGGCGCCCGGCCTCATCCAGCTCATCGGCGGGCTGGTCGTGCTGGCCGGCATCATCGCGGTCCAGCAGGGAGAGCAGTCGACGACCGCCTCCTGAGAGCGCGAAGCGCCGCACGCATCGGCTGCGTGCGGCGCTTCACAGGTGGGTGGAACTAGCGCTCGTCCTGGGCCCTGACGTAGACCTCGCGGATCAGCATCAGGATGGCGGCCGCCGTCGGGATCGCCAGCAGGGCGCCGACGACACCGAGGAGCGAGGCACCGATGAGGGCCGCGATCACGGTGACCACGCCGGGGATGTCGACCGAGCGGGACATGACCCTCGGGTAGACGACGTAGTTCTCGAACTGCTGGTAGGCGATGTAGAAGACAACCGCGATGAGCCCGGTCTTCAGGTCGGTCGTCGCGAAGGTGATCGCGCAGACGATGACCGCGCCGATGGTGGCTCCGATCATCGGGATCACGTCGGTGATCATGACGACGAATGCCAGGGCGACGGCGTACTCGCCCATCCCGATGACGAAGAGGAGCACCAGGGTGGACAGACCGGCGCACAGCGCGACGATGAACGCGCCCGAGACATAGCCCCCGATGCCGTCGAAGACGCGGTCACCCAGCTTGCCGACCCGCTCGCGGCGTGAGGCCGGGGCGAGACGGTAGATGGCGTTCTTCGTCTGGTCGTAGGCGGCGATGAAGTAGAGCGTCAGGACGATGACGATGAAGCCCGTGACAAGCACGTTGATCACCGCCAGGCCCACGCCGAGCGCCCCGCCGAAGGCACTGCTGACGAAGTCGCCGCTGGCGACGTAGTCCTGCACCTTGTCGAGGATCTGGTAGTCCTCGTTGAACCGCTGGATGCGCTGGTTGCGCTGCAGCTCGTCGATCCAGTCCGGGACGTTGGCCGAGATCTTGGCGACCTGGTCGCTGATCACCGGCACGAGCGCCACGAAGAAGAGCACGAGGGCGCCCAGCACGCCGAGGATGACGCTCAGGACCGCCCACGGCCGTGGGAAGCCACGCCTCTGCAGGAACACCACCATCGGGTTGATCCCCGCGGCGATGAAGAGCGAGACCACCACCTGGAGGATCACGCTCCCCATCGTGGTGAGGAGGTTGCCCGCTGCGTAGGCCGTCAGCAGGCCGAGGCCCAGAAGCAGCCCGAACAGGTAGGGCGACCTCCGGTCGAACGGCGGTCCGGGCTTACCGAACCGCTTGTCCCGCTCGCTCTCCTCCGGCTCCTCGACGTCGATCGCGGCCTCGCTGTCGACCGTCGCGTCGTCGGTGGATTCGGTCTGGGCAGACGTCGTCTCCGGACCGTCCGCAGGACGGTCGGCAGCGGCCCCGCTCACCGGCTCTCGGTCGCAGTCTCGGGCTCGCGGATCGCGGTCTTCTCGGAGGGCTCGTCGTAGTCGTCGTAGTCGTCGGCGAGGTCGTCGTCCGAGTCGACCAGGGTGACGCTCTCGTCGACCACCAGCTCGCCGTCGACGATGTCCTCGTCCTCGGCGATCGGCTTCGGTGCCTCCAGCTCAGCCGGGTCCTCGGTCTTGCCGAACCCGGAGACCAGGTCGGTGAGCGAGGAGAGCTGAGCCGCGATCGCGTCGCGACGCTTGGTGAGACGGTCGACCTCGGCCTTGATGATCGCGTGGCCCTTCTCGGCCTCGACGGTCGCGGTGGAGGCGAGGTGGTCGGCCTCGGCGCGGGCCTTGGACAGGATCGCCTCGGCGTCGCGGCGGGCGCGAGCGATGATCCCCTCGGACTCCTTGGCCAGTTCGGCGCGCTGGTCGGCGACGTGCTGGGCAGCGATCCGGGCCCGCTCCTCGGCGTCCGCGGCGCGGGTCTCGCCCTCGGTCACGATGCGAGAGGTCTCGGCCATCGCCTGGTCGTGGTGGTCGGCGGCCTCGCGGGCGAGACGCTCGCGCTCGACGGCGAGCATCCGCCGGGCCTCCTGGACCTCGCGGTCCGCGCCGGCGCGTGCCTTCTCGACCTCACGCTGGGTCGAGGTACGCAGCTGGGTGACCTCCTGCTGGACGGCGAGCCGGATCTGGTCGGCCTCGCGCTTGGCGGCGGCGAGCAGCTCGTCGCTCTCGGCCTGCACCATCTTGCGGGCCTGCTGGACCTCCGAGGTCACCTTCTCGCGGTGATCGTCGATCTCCTTGTAGTGCGTCGTACGCAGCGCCTCGATGTCACGCTGGGCGGACGCCTTGGTCGCGGCAGCCTCACGCTGGGCGGCCTCGCGGATGACCGCGGCCTCCTTCTCAGCGGACTCCTTGACTGCGGCGGCCTCCTCCTCGGCCAGCCGGAGCATCGCGCTGGCGCGACCACCCAGGGAGGCGTAGGAGGGGGCTTCGTTGCCCTGGGTGGCAGCGGCCTTGAGGTCGGTGACCTTGCGCTCGAGCTCGGCGATGCGGCGCTGGGCGTTGCGCAGCGCCGACTGACCTTGGCCGTTGGCCTGGAGCAGCTGCTGCACCCGCGCGTTCACCGTGCCGGGGTCGTATCCGCCACGCCGCACGACCGGGAAGGCTGGGAGTGAGCCTGGAGCCGGTGGAGCCGAGTTGTGGCCGGAGCTGGGCGATCCTGAAGCGCCAGGAACCCGAGGGAGAACCTGCGTCTCCGTCGAGTCCTGGTCGGGCTTCTTCCGAGGCTCGGAAGCCTCGTTGAAGATGGATAGTCCCTCATTCGTCATTTGTGGCGGATTCCTCACACTTTAGGGGGGTTTGTGTCTTGCCCTCTGCTCCCAAAGGGCAAGACTACGGCCGGTCACCCCTCGCGCAAGGGGAGACCGGCCGTGAATCCAGTCTCAAATGGGCTATTTACCCGGGTTCGACGTCTCAGATTCCGCGGAACAGGTTGATCTTGTCGATGTGCGTCGCGCGCTTCTCCTCGTCGAGGACGCCGAGGCCCTCCTCGGGAGCCAGGCAGAGCACGCCGACCTTGCCCTGGTGCTTGTTGTGGTGGACGTCGAGAGAGGCCTGGCCGACCTCTTCGAGGGTGTAGGTCCGCGACAGCGTGGGGTGGATCTTGCCCTGGGCGATGAGGCGGTTTGCCTCCCACGACTCGCGGTAGTTCGCGAAGTGGCTCGAGATGATCTTCTTGAGGTTCATCCACAGGTAGCGGTTGTCGTACTCGTGCATGTAGCCCGAGGTCGACGCGCAGGTGGTGATGGTGCCGCCCTTGCGGGTGACGAACACGCTCGCGCCGAAGGTCTCGCGGCCCGGGTGCTCGAAGACGATGTCGATGTCCTCGCCACCGGTGAGCTCGCGGATCGCGCTGCCCAGCCGCTTCCATTCCTTCGGGTTCTGCTGGGTGCCGTCCTCGTTCCAGAACTTGAAGTCCATCTCGGAACGGTTGATCACCATCTCGGCGCCCATGTTGCGCACGATCTTGGCCTTCTCCTCGTTGGAGACCACGCAGACCGGGTTGGCGCCGCCGTTGAGGGCGTACTGCGTCGCGAAGCCGCCGAGGCCGCCGGAGGCGCCCCAGATCAGGACGTTGTCGCCCTGCTTCATGTTGCCGCCGTTGGCGGAGACGAGCTGGCGGTAGGCGGTGCAGTTGACCAGGCCGGGGGAGGCGGCCTCCTCCCAGGTCAGGTGCTCGGGCTTCGGCATCAGCTGGTTGGCCTTGACCATCGCGACGTCGGCCAGGCCACCGAAGTTGGTCTCGAAGCCCCAGATGCGCTGGGAGGGGTCCATCATCGTGTCGTTGTGGCCGTCGGGGGCCTCGAGCTCGACCGAGAGGCAGTGGGCCACCACGCGGTCGCCGGGCTTCCACTTGGTCACGCCGGCGCCCACGGCCAGCACGACGCCGGACAGGTCGGAGCCGACGACGTGGTAGTCGAGGTTGTGGCGGGCGCCGAGCTCGGACTCCTTGCCGTAGCGCTCCAGGAACCCGAAGGTGGAGACCGGCTCGAAGATCGAGGTCCACACGGTGTTGTAGTTGATCGCGGACGCCATCACCGCGACGAAGGCCTCGCCCGGACCGAGCTCGGGCAGGGCGACATCCTCGACGTGGATGGACTTGCGCGGGTCCTTCTCCTTGGTCGCGACGCCCTCGAACATGTCGACCTCGTCCTTGTGGACGGTTGCGGCGCGGTAGTGGTCGGGGATCTCGAGGTTCGCAAACTCCTCGCCGGGCGTATCGCCGGCAAGGATCGCGTCGAGGATGTGTTGCATGGTCGGCTCCTGCGTCGTCGTAGGGGTCGCGGTTGACTCTAGTTCGCTGGACATTACTGGTGAGTAACCGCAATGACCAGCCTGATGTGACACATGACTCTTGGATCGTTCATCTCGACAAGCTCGATACAGCGCACGTGCCGTGGTGGACCCTGGGGATCAGTGGGCGGTGCTGGCGGCCGGCTCGACGAGCTCGACCAGGACGCCGCCGGCGTCCTTGGGGTGGATGAAGTTGATCCGGGAGTCGGCGGTGCCGCGTCGCGGTGCGTCGTAGAGAAGGCGTACGCCGCGCTCCTTGAGGATCGCCGAGACCTGCTCCACGTCGGTGACCCGGTAGGCGAGCTGCTGCATGCCGGGGCCGTTGCGGTCGAGGAACTTCGCGATGGTGCTGTTCTCGTTGAGCGGGGCGAGCAGCTGGAGCTTGTTGTCGGAGTCGCCGATCGCGATCATCGCCTCCTCGACGCCCTGCTCCTCGTTGGTCTCACGGTGGGCGAGCTTCATGCCGAAGGTCTTCTCGTAGAAGTCGATCGCCGCGTCCAGATCGGCGACGGCGAGACCGACGTGGTCGATCTGGGTGAACAGGTGCGATGGGATTTCCACGGATGTCATGGGCCTACTCTCCTTGAGGTCGGGCTCAACGGGCACAATGTGTGATGACAGCCACACCAGGCTGCGCTCAACACTCTTCCCACTGAGGTTACTAATTAGTAACCTCAAGGCAGATCAGCACCACCCAACATTCTTGGAGGACCCATGTCCAACGTCATCGTCGCCGGGGCACGTACGCCGATCGGCCGCCTGCTCGGCGGGTTCAAGGGCCTGTCCGCGGCCGACCTGGGCGGCATCGCCATCAAGGGCGCCCTCGAGAAGGCGGGCGTCTCGCCGGATCAGGTCGACTACCTGATCATGGGCCAGGTCATCCAGGCCGGTGCCGGCCAGAACCCGGCGCGCGCCGCGGGCATCGCTGGCGGGCTGCCGATGAACGTGCCCTCGATCACCATCAACAAGGTCTGCCTCTCCGGCCTCAACGCCATCGCCACCGCCGACCAGCTGATCCGGGCCGGCGAGGCCGAGGTCATCGTCGCGGGCGGCATGGAGTCGATGACCAACGCGCCGCACCTGCTGCCGAAGTCGCGCGAGGGCTTCAAGTACGGCGACACCACACTGGTCGACTCGATGGCCTACGACGCGCTCTACGACCAGGCCACCCAGCAGGCGATGGGCGGGCTGACCGAGCAGATCAACACCGAGGGTGTGAAGCTCACCCGCGAGGAGCAGGACGCCTTCGCCGCCACCTCGCACCAGCGTGCCGCCGCGGCCCAGAAGAACGGCGTCTTCGACGACGAGATCGTCCCGGTCTCCATCCCGCAGCGCAAGGGCGACCCGATCGTGATCAGCGCCGATGAGGGCGTACGCGGCGACACCACCGCCGAGTCGCTCGGCAAGCTCCGCCCGGCGTTCTCCAAGGAGGGCACCATCACCGCCGGCTCCGCCTCGCAGATCTCCGACGGCGCTGCCGCCGTCGTGGTCATGTCGAAGGAGAAGGCCGAGTCGCTCGGTCTGGAGTGGCTGGCCGAGATCGGCGCCCACGGCATGGTCGCCGGCCCCGACTCCTCGCTGCAGCTGCAGCCGGCCAACGCCACCGCCAAGGCCCTCGAGAAGGAGGGCATCACCGCCGCAGACCTCGACCTCGTCGAGTTCAACGAGGCGTTCGCGGCCGTCGGCATCGAGTCCACCAAGAAGCTCGGCCTCGACCCCGAGAAGGTCAACGTCAACGGCGGCGCGATCGCCCTCGGCCACCCGGTCGGCATGTCCGGGACGCGGGTCGTGCTCCACCTCGCCCACGAGCTCAAGCGCCGTGGCGGTGGCACCGGTGCCGCCGCGCTGTGCGGCGGTGGCGGTCAGGGCGACGCCCTGATCGTGCGTGTCCCCAAGGCTTGAGCCATCGCTGATGTGAGCGACCTGGTCGCGCGCGCCCGGGGCGGTGATCCCCGGGCGGTCGCGCGGCTGGTGTCGTACGTCGAGAACGCCCCGGTCGGCGGGGGAGAGCGGCTCCGCGAGGTGATGGCCGCGCTCGCGCCTCACGGCGGCCACGCCCAGATCGTGGGGCTCACCGGCGCGCCCGGGGTGGGGAAGTCGACCACCACCTCCGCGCTCGTCCGCGAGCTGCGCTCCGCGGGGCGCACCGTGGCGGTGCTGGCCGTCGACCCGTCCTCGCCGTTCTCCGGTGGCGCGCTGCTGGGCGACCGGATCCGGATGACCGACCACGCCACCGACCCGGGTGTCTTCATCCGCTCGATGGCCTCCCGAGGTCACCTCGGCGGGCTGGCCTGGTCGGCGCCGCAGGCGATCCGGGTGCTGGACGCCGCCGGGTTCGACGTCGTGCTGGTCGAGACCGTCGGTGTCGGCCAGTCGGAGGTCGAGATCGCCGGCCTCGCCGACACCACCGTGGTGCTGCTCGCGCCCGGCATGGGTGACGGCATCCAGGCGGCGAAGGCCGGGATCCTGGAGATCGGCGACCTCTACGTCGTCAACAAGGCCGATCGCGACGGCGCGACCAAGGTCCAGCGCGACCTGCGCGGGATGCTGCGCCTGACCGACCGCACCGAGGGGTCCTGGACCCCGCCCGTCCTGACCGCCGTCGCTCAGTCCGGCAAGGGTCTGGCCGAGGTCGTCGGCGCGCTCGACGAGCACTGGGACTGGCTGCGCTCCAGCGGGACGCTGGAGCTGCGGCGTACGCGCCGGGCCCGGGCCGAGGTCGAGGCCATCGCCGTCGAGACCCTGCGCGCGCGATGGTCGAGCGTGGGCTCGGACGGCGACCTGGACGCCCTGGCGGCGGATGTGGTCAAAGGCGCACGTGACCCGTACGCAGCCGCCGACACCCTCCTCGACGACTAGAGTTGTCCCGGCGTACGGCCTGTTCTCTCGCCATGGGTTCGGCGGAGTCACTATCGTTGACTCCGTGAACCTCTTCGGTGTCGACATCTCCAAGCACCTCCTTCGCGACGAAGGCGAGGTCGTCGTCGACGAGGTCACCCATCACTGGGTCTCCTATCTCCGTCCGGTGGGCGAGGCGATCCTCGGGCTGGCGCTGATGATCGTCGCGGCGACGATCGACATGAACGTCGCCTGGATCATCGTGCTGCTCGCCTTCGCGCTGGTCGGCCATGCGTTCTGGCGGGCGCTGGTGGTGAGCCGGGACCGGTTCGTGGTCACCAACATGCGCATCTTCCGCGTCCACGGTGTGCTCTCGAGCGAGCTGGCGACCATGCCGCTGGCGCGAGTCCTCGACATCACCGTGAAGCAGTCGTTCACCGGCCAGATCTTCAACTACGGCCACTTCGTCTTCGAGTCGGCCGCCCAGGAGCAGGGCCTCAACAACATCTACTTCGTCGGCCGGCCGAACGAGCGAGACCTGACCATCCAGCGCGTCGTCCAGCGCGCCGGTCTGCGCGGCAGCGTGGGATAAACCAGCGTCGGGTGCACGCCACGCTGGTGCCTGCTCATAGGATTGAGAACATGACGCAGCAGCCGTTCTCCCGTCCCGGAGCCGTCGATCTCTCCGGGCTCGCCAGCACCACGCCCGCACAGGACGCCTCCTTCGGCGGTCCGGCCGATGCGGCTCCCGCCCAGGGGCGGAGCGCCGGCTCCTACACCGCCGAGGTCGACGAGCAGATCTTCCAGTCGGTGCTCGAGGCGTCGATGACCGCTCCGGTCGTTCTGGTCTTCTACTCGGCCTCCCGCGCGCCCGAGAGCGTCACCTACGCGGGCGACGTGTCGACGGTCGTGGAGGAGTACGACGGCCGCTTCCTGGTCGGCCTCGTCGACATCGACAAGAACCCGCAGATCGCGCAGGCGCTGCAGGTTCCTCAGGTGCCGCTCCTCTACATCCTGCTCGACGGCCGTCCGGTCACCCAGCCGATCCCGGGCGCGCTCAACCCCGAGGAGCTGCGTACGGTCTTCCAGCAGCTCGGCCAGCAGCTCACCACCCAGGGGATCGGCGGGCGGCACAAGCCCAACGCCCTCGGCGGTGCCGTGGCGACCGAGGACGGGGACGAGCCGGCGATGGATCCGCGCTACGCCCCGGCACAGGACGCCCTGGAGCGCGGCGACATCGATGCCGCCGTGGCCGAGTACGAGAAGCTGATCGCCTCCAACCCCGCCGACTCCGAGGCCGCCGCCGGGCTGGCGATGGCCAAGGTGCTGCAGCGTACGCAGGGGGTCGACCTCAACGCCGCCCGTGCCGCCGCCGCGGCCGCGCCCGACGACGTCGACGCGCAGACGCTCGTCGCCGACCTGGACCTGCTCGGCGGCCACGTCGAGGACTCGTTCATCCGGCTGGTCGAGCTGGTGCGGCGTACGTCGGACTCTGAGCGCAACAAGGCGCGCGAGCACCTGCTGGGGCTCTTCGCCGCGGTCGGCAATGACGACGAGCGGGTGCTCAGGGGTCGTCAGTCGCTGGCCTCAGCCCTGTTCTGAGCGGCCTTGTTCTGAGCCGCTAGGGCGCTCAGTACGGCGGTGACCGCCGGTGAGGCGGCCATCGTGCGCCGGTGCAGCGCGAGGATCTCGCGCGTGGGGACCGGGTCGACGACGCGTACCGCGACCAGGTCCTCACCCAGCGCCGCCCGCCCCATGCGGGGGACGAGCGCGATCCCGAGCCCGGCTCGCGCGAGAGCCAGATGGCTGTCGAACTCCATCGAGACGTGCGCGATCCGCGGCAGCTGGCCGGTGCCGGCGTACATCCGGTTCAGCCACTGCCTGCAGATCGTGCCCTCCGGAGTGGCGATCCAGTCCTGGGCGACGAGGTCGTGCGGGGTCACCTTGGCCAGCTGAGCCAGTGGATGGTCGCGATGGGCGATCACGTCGGCGATGTCGCGGTGGAGCTCGGTCGTGACGAGATGGTCGGGGATGGACAGCGGAACATCACCCCAGGAGTGCACCACGCCGATCTCGCTGTGACCGGTGGCGACCAGGTCGACGGTGTCCCACGGCTCGCGCTCGGAGAGGGTGAGGGCGAGCTCGGGATGGGCGACGCGGAGCTCGCCCGCGACCGGCGCGATCAGTCCGCGCATCGCGGTCGAGAAGGCGGTCAGCCGCAGTCGGCCGGCCACGGTGGTGGCCTGCTCGTGCAGCCCGGATTCCAGCGACTCCATGTCGGCGAGCAGCCGCGACCCCTCCTCGACCAGGTGCCTGCCGGCGTGGGTGAGCATGACGCCGCGCCCGATCCGCTCCAGCAGAGGTACGCCGACCTGTCGCTCGAGCCGCTTGACCTGCTGTGACACGGCGCTGGGCGTGAAGCCCAGGGCGTCGGCGGCCGCCACGACCGAGCCGTGGGTGTCGACGGTGCGCAGGGCGACGAGCGAGGCGAGGTCAATCATGAAGGAATGCTACGTCATCGGATGAAGAATCATTCGCTGGTGCTTCATGGTCATTGGGGTCATCGTTGATGGTGTGAACCGCCGTGACTCGCTGCTCGCCGTCCTCGTCGCCGTCCTGTGGGGCTTCAACTTCGTCGTCATCGACTGGGGCCTGTCGCCGCGCGAGGGACAGTCCGTGCCGCCGTTGCTCCTGGTCGCGGTGCGGTTCTTCCTGGTCGCGTTCCCGGCGGTGTTCCTGCTCCCGCGTCCGAAGGCGTCGTGGCGGGTCGTGGCGGCGGTCGGGATATTCATGAGCCTGGGCCAGTTCGGGCTGCTCTACACGAGCATGGCCGCCGGGATGCCGCCCGGTCTCGCCGGGCTGGTGCTGCAGGCGCAGGTCGTGCTCACCATCGTCCTCGCGGCTGGTGTGCTGCGCGAGCGGCCGACCCTCCTGCAGGTGATCGGCGTCGTCGCCGGCGCTGTCGGGCTGGTCGTGGTGGCTCTCGGGCGGGGCGGCCACGTGCCCGTCGTCGCGCTGGTGCTCTGCCTGCTCGCCGCGCTGTCATGGGCGATCGGCAACGTGATCTCCCGGGCGGCCAAGGTGCCCGGCGGGCTCTCGCTGACGGTTTGGTCGGCCTTGGTCGTTCCGCTCCCGCTGCTGGCGCTCTCGCTGGTTCTCGACGGGCCGCAGGGGGTCCGCGAGGGGGTCGCCGCCTTCGGCTGGGAGGCGCTCGTCTCCACGGTCTACACGGTGGTGCTGGCCTCGTTCGTCGGCTACGGGATCTTCAACTCGCTGCTCGCGCGGCACCCGGCGTCGTCGGTGGTGCCGTGGATCCTGCTGGTGCCGCCGGTCGCGATCGGCTCGGCGTGGCTGCTGCTCGGGGAGGTGCCGAGCCCCGGCGAGCTCGCCGGTGGCGCCCTCCTGGTGATCGGCGCGCTCGTCGCTCAGGGAGTGGTGCGCCTGCCGCGGTCCGGTGGGGTCGCCGGGCCGCTCCCGGACCTCGTCGAGAGCGGGAAGCGCCACTGAGCGCTCTCCTGGCCTGAGTGACGGACTGGCCGCATTCGGCCAGTCCGTCATGAGCCTCCCGTCATACGTGTGACGTGCGCCATACTGAACCTCCATTGGAGTTGAATCGTTTCAGGAGGTGCGATGAGAGCCCTGGTCACCCTTGCGTTGGTGGCGTCAGGCGTCGGTCTGATGTCGTCCGCGGCGGTCGCGAGCGACCCGTCCGGCGGGGTTGCCGCCCCGGCGAAACTCAGCCTCGGAGGGGTGAGCGACCCGATCGGCATCGACGACCTGACCCCCGATCTGCAGTGGCGCAACGGCGCCGGCGTCGCCCGACAGACGGCCTACCAGGTCCGCGTCGCCTCGACTCGCAGCCGGTTGGGCGACCCCGACCTTTGGGACAGCGGCCGGGTCCGCTCGGCCGCGATGGCGACGTCCTACGCTGGCGATCGCCTCGGCTCCCGCGACAAGGCGTCGTGGCAGGTCCGGGTGTGGGACGCGGCGGGTAGGGCGAGCGAGTGGAGCAGGCCGGCCTCCTTCGAGATGGGTCTGCTCGACGAGTGGGTGCAGCGCGACGACGGGGTCAGCTACGGCAAGTTCCTCGCCGCCGGCGCGACCTCGCTGCCGGAGAGCTGGACCAGCTCCGGCGCGTCGCAGAACCACTACATGCTCGGCGCGATCGACTCCTGGTTCACCGGTGGGGTCGCCGGCATCACCCAGGCCGACGACTCGGTGGCTTGGAAGAAGGTCGTGATCGAGCCCGCGCTCGTCGGTGACGTCGAGTCGGCTGCGTCCTCCTACGAGTCGGTCCGGGGCACGATCTCCAGCTCGTGGGTCCGGACGGACGGGCAGGTCCGGCTCACCGCCACGATCCCGCCGAACACCACCGCGACCGTCCGGGTGCCGGCAGCCGAGGGCGTCCGGGTCACCACCCCGACCGGCGCCCGCCGGGTGGCCTCGAGGGTCCCCGGGTTCGCCGAGTTCGAGGTCGGGACCGGCACGTACACGTTCATCACCAGGTAGGAGCAGAACATGATCCGACTCACCGGCCTTCTCGCCGGCACCGCGGCCCTGGCGACAGCGCTCGCGCTCGGCACCGTACCCACCGATCCCGCGGTGGCGACCCAGGCGACCCAGGCACGCGGCTTCGACCCTGCGGCCTTCGCCGACCCGCCCAGCGACAGCCGCCCGGCCTTCTACTGGTACTGGACGGGCAACGTGACCCCGGACGTCGTCGACGCGCAGATGGCGGAGATGCGCGACAAGGGCGTCTACGAGGCGGTCCTCTTCCCCTACGGCGGCGACAAGATGCAGCCGGCGTTCTTCACCGAGGCCTGGTTCGACATCGTCGAGCACGTCCTGCGGGAGGCACAGCGCACCGGGATGCGGATCTGGCTGTTCAACGACAGCAACTTCCCCAGCGGCAAGGCGGGCGGCATCATCGCCAACGGCGGCACGGTCGGGGACAAGACCTACGAGCCGAGCCCGGAGCTGCGCCTCAAGGCGCTACAGCGCTCGACGCGCGTCGTCGAGGGCCCGGCGACGATCGACCCGGCCGAGTCCAGCGGCCTCAGCGTCGAGGGCGGACGGCTCGTCGTGGACGCGGCCATCCGCGAGGGCGCGCACCCGATCAGCTCCGGTGCGACCTGGGGCGACTACACCGCGACCGGGAAGGTCACGCTGACCGCCTCCGGCGCGCAGCTCGTCGTACGCGCCTCCGAGGACGGCAGCCGCGGCTACCTCGTCGATGTCGACGTGAAGGGCAAGGCGAGCGTCTGGCGTCTCGACGGCGGCTCGCGGACCCGGCTGACCACCGGTGTGAACACGCCGGGCTTCTCACCACGTCGGGAGCAGACGATCAGCGTCACCGTCTCCGGCGACCGGATCCAGCCGGTGATCAACAAGACCGTCCAGCCCGAGGCGGTCGACGCGACGTATGCCACGGGTGCTCCGGCGGTCAGCGCGGAGTTCGGCGGTGTCGGGATCGAGGACGCGGTCGAGGGCCTTCAGCGTGTGCAGTGGAACGACCTCACTGTGACGGACCCGGCCGGGGCGGCGCTGTGGTCCCAGATGTTCGACGACAGCGAGGCGATCGGCGACTTCGGTGGCCCCCTGGTCAGGCTGAAGGACACGGTCGCGGCAGCGGCTCGCCCGACGGGATCGACCGACGGTGGCGACCTGGTCGAGCTCACCCCGAACCTCGAGGACGGCTCCTGGACGGTGCCGGCGGGGCGCTGGCAGGTGGACACCTTCGCCCACACGACCCTGGTCGACGACACCAGCGGCTACCACCGGGGCTACCTCAACCTGCTCGACCCCGACGCGACCGACCGGCTGCTCGAGGTGGTGCAGGGCGAGTACCTGCGCCGTTTCGGCTGGGCGATGGGTTCGGTGGTTCCGGGCTTCTGGGACGACGAGCCCTTCATCTCCTCGGCCGAGCCGTGGCCCTTCAAGCGGCTCGCCTGGTCCGACGGTCTCGCGGACATGATCGAGAACGCGGGCGGGACCCCGGGCGTCGCGTTCACCGCCGCCTCCGACCAGCTCGGCCGCACCGGTGAGCAGTACGCCGGGTCCTACTGGCGCGCGATCAACGACTCGTTCGCGACCAACTACTACCAGCGCCAGGCCACGTGGATGGGTGAGCACCGGCTGCAGCTGATCACCAACCCGCTGCTCGACGAAGAGGGTCCGCAGCAGCGGATGCACAGCACCGGCGACCTGGCCAAGAACAACCAGTACGCCCAGGTCCCCGGCACCGACATGATCACCGCCGACTACACCGCGGGCAAGCAGACCACCCTGATGCGCAACGCCGCCTCGGCGGCCCACCAGAGCGGCGCGGACCGTGCCCTGGTGGAGGTCTTCGGCAACTCCGGCTGGGGTGTCGCACCGGAGTTCATGCACGCCACGATCGGCGCCCTGGCCACCCGCGGAGCCAACTTCACCGCGCTGCACGCGATGTGGACCGACGAGAAGCAGGTCTACTTCGCGCCGCCGTTCGGTCCGGCCAGCACCTACTGGGACGCGATGGGCGACGTCGACGCCTGGATCGGCCGGGTCATGGAGCTCGGCCGTGGCGACTCGCTCGCCCGCACCGCCGTGGTCCAGCCACAGCGGGCCGCGGAGCAGACCCGGGCGACGGACGCGGAGCACGAGCTCGACGACCGCCTCGCCGAGGCTGCCTTCGCGCTCGAGCGCGGCCAGGTCGACTTCGACCTGGTCAGCGACGGTTCGCTGTCCGGTGATCCGGGCACTCGCTACCAGGCGCGCTCCGACGACGGCGAGCTGAAGGTCGGCAAGGCGAGCTACCGGATGCTCGTGCTGCCGACGACGCCGGTGCTGGACCTGGAGACGGCCAAGACCCTGAAGAAGTTCGTACGCAGCGGCGGCCGCGTCGCGGCCGTCGGGCCGTTGCCCGAGCTCGAGGCCGGCGGTCGGACCGCCGAGCTGGACCGGGAGCTGCGCTCGCTGTTCGGTGGCGCCTCGGCGGGTTGGACCCGTCACGGCGAGGGCCACGTCGCCGTGGTCGCGGACCCGGACGCTCTCGGTGGGCTCGCGGCTTCCGCCGGTGTCTCCGCCGCCGAGCTCAGCCCGGCCGCTCCGGCGGTGCGGGTGCTGCGTACCAGCCGCGACGGGGACGTCGCGTTCCTGGTCAACAACGAGAGCGACCAGGCCGTCAGCACCTCGGCGGCCCTTCCGGTCGACGGCGTGCCGGAGATCTGGGGCCCGCGTGACGGCAGCACCGAGGTCGCCGCGACGTACGACGAGGGCCGAAGCAAGGAGACCACCGTGCCGCTGCACCTCGATCCGTACGAGACGCTCGCGATCGTCTTCCAGAAGGGCAGCAAGCCAGGCGCGCACCTGGTCGGTGACCAGCTCGCCGAGTCGGTGACCCGGAGCGGGAAGACGCTCGAGGCGACCGTCCTGGTCGACGAGCCCGGGACGACGACCCTCACCGGCAAGGACGGGCAGCGGACCTACCGTGGCGAGGCCACGACGACCGACCAGCTGCAGCCGATCGCGCTCGACGGGCCGTGGACGGTGAAGCTCGAGCGCGAGGGCGAGTCGGAGCAGACCAGGCCGCTGGGATCGTGGACGACCATCGATCCCCGCTTCTCCGGGAGCGCGACCTACCGCACCTCGGTCGACGTCACCGCCGCCGACCTGGCCGGGCGGCGGATGCTGCTCGACCTCGGCGAGGTGCGCGACATCGCGCAGGTCACCATCGACGGGGTCGTACTGCCGCGGGCGCTGTGGCGTCCGTACGTCATCGACGCCACCGAGGCGCTACGTGCCGGCGCGAACACGATCGAGGTCCGCGTCACCAACACGCTGCTGAACCAGCGCGGCAAGGCCAACCAGGTCCCGCCGACCTCCGGTCTGCTCGGGCCGGTCAACCTCCGTCCGCGGGCGGTGGTCGTCGCGGAGCTGACGCCGTCGCGGTGAGATGGAGAGCTAGGGGCGGCCCGACTCGGTGTAGCCGGGGCCGCCCCGCAGCGCGGCGAGGGCGGCCTCGACCCGGCGTGCGGTGAAGTCGGCGGCCCGCTCGCGGACCTCGTCGAGTGTGCAGAACGCCACCGAGCGGATCTCGCGCGGCTGGAGAGTGGTGCGCTCGACGATCGAGGACGGGTGGACGCCGCCGTCGAAGACCAGGCAGACGGCGTCGTCCCAGCCGCCCCACGGCGGCAGCCAGTCGGTGAGCAGCAGGTTTCCGGCGGGGATGACGAGGGCGAGCTCCTCCTCGATCTCGCGGGTCGTCGCGAGCTTCGGCGACTCGCCGACCTCCACGATGCCGCCGGGCAGGTCCCAGTCCTTCTTGTAGGTCAGCTGGCACATCAGGACGCGCTCCTCGGCGTCGCGCACCAGCATCTGCCCGATCGCGCGCTTGCGCGGGAGGAACGAGTTGAGCAGCGCCCGGAAGCCCTCGGGTGCCTCCACCGGGGCATCGCTCGCGACCCGGGCGTAGATCATCCGGTCCTTGCCGCCCGCCACGCCGCGGAGCAGCCCCTCGCGGTGCAGCCCCGACCAGGTCGCGGTGCGCTGCTCGGTCGGGTCGTCCGGGTCGACCAGCGCCTCCACCCGATGATGGGTGAGCAGCGCGGCGGCCACCTCGCGGCGTACGACATCGACGGCCTCGCCCGCGGCCCACTCGATCCGGGCAACGCCCTCAGCCACCGTCGTCGTCTCTGGCTCGCTCACGCGACCACCTCCGTAGCGCAAGCGCCAGAGTACGGACGCGGTCGCGTGACATTTCGTTGGTTCACTCGCCGGCGCTCGCTCACGCGACCACCCTAGCGAGCCGGACCTGTCACAACCCGGCGGTCGCCGGTGTCTGGATGGCGACGAGATGCTCACATGACACAGGAGGCGACGATGCCCAGCACGTTCAGGATCCCGAAGGTGGATCTGACCGGCCTCTACGGCGCGATCACGCTGGCGCAGGCGCAGGTAGGGTCGCGGGCATGAGTGAGGATGCCGCGACGGAGGTCTTCGTCGCCCACCGCAACCTGCTCTTCACGGTGGCCTACGAGATGCTCGGCTCGGCCGCCGACGCCGAGGACGTGCTCCAGGAGACCTGGCTGCGCTGGGCAGAGGTGCCGCTGGAGGAGGTGCGCGACCACCGCGCCTACCTGGTGCGGATCACGACCAGGCTCGCGCTCAACCGCATCCGGACACTGTCGCGCCGCAAGGAGACGTACGTCGGTCCGTGGCTGCCTGAGCCGCTGCTGACCGCGCCGGACGTCGCCGAGGACGCCGAGCTCGCCGACTCGCTCTCGACAGCGGTGCTGCTGGTGCTGGAGACGCTCTCGCCGACCGAGCGGGCGGTCTTCGTGCTGCGTGAGGTCTTCGCGCTGGGCTATGGCGAGATCGCGGCAGCGGTCGACAAGTCGCCGGCCGCCGTGCGTCAGATCGCCCACCGGGCGCGCGACCACGTCGCCGAGCGGCGCCCGCGCGAGTCGGTCTCGGCGGTCGAGGCACGCCACGCCCTGGAGCGGTTCCGCGACGCCGCGACCGGTGGCGACCTGCAGTCCCTGCTGGACGTGCTCGCCCCCGACGTCGTGCTCTTCTCCGACGGCGGTGGCGTGGTGCAGGCAGCCCGCAATCCGATCCACGGCGCCGAGAAGGTGCTGCGGTTCTTCGCGGGGCTGGCGACGAAGTACGGGATCCCCAGGTTCGAGCTGACCAGCGTCAACCGCGCCCCCGGGATGCTGCTCTACTTCGGCGAGGAGGTCGACGGCGTCGTCACCCTGCACGTCGAGGACGGCATGGTCACCGGCCTCTACTACGTACGCAATCCCTCCAAGCTCAGCGGCGTCGCCGAGCAGGTTCATCTGGAACGCTGAGGCCCGGCGCCGGCCCTGAGGCGGCGCGTGCGAGGGTGACGCCCTACGTGCTGCTTGGAGGTTGGCGATGGAAGAGCGGGTCGACGGGCGGCCGCTGCTCGCGGTGCTGGTCACGCTCTGCGTGACCGTCACCGCGGCGTACGGCGTCCTCTACTACGCGTTCACGGTCCTGCAGCCGCGGATCGTCGACGCCACCGGGTGGTCGGCGGCCGCGATCACCACCGCCTTCTCCGCCGGGACGCTCGTCGGCGCCGTCGCGGGCATCCCCGTCGGGCGGGTCATCCAGCGCTTCGGGCCACGGTGGGTGATGGCCGGGGCCAGCCTGCTGGGGGCGGCGTCGCTGCTCGTGGTCGCTGCCGCGCCCTCGTACTGGATCTTCGCACTGGGCTGGCTGCTGGTCGGGCTCTCGACCGCCGGAACGTTCTATCCGCCGGCTTTCGCGGCGCTGACCCACTGGTTCGGTACGCGGCGGGTCGATGCGATCACGACCCTCACCCTCGCCGGCGGATTCGCCTCGACGATCTTCGCGCCGCTCACCGATGCGCTGGCGGGCTGGGTGGAGTGGCGATGGACGTACGTGATCCTGGCCGGCGCCTTCGTCGTGCTGACGTTCGTGCCGAGCATCGTCGTGCTCGATCTCGCCTGGAAGCCGACTGCTCCGGCTGAGGACGGTCGACCTGTGCGGGACCGGGACGTGCTGCGGAGCAGTCGGTTCGTGCTGCTCACGCTTGCGGGCACCCTGGTCTCGATGGCCGTGTTCGCCTCGATCGTCCACCTGGTTCCGTTCCTCGTCGAGCACGGGCTGAGCGCCACCACCGCCGCCTGGGCCCTCGGGCTCAGCGGCGCCGGCCAGGTCGCGGGACGCGCGTTCTATCCGTTCCTGGCGCGGCGTTTCGGCGTCCGGGCCCGGATGATCGGGGGAGTGCTCTGGTTCGCCGTCTCCGTCGCGCTGCTTCCGTTGCTGCCCGCGGTCGGCTGGGTGATGATCGTCGCCTCGGTCCTCACCGGGACGGCCCGCGGTCTCTACACGCTCATTGCGGCGACCGTCGTCAGTGACGTGTGGGGGCCGGAGAGGTACGCCGCGCTCAACGGTGTCTACTCGGCTCCTGCTGGGGTTGCTGGTGCGCTTGCTCCTGCTGTGGGTGCTGCGCTCGCTGCGGTGCTGGGCGGGTACGACGCGCTCTACTGGGTTCTTGCTGGGACTGTGCTCGCTGCTGCTCTGCTTGCTGGGGTTGCGTTGGCGTCGTCTGGGCGGCGGTGACAGGCGCCGGCCGCAGTGATCCTCACCCCCGCACCTGGTCCGGTGCCGGCTCCGGTATCAGAGCCTTCATCGTCGATCTCCAGACCGGCAGGACCCCGACCGCCGCTGCATCCCGCTCTGCCCTGGCGTCCGCGAGGACGTCAGGGCAGAGGCCGATCCGGCTACTGCCCGAAGACCTGCAGCTCGGCGGCATGGACGATGGTGCCGCGGTCGGAGCCGGACTTGCAGTCGGTCGTGGTGAACGGATCGGCGTCCTGCTCACCGGCGTACCCGACATAGCCGGTGCACTGGTTCTCCAACGTCACCAGACGGACCGCCGCGGCGGAGGTGTCAGGGACGTCGAAGGTGCGCAGGTTGAGGTTGGGGGCGACCGGCCTCGGGCGCTTTCCGGGGAAGGCGTCGTCGGCCGAGGTGTAGAAGCGCTTCCAGGTCGCGCCGGCCGTGTCGCAGGCGGAGACGCACGCCTCCAGGGCGAACTTCCGCAGTGCGGTGAAGCGCGACCCCGAGTCGGCGTCGGTGTCGGTCGCCGGCGACAGGTAGGCGCTGACGTTGACCGTCTTCACCGTGCGGGTCCCGCCGGCCAGGTCCACGGCGACCGAGGGCGTGGTGACATCCACGTTGGCGGCGGTCACCCCGCCCCAGCTGGTGCCCTCGGTGCCGTCGATCAGGGCGCCCGGGTTGCGAGAGCCTTCGGTCGAGGTGAGCACCTTGGCTCCGTTGGCGGCCGCGGCCAGGTTGGTCCCGGTCGCGAACGAGACGGTCTTGGCGATCTCCGCGGGGGAGACCGTGACGGTCTTGCGCTGGGCGCCCCCGGCGGCGGAGACGTAGAGGAGCTCGTACGTCCCCGGCACGAAGTGAGCCACCGACCCGAGCGCCGTGCCGGAGAGCGTGTCGGCGATCGGGGTGGCCCGCGCCTCGAAGCGGCCGACGTAGACCTTCCCGGGTGCGGGCGCGCTGAAGGTGACCTTGACGTTGCGCGAGACCGGTGAGGCGAAGCTCGGGGTCGGCTCGTCGCTGTCGGCGGTCGTGGTGGCGTACTGACCCATGCCGCGCCGGGCGAACGCATCCGCGATCACCTGGCGGTTGGCGCCACCGAAGCGCATCTGGTCGGCGGCGAGGAACGCGTCGCGGGCGTCCAGCATCGAGGTCGCACCCTGCTGGAGCAGGAACGAGTCGAAGACCAGCTGGATCCAGCGGCGGTTGCCGGGACACTTGTCGGCGGCCAGCGGCGAGGCGGTGGTCGTCCCGACCGAGCAGCGCCGCTGCAGGGCCTTGTCGGCGTAGGGATGGGTCGCGTCGTACTTGTCGACCAGCGCCTGCCGCACCGACCACATCGTCCCGTTCCAGATCTCGCCGTCGGCGTGGACCTCGGGCCCGGTGCTGTCGAAGCCGTAGTCGGAGAAGTTGAGCGGGTTCTTGTCGATCGCGAAGTCGCGGATCGCGACGTCGGTGTTGCCGGTGGCGTAGGAGCCGACGGCCCACGGGTTGCCGCCGTTGTAGAGGTCGTGGGCGAACATGTGCTCGGCCGCGGCCAGGTCGCTCCAGGACTCACCCATCGCGCCGCCCTGCTCGGAGGTCAGGCCGTCGTCGGGACCGCCGACCATCCGGTTGGAGATGGCGTGGGTGTACTCGTGGCCGACGATCCCGAAGTCCAGCGAGCCGTCGGTGCAGGGCGCGTAGAAGGCGCCGGCGGCGGGCTGGAAGAGGTACTGGTTGGTGACGCCCGGAACCCCGTCCATCAAAGTGAGCTGGTTGGCGTTGTTGCGACCGGTCAGCAGCCCGGTCTGCTCGATGATCTGCGAGTCGAGGGCGGCGGCCTGCGCGTTGCCGACCTCGGCGTCGAGGCCACGACCGCCACGGCCGAGGTTGTCGGTCTGCAGGTTGTAGTTCTCCTCGGTGAAACCGAGGAAGTAGGACCAGTCGTGCATCCGGTTGTGGCTGGCGAACAGGTTTCCGACCACGTAGTTCACGTCGTTGCCGCCGGGGACCAGGGTCGTGGGCGAGCACTTGGAGTTGTTCCAGGCGTCGGTGAACGTGCCGGTGTAGTCGCGCACCGGCGAGATCGGCGCCTGTTCGAGGCCACCGGCCGCCAGCGGCGAGAGCCAGCCCTCATGGGTGTTGGCGTTGTTGCCGATCGTGGTGAGGCTCGGCACCCCGATCGCCGTGTTGAGCAGCGTGTCCCACGGGCCGGCGTTGGCCAGGCTCTTCAGCTCCGGCCCGGTGCACTCGGCCACCTTGGTCCAGCACGCGATCACGTCGTTGGCCGGGACCGCCTCGCCGCCGGTCGAGGCGGCATCGGGAGTGCCGGGGAAGTAGGACCAGCGCGGGTTGCTGCCCGGCAGGTCACCGGTCGCCGCGCCGGCATCGGAGGAGGCGACGGTCACCGTGTAGCTGCCGACGAGGAGCGAGTCGTCGAAGGGACAGACCTGGACCGCGTACGTTCCGGGGTCGATCTTCTGCGCGGTGTAGGTCGCGGTCTCGGGGCTGGTGAGCAGGTCGCCCTCCACGAGCAGCTTCCCGTCCGGAGCGAAGAGCTTGACGGTGAAGTCGTCGGTCGGCAGCCCGATCGCGACAGCGGCCAGGGTGCGGGTCTTGTCATCGGCGATCTCGAAGGTGTGCTTCGGGCCGCAGGAGCCGAGCGCGGTGCCGGTGAACGGACCCTCGATGTCGTTCTCGTGGTCGACGTTGTCGCGGCGCAGGAGCACCTCGCCGGTGACCGCGTCGACCAGCACCGTCTGCCCCAGCAGGGTGGCGGCGGCGGAGTCGACGACGGTCGCCTGGAATACGGGACGTACCCCCTCGCCGGGGACGGGGAGGGCCCGCAGCCGCACCAGCTGGTCGGTCGCCAGGCCGGGGACGGTCAGCGTGGTCCAGTCGGTCAGCTTGGCGGCGAGATCGGTGACGATCTCGCCGACCTTCGAGCCGGAGATCGGGCGTCCGGCCGAGGCCGCCGCCTTCAGCCACGCCTCGATGGGGGTGAGCTCGGCCTTGGCCGGGGTGCCGGTCACCTTGGACAGCGAGGAGGAGACGTAGGTGATGGCGCCGTCGGCCACGCCCACGGTGACCATCCCCTCGGTGGCGGCGGACAGACCGTCGTAGGTCTGCCGGAAGAGCACCGCATGACCGCCTCCCCCGGCCAGCAACTGGTCGCTGACGAGCTCGAGGTCGGCCAGCTGCGCTGCGCTGAGCCCGAAGACCGCCGCGTTGTCGTCGAGGAAGCCTCGGGCAGCGGCGACCGGGTCCGAGGAGCCGGCCGTGGCCAGCACGCCGTCGGAGGAGATCAGCGAGGTCGGAGTCCCGTGGGCGTTCCAGCGGATGTCGACGGCGGCCAGGGCCTGGGCCGCGGACTCCTGGGTCGAGGTGGGCAGCACGCGGTCGCGTACGTCCAGGCCGGCATCGGCCTCGTGACCGAGCAGCCCGCCGGAGCGGGCCGTCTCAGTCCTTGTGGTTGCAGGGTCATCAGCAGTGGAGAGCGCGGCACCCGAGACCGGCGTCACCAGCACGAAAGCGCCGAGGGCGAGGCTCAGCGCAGCACCGAGGCTCGCCCTGGCGCGACTGGAACGAATATCGGTCATGCTATTGAAACGCCCCTTTACCGACGGGGGTTACGCGATACACGCAACGCCTGTACCGCGAACCGGCGCACAAGAGATGGAAGGCACCCGATAGTGTTCCGGACACATGTAACCGCCTTCACAGACAGGGGAGCGCCACGATGGGTGACTTCGTCAACCTCACCGTCGAGGACGGCATCGGCACGATCCGGCTCGACCGGCCGAAGATGAACGCGATCAGCTTCCAGGTGCAGGCCGAGCTGCTCGAGGTCGCGACCGAGGCGGCAGCCGACGATGGCGTACGCGCGGTCGTGGTCTACGGCGGCGAGAGGCTGTTCGCCGCCGGGAACGACGTCAAGGAGATGGCCGGCCTCTCCTACTCCGAGATGGCCAAGCGGGTCGCCGGCGTGCAGGCCGCGGTGACGGCCGTCGCGGAGATCCCGAAGCCGGTGGTGGCCGCGGTGACCGGCTACGCGCTGGGTGGAGGCTGTGAGCTGGCGCTCGCGGCCGACTTCCGGATCGCCGCCGACGACGCGACCTTCGGTCAGCCGGAGGTCCTGCTCGGCATCATCCCGGGCGCCGGCGGCACCCAGCGGCTGGCGCGGCTGGTCGGGCCGTCCAAGGCCAAGGATCTGATCTTCTCGGGCCGCTTCGTCAAGGCAGACGAGGCGCTTGCAATCGGCTTGGCCGACCGGCTCGTACCGGCGGCCTCGGTCTATGAGGAGGCGCTCGCGTGGGCGAGCCAGTACAAGTTGGCGGCACCGTACGCTCTGGCGGCGGCGAAGACGGCGATCGACAAGGGGCTCGGGGTGGACCTCGCCACCGGGCTGGCCATCGAGCAGCAGCAGTTCGCCGGCGTGTTCGCGACGAAGGACTCCCAGACCGGAATGGCATCGTTCCTGGAGAACGGCCCCGGCAAAGCCAACTTCGAAGGGAAGTGAATCTCGTGTCCGACACCAAGACGTCCACCGGCCCGGGCATGGTCCACACCATCCGGTCCTACGCCTCGAGGGTGGTCTGGGCGATCGCGCTGCTCGCCGCGCTGGCGCTGGCGATCGGAGCGCTGCTGATCGCGCTCAAGGCGAACCAGGACAACACTCTCGTGGCGTTCATCCTCGACCTCGCTGACATCGCCGATCTCGGCCTGTTCTCGCGAGAGAACGGCATCAAGCAGTTCAGCGGTGAGGACGCCGAGATCAAGAACGCGCTCTTCAACTGGGGCATCGGTGCGCTGGCGTGGCTGATCGTCGGCCGCATCGTGGCCGGTGTGATCCGGCCCTGAGCCCATGTGACATTCTCAACGCGTAGGCACCTGTCATCGTATGTGACTGACGGGTAACATCGCTGGCGAACTACGACCATTCCAGGAGGGGCCGGCAAGGCCGCACCATCATGAACATTGTTGTGCTTGTGAAGTACGTGCCGGACGCGACCGCGGACCGGCAGTTCGAGGACGACTTCACCGTCGACCGGGTGAACGTCGACGGTCTGCTCTCCGAGCTCGATGAGTACGCCGTCGAGCAGTCGTTGCAGATCAAGGAGAAGCGCGAGGGTGAGGAGATCACCGTCACCGCGCTGACCGTTGGTCCGCAGGCTGCTGAGGCAGCTGTGCGCAAGGCGCTGCAGATGGGTGCCGACAAGGGCGTCCACGTCGTTGACGACGCGATCGCCGGCTCGGACTCCATCGCCACCTCGCTGGTGCTGGCCAAGGCGATCGAGAAGATCGGTGCCGAGACGAAGGTCGACCTCGTGGTCGGCGGTCTGGCCTCGACCGACGCCGGCATGAGCGTCGTCCCGGCGATGCTGGCCGAGCGCCTCGGCCTGCCGCAGGTCACCCTGGCCTCGGTCGTCGAGACCCAGGGCGACCAGATCCGGATCAAGCGTGACGGCGACGTGGCCACCGAGGTCATCGGCGGCACGCTGCCGCTGGTCCTCTCGGTCACCGACCAGTCCGGCGAGGCCCGCTACCCGTCCTTCAAGGGCATCATGGCGGCCAAGAAGAAGCCGCTGGAGACGTGGTCGCTGGCCGACCTCGGTGTCGACGCCGGCCAGGTCGGCCTGGGCGCTGCGTACACCGCGGTCGAGGAGACGGCGGCCCGCCCGCCGCGTACTGCCGGTGAGATCGTCACCGACGAGGACGGCTCGGGCGCCAAGGCGCTGGCCGATTTCCTCGCGTCCAAGAAGTTCATCTGAGGCCGAGAAAGGATTCTGAATCATGGCTGAAGTTCTCGTTCTCATCGACCACGTGGGTGGTCAGGTCAAGAAGCCGACCTACGAGCTGCTCACCCTGGCCGCCAAGCTCGGCGAGCCGTCCGCGGTCTACATCGGTGGCGCCGACGGTGCCGCTGGTGCAGCGGAGGCCGTGAAGGGCTACGGCGCCGAGAAGGTCTACGTCATCGACGACGCCCAGATCAAGGGCTACCTGGTGGCCCCGAAGGCCGAGGCGCTCGCGCAGCTGGCCGGCACTGCCTCCCCGGCCGCGATCCTGCTGCCCTCCTCCGCGGAGAACAAGGAGGTCGCCGCCCGCCTGGCGATCAAGCTCGACTCCGGTCTGATCACCGACGCGGTCGACCTCGACGAGTCCGGTGTGGCGACCCAGTCGGTCTTCGCCGGTAACTTCACGGTCAAGGGCAAGGTCACCAAGGGCACCCCGATCGTCACGGTCAAGCCCAACTCGGCCGCTCCGGTCGAGAAGGCCGGCGCCGCCGCGGTCACCCCGTTCGAGGTGACCATCTCCGATGCCGCCAAGACCGCCCAGATCGTGGCCTCCCAGCCGCGTAAGGCCTCCGGCCGCCCCGAGCTCACCGAGGCCGCGATCGTGGTCTCCGGTGGTCGTGGCACCGGCGGTGACTTCTCCGCAGTCGAGGGTCTCGCCGACGCGCTCGGTGCCGCTGTGGGTGCCTCGCGTGCCGCAGTCGACTCGGGCTGGATGCCGCACACCTTCCAGGTCGGCCAGACCGGTAAGACGGTCTCCCCGCAGCTCTACGTGGCCAACGGGATCTCCGGTGCGATCCAGCACCGTGCCGGTATGCAGACCTCGAAGACCATCGTCGCGGTCAACAAGGACGAGGAGGCACCGATCTTCGAGCTCGTCGACTTCGGTGTGGTGGGCGATCTGCACACCGTTCTCCCGGCCGTCACCGAGGCCGTGCAGGCCGCAAAGGGCTGACGAGCGTAACGACTGAGCGAGGTCGAAGGGCGAGCTTGCTCGTCCCTTCGTGCCGAGCGAGGGAGTAAGGCGCCCGAAGGGCGCCAGGCCGAGTCACGGTGTGACGTTCGTCCCGAAACCCGCCTCTGAGCACGGCTCGGAGGCGGGTTTCTTTCGGTTTGGCATCTTGTTCTGGGAATTGTCGTTGCGAGCCATACGTCGCTGGGTATAGTCCGGCCGCATGTGGGTGAATGCGCTGAGGTCGAGGACGACCCGGAAGATCTCGATCGCTTCGGCTGTGGCTGGCTGCGTGGCTGCCTTGGTCGTGGCGACGATGTCCGTGGTTTCGACGCCGGCGACCGCGGCGACCTGGTCGCCCCCGGCGGGGCCGTTCTTCAACAACCCGACCGGCAACGCGTCGCAGCGCAACGCCATCGTCCACCGGATCAACAACAGCATCCGCTACGCGCGCGCGGGCTCCTACATCCGGTTCGTCACCTACAACCTGGACCGCGCCGACACTGTCGATCAGCTCATCGCCGCGCACAAGCGCGGAGTGCACGTGCAGATCCTGGTCAATCGGAAGATGTGGAGCAGCGGTGAGCGGAAGCTGGCCGCCCGGTTCGGCACCAAGCGCTCCCGTCCGAGCTTCATCTACGGCTGCGCAGGCGCCTGCCGTGGATATGACAAGGGCAACCTGCACATCAAGATGCATTCGTTCACCCAGGTCGGCACCAAGCGCAACATCCTGATCAACAGCTCCGGCAACCTCGGTGGCGGCGCGGCTGGTTCGCAGTGGAACGACGCCCAGACGATCTACGCCAACGACAGCCTGTGGAAGACCTGGCTGCGGATGTTCAACGAGCTCAAGGCCGACCGGAAAGCCTCGCCGCGCTACGTGTCGTGGACCGGTGGCGGCACCTCCGTCGGCTTCCAGCGTCAGCGTCCGGGCGCGACCAGCGACGAGATCTACGCCCGCGGTAGCGGTGACCGGGTGATCGACCGGCTGCGGCTGATCGGCTGCAGTGCGCCGAGCGGCTACGGCACCAAGGGCAAGACGATCCTGCGGATCCACATGTACGCCTGGTACGGCCGCCGTGGCGAGCGCATCGCCGACGAGGTCGTCCGGCTGAAGAAGCGAGGCTGCGTGGTCCGGGTGATCGGCTCGGTCACCAGCGACGTGGTCTACCGCAAGCTCCGACGGGTCGGTATCCCGGCGCGCGACGCCGCCTGGGACTGGGGTCAGAAGAAGTCGACCAGCGGCGACAACATCGTCTACGGCTCGCGCTGCTACTCCCACTACAAGTGGATGAGCGTCAACGGCCGCTACTCGAACAGGGGCACCTACAGCGTCTGGACCGGCTCGGAGAACTGGTCGCCGCCGTCGTTCAGCAACGACGAGGTCACCTTCCGGTTCACCTCGAAGAGCTACTACACCGCCTACACCGCCCGGTTCAACAAGATGTGGGACAGCGCGAGGGCCACCCACCGGATCTACCTGGAGCCGAAGAGCCGGCCCTGCGCCTGACGCATGGGGCGCTAACCTCGCCGGGTGAGCGAGCGTCAGCGAGTGAACCATCCAAACGGCACGCGACCACGTCCGTATCCTGGCGCTAGCGCTACGGACGTGGTCGCATGAGCTTCGGTGAACTCGGTGGGGGCCTTCGGCCACTCGACGGCGGCTGGTCGGGCGAGACGTTCCTGGCTGAGGCAGGCGGGGAGAGGTCGGTCGTGCGGGTCTTCGCCGACCCGCGCCACCACCCGCAGGCCGCGGAGGTCCATGAGGCCCTGCACCGTCTGGTGCGGGGCCTCGTCCCCGTCCCGGACGTCCTGGAGGTACGCCGCGCCGACCCGGCCACGGGCACGCCCGCGCTCCTGGTGACCGAGTTCGTCGAGGGCGTACGCGGCGACCTGCTGCTCCCCGACCTGGACGAGGCGCAACAGGGAAGCCTCGGGCGCTGCCTCGGAGGGGTCGCCGGCACCCTGGCCGGGATGCCGTTCCTGACCGCCGGGACCTTCGCCGACAAGGAGCTGCGGGTCGAGGCGTTCGCCCTGGACCTGACCGAGTGGGTCGAGTCGTACGCCGAGCGTCTCGACTGGTCACCGGCCGACCTGGAGGGCCTGCGGGACGTGGCCGCCGACGCCCAGGACCTGCTCGACACGGTCTCCCGGGTGAGCCTGGTGCACAGCGACCTCAACCCGAAGAACCTCATCGTGGACCCGGAGACGCTGCGCGTGCGCGCGGTGCTGGACTGGGAGTTCGCCCACGCCGGCTCGCCGTTCGCCGACCTCGGCAACCTGCTGCGATTCGATCGGGAGGCGGCGTACGTCTCAGGGGTGCTGGACGGCTACGTCGCGGTGCGCGGCGGCAACGCCACGGAGGCCCTCGACCTGGCCCGCTCCGCGGACCTGGTCGCGCTGGTCGAGCTCGGGGCGCGGCGTACCGCAAACCCGGTGGCCGCCCGGGCGCACGACCTCCTGCTCGAGATCGCTCGATCCGGGGATGTCCACACCGCCCCGGAAGGCTCCGATCGCCGCTAGGATTCGGAGCGCGCCGGACGGTGCCGGCGCAACCTGGGGGATGGTTGTGGGAGTGAGTGATCTCGACGGGGCTCGGGGCCCCGCCGGAGCTTGGTGGCGTGGCTGGGCGCCCTGGATCTCGGCGCTCGTGCTGTCGGCGCTGTTCGCAGGTGCGACATCGGGGATCGCGTTCGTGCGGAAGTCGTATCAGCCGCCGGTGGACTACCCGGCGATGACCGAGTCCGAGCCGGCGGCCAGCACCTCGTCGTCCGCGCCGTCGAAGCAGGACCGGCGCGAGTCGCCCTCGACGCGACCGACGGGCGCGCCCGCCGACCCGACGCCGGTGAAGGCGCCGCGGAAGGTCCGGCCCTCGGACTCCGGATCGGGGAGCGGCGAGCCGATGGCGACGCCGGAGCCGTCCGAGAGCCCGTTCGACCCGCTCGGGGGTCTCGGCGTGCTGTTGGGCCTGGGCGAGGAGGAGTGACCCTTCGCCGTGCGGTCCGGTCCGTACGGCGAAAGGGGTGGTGGCTGTCTAAGCCGGACGGCATAGGCTTTCCGACATGAGCGAGCGCCAGCGAGCGGCAATGGGCCTCAGGCCGCCGGTTCCGTATTCTTCGATCTGCCGAACCGAGGCGACGGCATGAGTGCAGAGGCAGCGATCCGTGAGGTGGCGGCGAAGGCACGAGAGGCGAGCTACCAGCTCGCGGTCGCGCCGCGCAGCGTGAAGGACGCGGCGCTGCACGCGATGGCCGACGCGCTCCTGGCGCGGGCCGACGAGGTGCTGGAGGCCAACGCGGCCGATGTCGCCCGTGCCGAGGCCTCGGGCAGCCCGGCCAACATCATCGACCGCCTCACCCTGACCCCGGAGCGTCTCGACGGCATCGCCGCCGCCCTCCGCGAACTCGCCGCTCTCCCGGACCCCGTCGGAGACGTCGTCCGCGGCAGCACCCTCGCCAACGGTCTCGAGCTTCGCCAGGTGCGGGTGCCGTTCGGTGTCGTCGGGATGATCTACGAGGCGCGCCCCAACGTGACCGTGGACGCGGCCGGGATCTGCCTGAAGTCCGGCAACGCGGCGCTGCTGCGCGGCTCCTCCAACATCGCGTCCAGCAACGTGGCGATCGCCGCCGTGCTGCGCGACGCCGTCGTCTCCGTTGGTCTCCCTGCCGACGTGATCCAGGTCGTGCCCGGTGAGGGCCACGACTCGGTCAAGGCACTGATGCGGGCCCGCGGCCTGGTCGACGTGCTCATCCCGCGCGGTGGCGCCGGGCTGATCCGCAGCGTCGTCGAGGAGTCGACGGTGCCGGTCATCGAGACGGGGGTGGGCAACGTACACGTCTACGTCGACAAGGCCGCCGACCTCGAGAAGGCGGTCTCGATCGTGGTCAACTCCAAGACCCAGCGCACCAGCGTGTGCAACTCCGCCGAGTCGCTGCTCGTGCACGCCGACATCGCCAAGAAGTTCCTGCCCATGATCGTCCCCGCCCTGCAGGAGCGCGGGGTGCAGATCCACGGCGACGAGACCTTCCAGGCCTACGACCTCGTCGAGCCCGCCACCGACGAGGACTACGCGGCCGAGTTCCTGGCGCTGAAGATCAGCGCCGCGGTCGTGCCCGATCTCGACGCCGCCATCGCCCACATCAGGCGCTGGTCGAGCGGTCACACCGAGGCGATCCTGACCGAGGACCTCGGCGCGGCCCGGAGGTTCACCGCTGCTGTCGACTCCGCGGCCGTCATGGTCAACGCCTCCACGCGGTTCACCGACGGCGGCGAGTTCGGCTTCGGCGCGGAGATCGGGATCTCGACCCAGAAGCTGCACGCCCGGGGCCCGATGGGGCTGCCCGAGATGACCTCGACGAAGTATGTCGTCACTGGGAACGGGCACGTGCGCTGACCTGGGACGGGGCAAGGTAATCTGTGCGCCATGTCGAACTCTGTTGTGTCGAGCATCATCACCTCCGCTGAGCACGGGGCCGAGCACGGCACCTCTGGCATCGAGTGGGTCATCGGCGGCGGCGCCCTGGCGATCCTGGTCTTCGCGCTCCTGGTCCTGGTCTGGTTCGCCGGCGGCCGTGAGCACTCCTGAGCGCTGATCCGATGGGCAGCGGGGGAGCGCCCGAGCCAGGTCTGGAGGGCCTGACCGGCAAGCGCCGCGTCGGGGTGATGGGTGGCACCTTCGACCCCATCCACCACGGCCACCTGGTGGCGGCCTCCGAGGTGCAGTCGTTCTTCGACCTCGACGAGGTCGTCTTCGTGCCGACCGGCGATCCGTGGCAGAAGGCCGACCGCGACGTGTCGCCGGCCGAGCACCGCTACCTGATGACGGTCATCGCGACCGCCGCCAACCCGCGCTTCACCGTGAGCCGGGTCGACATCGACCGGGCCGGCCGGACCTACACCATCGACACGCTGCGCGATCTCGCCAAGGCGCTGCCCGAGGCCGAGCTCTACTTCATCACCGGGGCCGACGCGCTCGCCGAGATCTTCACCTGGCGCGACACCGACGAGCTCTTCGAGCTCGCCCAGTTCGTGGGGTGCACGCGCCCGGGCTACAACATGGATCCTGAGGTCATCGCGAAGATCCCCTCCGACCGCATCACCATGCTCGAGATCCCGGCTCTGGCGATCTCCTCCTCCGACTGCCGCGAGCGGCATCACCGTGGCGAACCGGTCTGGTATCTCGTCCCTGACGGCGTGGTGCAGTACATCGGCAAGCACGACCTCTACCGGCCCAAGGAAACCAGGGCCCCTCAATCCAAGACTCCCCGAAATAAGGACCGCGCATGACCGCGACCGAGCACGCCATCGAGCTCACCATCACCGCCGCCCGGGCGGCCTCGGACAAGAAGGCCGGGCACATCCTGGCCTTCGACGTCAGCGACCAGCTGGCCATCACCGACGCCTTCGTGCTGGCCTCCGCCCCCAACGAGCGGCAGGTGCAGTCGATCGTCGACGAGGTCGAGCTGAAGCTCCGCGACCTCGGCTCCAAGCCGCTGCGCCGCGAGGGGCACAAGGAGGGGCGCTGGGTGCTGCTCGACTACGGCGAGATCGTCGTGCACGTCCAGCACGAGGAGGAGCGCCAGTTCTACGCTCTCGAGCGGCTCTGGCGTGACTGCCCCTCGATCTCGCTGCCCGCCGACATCGTCTCCGAGGGCTGAGGTCCGGTGGTCGAACCTGTGGAGATCCGTCGCCTCATCCTGCTCCGTCACGGTGTGACCGGCTGGAACGCCGACGGCCGCTACCAGGGCCAGACCGACATCGAGCTGGCCGAGACCGGCCACCAGCAGGCCAAGGCCGCCGCTCGGGCGCTCGGGACCACCTACGCCGTCACCCGCCTCGTCTCCTCGGACCTGATGCGGGCCCGGCAGACCGCTGCGTACGTCGCCGAGGAGACCGGCCTGGAGGCCGCGTACGACCCGCGGCTGCGGGAGGTCTGCGCGGGGGAGGCCGAAGGCATGAACCGTGCCCAGATCCTCGAGCGCTTCGGTGAGATGCCGGCCAGCTGGGAGCCCTATGGCGGCGAGTCCTGGCCCACGGTCGCGGCACGCTTCAGCGGCGCGCTCCACGACGTCGCCGAGACCGTCGCGCCCAGCGAGACCGTCGTGGTCGTCGCTCACGGCGGTGCCATCCGGCAGGGTCTGGCCGCCTTCCTCGGCTGGGACCCGTCCGTCGTCACCACCCTCGCTCCGCTGACGAACTGTGCCTGGATCGAGCTCACCGCCCGGGAGTCCGCCCACGGACTCATCCCGTCGGCGCCCTGGCGACTCGCGACGTACGGAATGGGGGCCCCGATTTCGTGATCTCGGGAGCATTCCGCTACTGTTCTTCTCGTTGCCCGGGTTGATCTCCGGGACAACGCCAAGGGGGTGTGGCGCAGCTGGTAGCGCATCTGCATGGCATGCAGAGGGTCAGGGGTTCGAGTCCCCTCACCTCCACCGAAACACCTGATCAGAGCCGTGTTCTGAACCTTCACCGAAGGTTGAGAACACGGCTTGATCGCTTTTGAGGCGCATCTGTTGTTCCGACTTCGGAACGTCTGCCCGTCGCCATCTTCCGGGCTGAATCTCTGTCTTGATACAGGTTCGCATCACTTGCTCATGAGCACACCGTCTCGGGGAGATCGCGCCGGTTCGAAGGCCTTACTCGGATAAGGATTTCTCCCGTATGACCGTGGTGATCGCCTTCCTATTCTGAGGCGACATCAGTTGGTCAGCGCCGACCGCTCAGCCGATTACGGCCGTTGATCTGCCTCTGCCTGCTGCCCGAGACCGCACCCCGGGCCCTGGCCCGGGCCAAGCTCCGGACCCAGTTCAGCTGAACCTGATCGGCAACCGTCCGGGCTGTCATGGCGTCGCGATCAGCTTCGTCGTGACAGCCCGGTTCGTACGGCGACAACGACCAGTTGGTGAGAGCCGTACGGCAGGCGTGGTCGACGTGGCGCAGGAGGCTTTGCTGCAGCAAGCCCGTAGCCGCGTCGCCGTAGTGCCGGGCCTCAGCTCGAGACGTACGAGCGCAGGTGCGCCATCGGGGCGTCGAGCAGGTCCAGCAGGTCCAGCAGATCGGGGAGCGAGGCGTCGTCGTCGGCGAGCCAGGCCTGATACGAGGCCAGGGTGAGGGCCAGCGAGACCTGCCCGATGGTCTGGGAGGATGTCCGCGGGACGCCCGCCGGTGCGCTCGGCGACGTACTCGGCGATGACCTCGCGCCAGCTGGCGTAGCCGAGCACCGAGTGGGCCTGGAGGGCCGGGGTGGTCAGGATCAGACGCATCCGGTCGCGGTGGGGGCGTCCGCGCAGCGAGCGCCGCGTCGTGGAGACGGGGCTGGTGGGCACCTGCCGCAATCTACCGCAGCGCTCTGAGCAGAGAATCGCTTCGTGCTGCGCACCCTATCTCTTGACCCTGAGTGTCATTAATGTGCTGTGAGTCACGTCGAACCCGAGATGAAGGAGAATGTCATCTTCCATCTGGCTGCCTTCGGTGAGGCGCTTCCTGGGCTCAACCCATGTGGCGCGGGTCGGGTGGCTTTCCTGATCGACGGCGGCTTCGACAGAGTCTGGAAGCGGTCGAGCCTCTTCGAGGCGGTGGGCGTCGCTGCCGATGACCGGCTCAGGATCGGAGCGGCGGCACGATGAGTGTCGAGACGACACGGGTCGCGCTGGTGACCGGCGCCGCACGCGGGATCGGCGCGGCCACCGTGCGTGGCCTGGTGGCCGAGGGCGTACGCGTCGTCGCGCTCGACTGGTGCGCGGGTGAGGACTCCCCGGCCGGCTATCCCCAGGCCACGAAGGCCGACCTGGACACCCTGGTCGCCTCGCTCCCGGCAGGCTGGGTCGAACCGGTCGTCGGTGACGTACGGGACCCGGCGGCGCTGACCGCCGCGGTCGACGCCGCGCACCACGGGTGGGGGCGGCTCGACGTCGCGGTCGCAGGTGCGGCGGTGATCGCCGGTGGGCGTCCGTTGTGGGAGGACACCTCGCTCGACCTGCAGTGGCAGATCGACGTCGCCGGGGTCTGGAACACCGCGGCGGCCGCCGTCCCAGTGATGCTCGCCGGGCCCGATCCCGGCGGGTGCCGGTTCGTAGCGCTTGCCTCCGCGGCCGGATCGCGCGGCCTGTTCCACCTCGCCGCCTACAACGCCGCCAAGCACGCTGTGGTCGGTCTGGTGAAGGGCCTGGCCGCCGACCTCGCCGGCACGGGTGTGACCGCCTGCGCCGTCTCACCGGGCTCCACCGACACCGCGATGCTCGCCGCGACCGCCGACCTCTATGCGGTCGGCCCGGACGACCTTGCCGCCCACCAGCTCCTGCGCCGCCCGCTCACGCCCGAGGAGGTCGCCGCCACCGTCGTCCACGCCTGCTCACGTGCCGGGGCGGTGCTCAACGGCTCGGTCGTCGCCGCCGACGGAGGCTTCGGCGGATGAGGCTGCCGGACGGGTTCGCGGTTCGGGTCCACGATGCCGCCTCCGACCTCATCGCTCGCCGCTGCCTCGATGACCTCGCCTACGGTGCCGGCCTCGGCGGTAGGAACCCCGGCGCGAAGGTCAGTCGGTGAGGAAGTCGGCGGCGACCGGGGCGAACTTCTCGTGGAAGTGGAAGATCCCGCCGTGACCGGAGTTCGGGTAGATGATCAGCTGGCTGCCCTTGATGCGGCGATGGAGGTCTTCGGAGAGAGCCGTGGGCACCATCCGGTGCCGTCGTCGTAGAGCGCGGCGAGGGTCGTGAGCTGGGTGCCGTTCGCCTCCATGAAGAGGAACGAGTAGCGAACGCCGAGCTTCTTGGCGCGGGACCGGATCTTGCGGCTCAACAGGGCCATGACGGGTTTGAGGAGCGGCTTGCCCAGCTGGTCCGCCATGTGCGGGTCGGGTGGGCCGACCACGCTGATCGCCAGACCGCCCGGCTTCAGCACGGTCAGCGACTTCTCGAGGCTAGCGGTCCCGAGAGAGTCGAGCACGACGTCGTAGCCGGACAGGACCTGGGCGAAGTCGGTGCTGGTGTAGTCGACGACCTCGTCGGCGCCGAGCGTACGGACCTTCTCGACGTCCTTGGTCGCGGCGGTGGTGGCGACGTAGGCACCGAGGTGCTTGGCGACCTGGATGACGGTGGAACCGAGGCCGCCGGCGCCGGCGTGAACCAGGACCTTCTGGCCCGGCTTGACGCTGGCCAGGCCGACCAGGGCCTGCCATGCGGCGAGCGCGACCAGGGGTACGGCGGCGGCCTCCTCGAACGACAGGGACCTCGGCTTGAGGGAGATGTCGTCGGAGTCGATGGCGATCTGCTCGGCGAACGTGCCGATGCGCAGGTCGCGCGCCCGGGCGCAGATCTCGTCGCCGACCTTGAAGTCACGGACCTCCGGCCCGACCTGAGTGATCACACCGGAGACGTCGTGGCCGAGGGTGAAGGGCAGCTCGTACTTCAGCAGTTGCTTGAGCTCCCCGTTGCGGACCATCTTGTCGAGGGGGTTGATGCTCGCCGCGCGGACGTCGACCAGGACGTCGCGAGGCCCGAGCGTCGGTGTCGGGACATCGGCCGCCTCGAGCCCGTCCGGACCGTAGTGGGTGACGACGAACGCCTTCATGGCGACTCCTGGGTGGGTGTTGTCGCGGGACCCGGACGGGCTCCCGCGATGGTCATGGCTTGGGTGTGGGCCGCGGCGAGGATGCGGTCGGAGAGCTCGGTGTCGGTGACGGCGCGAGCCAGCTGCAGGGAGCCGACCAGGAGCGTGAAGATGCCGATCGCACGCTCGTCGGTCTGCTGGGCATCGCCCTCGTCGAGGTGGCGCGAGATCGCCTCGATCATCGAGCGGGCGCCTTCGGTGTAGGCGTCTCGGGTCGTCGCGTCGCAGCGGCCGATCTCGTCCAGGAGGGCGCCTCGGTCGGGCGACTCGCCCGGCGACCTGAGTCCGCTGGTGATGCGGCTGTAGATTCATCCCTGTGAAGAGGCCCCGAAGTACTTACCGCTCACCTGGATTCATGTCGGATGGTGAGCGGGCCTGATGGACAGCCAGACATTTCTCAGCCTCGGGCTGGTGCTGGTGTTCGTGCTGGTCGGCGGCGTCTTCGCCGCGACCGAGCTGGCGCTGGTGTCGCTGCGTGAGAGCCAGCTGACCGCGCTCGAGCGAAAAGGCGCACGTGGAGCACGGGTGGCGGAGGTCGCCCGCGACCCCAACCGCTTCCTGGCCGCGGTGCAGATCGGCGTGACCGTCGCCGGCTTCCTCTCCGCGGCCTACGGCGGGTCGGCGATCGCTCCCGACGTCGCGCCCTACCTCGAGCGCCTCGGCCTGACCGAGGCGCTGGCCGAGACCACGGCGCTGATCGTGCTGACCCTGTTCATCGCCTATCTCTCCCTGGTGCTGGGCGAGCTCGTGCCGAAGCGACTGGCGCTGCAGAAGGCTGCCGGCATCTCGCTGGCCGTCGCGCCGGTGCTGGACCGGTTCGCCACCGTGATGCGACCGGTGATCTGGCTGCTCTCGGTCTCCACCGACGCCGTCGTACGGCTGCTCGGCGGTGACCCCAAAGCCTCGGCCGAGCAGGTCTCGGAGGAGGAGCTGCGCGAGATGGTCTCCACCAACCGGGACCTCGAGGAGGACGAGCGCCGGATCCTGCGTGACGTGTTCGCCACCACCGAGACGACGTTGAGGGAGGTGATGCGTCCGCGCGGCGACGTCACCTTCATGCCCGCCGCGATGCCGCTTCCCGAGGCAGCCGAGACGGTGCGTGACCTGCCCTACTCCCGCTACCCGGTGACCGGCGAGGGCTTCGACGACATCCTCGGTTTCCTGCACGTACGCGACCTGCTCGGTGTCGTCGCGACCGACGAGCGCACGATCCGGGACATCTGCCGTCCGGTGCTCTCACTGCCGGGGAGCAAGCGGGTGATCCCGTCGGTCGCCACGATGCGCGAGGGCGGCACCCACCTGGCGATGGTCGTGGACGAGTACGGCGGCACCGACGGCATCGTGACCCTCGAGGACCTCGTCGAGGAGATGATCGGCGACATCCGTGACGAGTACGACCACGGCGAGGCCCGCATCCGCGACCACGGTGACCTGTCCCGGATCGACGGCGCGATGACGATCGAGGACTTCGCGGACACCACCGGCATCGAGCTCGAGGACGGTGCCTACGAGACCGTCGCGGGCTATCTCATCTCGCGGCTCGGCCACATCCCGCAGGTCGGGGAGGTGCTGGCGCTCCGGGACGGCACCCTGGAGGTGACCGCCCGGAACGGCAACCGCATCACCGAGATCGCGCTGCGCCCCGAGGCGTCACCTCCGGCACCGGAGTGAGGACGGTGCCGTCGGCGAGCCAGCGGTCGAGGTTGTCGAGGGTCAGCTGCTCCATGGCGGCACGCGTCTCGACGGTGCCGCTGGCCAGGTGCGGGAGGAGCACCACGTTGTCGAGGTCGATCAGCTCCGCGGGGACCGCGGGCTCCTCGGTGTAGACGTCGAGGCCGGCGCCGGCGATGCCGCCCTCGAGGAGCAGCTCGACCAGTGCGTCCTGGTCGACCACGGAGCCGCGCGCGATGTTGATGAGATAGCCCTCGTGCCCGAGCGCCTCGAGCACCTTGCGGTCGACGAGGTGCTGCGTACCGCTGCCACCGGAGGTGGCGAGGACCAGGATGTCCACGTCGGCGGCGAGCTGCGCGGGGGAGGCGGCGTAGGTGTAGGGAGAGCCGGCGACCTCGCGGCGGGAGTGGTAGGAGATCGGGCAGCCGAACGCCTCGAACCGGGTCGCGATGGCCTGACCGATCCGCCCCAGACCCAGGATCCCGACCCGCTTGCCCGAGACCTTGCGGGCCAGCGGGTAGGTGACGACCTCGGGCCAGTCGCCGCGGCGTACGAACCGGTCGGCCGCACTGAGCTGGCGCAGGGTGTCGATGGCGAGGCCGATCGCGGTGTCGGCCACGCAGTCGGTCAGCACGTCGGGGGTGTTGGAGACCAGTACGCCACGTGCGGCCGCGGTCTCGACGTCGGTGGTGTCGTAGCCGACCCCGAAGTTGACGACAGCGCCGAGCGCGGGCAGCTGCGCCATCAGCTCGGCCGGTACGCCGGTACGCCCGGTGGTCACCACGGCACCGATCGAGGGCCCGTGCTCGGCGAGGAACGCGGCGCGGCTGTCGTCGTCGGGCAGCACCAGGGCGTCGTAGTGGTCGGTGAGGGTGGCGGCCAGCGACGGCTTGAGCGGTCCTACCTGGAGGATGCGGCGGGTCATGGGTCTCTTCCTCGAGGTTGGACGACATCGGGATTCCGAGGCTAGGTCGCGACGGTGATGCGCGTCCAACAGCAGCACGGCATCGACCGATGCGGCATGGGTATGGAGGTGACAGGGAGGGCGCGGCGGGTCGATCGCCGACCTTTACTCGCTCAGCACCTGGGTGGCCGCGGGATCGGGTTCCGGTCCGGGCCCGGTGCGCAGCCGTGTCTGCCAGGTCTGCTGGTCCCACGTCGCGGGCACGGTCTCGCGGATGAACCGCTCGACGACCGTCGTGAAGCGCTCGGGGTCGGACCGGAACGGGAAGTGGCCGGCGCCGTCGAACACCTCGAGCGCGGCCTGGGGCAGCGCCGCCTGCGCCTGCCCGGCGTGGCGGTAGGGGATGACGCCGTCGCGGTCGCCCCAGATCATCAGCATCGGTACGTCCGAGGCCAGGTAGCAGCGGTCGAGCATCGTGACGACCTGGCCGTGCCAGTCGACGACGGCCCGCAGGGTCCGGGCGAACGCCTGGCGCGAGGGACCGTCGGGCAGCGCGTCGACGATCCTGGTCAGGTCCGGAGCGTCGACGCCGAGGTCGTGATCGAGGCGGCGCAGCAGGGCGAGGGAGACGGACACCCCGGTCCGCGAGATCGGCAGCCGCAACAGCTTGAGCAGCTCTGGCGCCAACGGCAGGGTCGCGAGCCGTAGCCAGGTCGAGACACCGTTTCCGGAGCCGCCGTTGGAAACCAGCACGATCCGATCGACCAGCTGCGGGTACTGGTAGGCGAGCTGCATCGCGATACCTCCGCCGAGCGAGTGGCCGACGAGGGTGACTCGCTCGACGTCCAGCACGGCCAGGAGGTCGCGCATCCCGTTGGCGAACCCGCCGATCGAGTAGTCGGCCCGCGGCTTGTCGGAGTCGCCGTGACCGAGGAGGTCGGGAGCGATGACGAGGTGGTTCTCGGCGAACAGAGGTAGCACGTCGTCCCACGTCCGCGAGCTGTCGCCGATTCCGTGGATGAACATGATCGCGGAGCCTTCGCCGCCGATGCGGTACGCACGCCTGTAGCCGTGGATCACCCGCGACTGCTGCTCCACCGCCCGCGCCATGGTCGGCACGGTAGTCGCCGCGGGTTTCGGGCATGTTGCAGTGGCGCCGTGTCGTCGCCGGCGATCCCCCAGCTACTGGTCGGCGTGCCAGGCGGCCATCGCGTGGTCGGCGGGTTCGCCGACATACTCGTCCTGAGCCTCGACCCGCCCGCACGAAGGAGCAGCACCCATGGAGCCCGACGAGTTCACGTCGATCCTCGAAGCCGTCCGCGCATTCGTCCGCAAGGAGGTCGTCACGGCCGAGGACGAGATCGAGGAGACCGATCAGATCCCCGACCGGCTCCGGCAGCAGGCCGCGGCCATGGGGCTGTTCGGCTATGCCATCCCCGAGGAGTACGGCGGTCTCGGCTTCACCATGTCCGAGGAGGTCCGGCTGGCGATGGAGCTCGGCTGGACCACGCCGTCGTTCCGTTCGATGTTCGGCACCAACAACGGCATCGCCGGCCAGGTGCTGGTCAACTGCGGCACCGAGCGGCAGAAGCAGCAGTACCTGCCCGGGCTGGCCAGCGGTGACCTGGTGGCTTCGTTCGCGCTCACCGAGCCCGAGGCCGGCTCCGACCCGAGCGGCCTGCGCACGCGCGCGGTCCGAGAGGGCGACGCGTACGTCATCAACGGGCAGAAGCGCTTCATCACCAACGCGATCTGGGCCGACCTGTTGATGGTGTTCGCCCGCACCGGCGACCTCGACGAGGGCGCGAAGAACATCTCGGTGTTCGTGGTGCCGACCGACACCCCCGGCGTCACCATCGGTCCGAAGGACCACAAGATGGGCCAGCGCGGTTCGGTGACGTCGGAGATCTTCCTCGACGGTGTCCGGGTGCCCGCCGAGAACCTGGTCGGCGAGGTCGAGGGCGAGGGCTTCTCCGCGGCGATGCGATCGCTGGCCAAAGGCCGGCTGCACATCGCCGCGCTGACCGTCGGCCTGGCGGACCGGCTGATCGAGGAGAGCCTGCGCCACGCCACGACCAACGGCCAGGGCGGCCAGAAGCTGGCGGAGTTCCAGCTGATCCAGGCGATGCTCGCCGAGAGCCGGACCGAGGCGTACGCCGGTCGCGCGATGGTCCTCGAGGCGGCCCGCAGCTGGGACGATGGCAGCGACCGCCGGACGGCACCGTCGCTGTGCAAGCTGTTCTGCACCGAGGCGGTCGACCGGATCGCCGACCGCGCGGTCCAGATCCACGGCGGCCTCGGCTACATGCGCGAGGTTCCGGTCGAGCGGTTCTACCGCGACGCGCGGCTGTTCCGGCTCTACGAGGGCACCAGCGAGATCCAGAAGCTGATCATCGCCAAGCAGATGGTGAAGGAGTTCCGGGGGTGAGCGAGTAGCTCGAGGTTGTACGCTCCCGCGATCCGCGCGAGGCTTCAGACATGACGTCCCCGCTGGTCCGGGTCCACACGCTGACGACGCGCGTCGATGCGCCGGTCGAGGAGGTCTTCGGGCGGCATCGGCGCCCGGGGGCGATCCGCCGGCTGACGCCGCCGTGGACGCCGGGGGAGGTGCGGGTGGAGGCGACCGATCTGGCCGACGGGACGGCGGTGATCTCGCTCGGCCGTGGTGTGGACTGGGTGGCCCGCCACGATCCCGATGGCTACGAAGCACCGCACCTGTTCACAGAGCGGCTCGCCTCGCTGCGGCCGCTGTCGTGGACTCACCGGCACGAGTTCGCCGCCGACGGCGACGCCACGCTGGTCACCGACCGGGTCGAGACCAACGTGCTCGGGCGGATGGTGGACCGGATGCTCGGCTACCGCCACGATCAGCTGGTCGCCGACCTCGCGGCCCACCACAGGACGTACGCCGCGGGCAGGACCACCAGTTCCGTCCCCCGACGCTGGAGGCGGCACTGCGCCACGTACTCGGTCGTTGAGGGTCAGGCCTCACCGCTGAGCAGCAGCTCCGCGGCCACCGCCGCTCCGTCGACCCTGGCCGCGGCAGCCAGCGACGTCGCCCGCGCGCGGACCTCAGGCGCCAGGACGGCGCCGAGAGCCGCGGTGAGCGACTCGACCGTCGGTGCGGCGCCGTCGTGGGCGACCCCGATGCCGAGCTCCGCCACCCGCCCGGCCCAGTAGGTCTGGTCGCCGGCCTGCGGCACCACCACCTGCGGAGCGCCGGCCCGGTAGGCCGTCGTCACGGTGCCCGCGCCACCGTGGTGGATGACGGCGGCGACCCGGCCGAAGAGCTGCTGGTGGTTGACCTCGCCGATGACGAAGCAGTCGTCGCCACGACCACATCACAGCCCGCAGCGGCCTCGGCCACGGTGTCGTACTGCGCCCTGATGAAGTCGGTCACCCGCTGGTGACTCTCCTCGGGGGTCGGCGGCCGCTCCCAGGACCGCCACGGCTTGAGGAACGGCACGTGCGGCACACCCTCCCGCTCCAGCAGGTCGACGAACTCCTGGTCCGGCGGCGCGCACATCCGCACCTCAGCGCCTCTCCGCTGCAGCTGCACCGCGAGCGCCACCAGCGGCTCGACGTCTCCCCGCGACCCGTACGTCGACAACAGCACGCGCATCCATTGCTCCGTTCCATGGGCATCGGGCCGGGCCCGAGAACGACGGCAGCATAAGGTTCCCGCGCCGCCGGATCAGGATGTCGGGAGCGCGGTCCGGGTGAGGCTCTCGGAGATCTCCCACAGCCGGGTGGCGTCCTCGGCGCTGACCAGCGGCCGATAGAGCGCCTGCTCGGCGGGGGCGCCACCGAGGTGCCCGGGGCCGCTGGGGCCGTACAGCCGGCCACCGGTCGCCGCGGGCGAGGTCGCGGCCAGCAGCGCGGGAAGGGCGGCGGTCTCGGGGGTGCCGAGGAGGATCCCGCGGGCCGAGAGCCAGCGGATCATGCGTACGGAGAGGGTGTCCGTCGTACGTCCGATCTCAGGGCGAGCGGCCAGCAGGTTGGTCGGCGCGACGCCGGGGTGGGAGAGGTTGCTGGTGATGCCCCAGCCGTGGGCCTGGCTGCGCCGGTCCAGCTCCAGCCCGAAGAGGCCGACGGCGATCTTGGACTGGCTGTAGGCCTTCATGTCCTCATAGCTCTGCTCCCAGTTGGGGTCCTCCCAGTTGACCGCGCCTCGCCTCGCGGCGACGCTGACCTGCGACGTCACCCGGGCCTGCCCGGCCCGCAGCAGCGGCAGGATCCGGGCGACGAGGGCGAAGTGTCCGAGATGGTTGGTGCCGAACTGGAGCTCGAACCCGTCGGCGGTCGTCTGCCGCTCCGGCGGCGTCATCACGCCGGCGTTGTTGATCATCACGTGGAACGGCTGGTCCTCGCCCAGCAGCGTCTCGGCGAGCGCCGCCACCGACGACAGCGACGACAGGTCGAGGTCACGCAGCGAGATCTGGGCCTCCGGGACGTGCCCGCGGATCGTGGCCAGTGCCTTCTCGCCCTTGCCGGCGTTGCGTACGGGCATCACGACCTCCGCACCGGCTGCGGCCAGCCGGGTGGCCATCACCAGGCCCATGCCGTCGCTGGCGCCGGTGACCAGGGCTCGCTTACCGGACAGGTCGGGGATCGTGATGTCGATGGGTCGACGTGGCATCGGTCTGCTCCTGGAGAGAGGATCTCGGGTCGGATCCATCCTGGGTTGCCCACCAGGATCTATCCAGGGTCTGCCGATCCCAGCCTGCGGAGGCAGCGCATGCGCCCGGCTATCGACTCCTCGACCAGGCTCGTGACCTCGGCCTGCCCGAGAACCCGGACGAGCTCGCGTCACTCGTCCCCGGCGGCCGCTGCGCCTCGCCCGTGGCGGCGCTCGCCCGGGCACGTCACGGGCTTCCCGAGCTCGAGGAGACCTGAGGCAGTCCTGCCGCCAGCGGTGATGCCGCTTAGGATCACCGCATGGTCAACGGGGAGTCGAAGAACGCGCCGAGCATGGCAGATGTCGCGGCCCTGGCAGGGGTCTCGCACCAGACCGTGTCCCGCGTGGTCAACGGCTCCGACGCCGTACGCGGCGACACCCGCGACCGGGTGCTGGCAGCGATCGACGAGCTGGGCTACCGGCGCAACAAGTCGGCGCGCGCTCTGGTGACGCGGAAGTCGGGACGGCTGGGCCTGCTCTACACCCAGCCGCACCTCTACGGGCCGGGCACGCTGGCCGCCTCGGTGCACCAGGCCGGTCAGCGGGCCGGCTACGACATCATCCTGAGCCCGGTGCCGCACCTGGAGGCGACCTCGGCGGAGCGGGCGATCGAGGCGCTGCTCGACGACGCGGTCGAGGCCGTGCTCCTCGGCGTCTCGCACCAGTCGTTCGAGGACCTGGTCGCCCAGCTCGCCTCGACGGTCGAGGTCGTGATGATCCACAGCGACCCGCCGGCGGGGGTGCGCTCGGTGGGGATCGACCAGCACGCCGGGGCCGTGCTGGCCACGCAGTACCTGCTGGACATCGGCCATCGCAACATCGCCCACGTGGCCGGTCCGGTCGGCTGGATCGACGCCCGGCAGCGCCGGGAGGGGTGGCTGGCCGCGCTCCGGGACAGCGAGGTGCAGCCCGGGCCCGAGATCTTCGGTGACTGGTCGAGCAAGAGCGGTTACGAGGCCGGGGCCGAGATCGCCCGGGACCCCTCGGTCACCGCGGTCTTCGCGGCCAACGACTCGATGGCGCTCGGCGTGATCCGGGCGCTGCACGAGGCCGGCCGCCGGGTCCCGCAGGACGTGAGCGTCGTCGGCTTCGACGATGTCCCGGACGCCGCGTACCTCTGGCCGCCGCTGACCACGGTCCGGCAGGACTTCGCCTCGCTCGGCGAGCTCGCGGTCGAGGTGGCGATCAAGGCCATCGCCGACGGGACCGTCGAGACGCCCGCTCTGATTGCGCCGGAGCTGGTGGTGCGGGCCTCTGCTGCCCGCAAGCCCAGCTAGCCGCCGAAGCGTCACCTAGGTCGGCCGAAGCGTCACCCCCGTCGGCCGAGTTGGCACCACGGTGCCAACT
>NZ_JBHXNY010000030.1:0-58349 GCF_042719275.1 Nocardioides sp. NPDC058538 | reverse complement strand
CCCGCCCCGTGTCGCCTCTTTCTACCGCGCCGCCTCGGCGCGGGTTCTGGTCAGAACGCGCCGACTCGGCGCGAGTTGGTCAGTCGCGGGTGAGGCGACGGTGGGTGACGCGGTGGGGGCGGGCGGCCTCCTGGCCGAGGCGCTCGATCTTGTTGGCCTCGTAGGACTCGAAGTTGCCCTCGAACCAGAACCACGCGCCCTCCTTCTCCTCGGTGCCTTCCCAGGCGAGGATGTGGGTGGCGACGCGGTCGAGGAACCACCGGTCGTGGGAGGAGACCACGGCACAGCCCGGGAATTCGAGCAGCGCGTCCTCGAGGGAGGAGAGGGTCTCGACGTCGAGGTCGTTGGTCGGCTCGTCGAGAACCAGCATGTTGCCGCCCTGCTTCAGGGTGAGCGCCAGGTTGAGACGGTTGCGCTCACCACCGGAGAGCACGCCGGCCTTCTTCTGCTGGTCGGGACCCTTGAAGCCGAACGAGGCGACATAGGCCCGCGAGTTCATCTCGAAGTTGGCGACCTTGATGAAGTCGAGGCCGTCGGAGACGACCTCCCAGACGTTCTTGTTGGGGTCGATGCCACCACGGCTCTGGTCGACGTAGGAGATCTTCACGGTCTTGCCGACGTTGAGCTCGCCCGCGTCAGGCTTCTCGGAGCCGGTGATCATCCGGAACAGGGTCGTCTTGCCGACACCGTTGGGACCGATGACGCCGACGATGCCGGCGCGCGGGAGCGAGAAGGAGATGTCGTCCCACAGCGTGCGGTCCTCGAACCCCTTGACCAGGCCCTTGGCCTCCAGCACCAGATCACCCATGCGCGGGCCCGGCGGGATGTTGATGTCGGCGGTGTCGATCTTGCGAGCCTTGTCGGCCTCGGCGGCGAGCTCCTCGTAGCGGGCCAGACGCGACTTCGACTTGGTCTGGCGAGCCTTGGCGTTGGAGCGGACCCACTCCAGCTCCTTCTCGAGCATCCTGGCTCGCTTGGCGTCCTTCTGCCCCTCGACCTTGAGACGGTCCTTCTTGGTCTCGAGGTAGGTGGAGTAGTTGCCCTCGTAGCCGTGGATCGAGCCGCGGTCGACCTCGGCGATCCACTCGGCGACGTTGTCGAGGAAGTAGCGGTCGTGGGTGACGGCCAGGACGGCGCCCTTGTAGGACTTGAGGTGACCCTCCAGCCACTGCACCGACTCGGCGTCGAGGTGGTTGGTGGGCTCGTCGAGCAGCAGCAGGTCGGGCTCCTGCAGGAGCAGCTTGCACAGCGCGACGCGGCGGCGCTCACCACCGGAGAGGTTGTCGACGATCGCGTCGCCCGGAGGGCAGCGCAGCGCGTCCATCGCCTGCTCCAGCTTGGAGTCGATGTCCCAGGCGTTGATGTTGTCCAGGAAGGTCTGGAGATCACCGGTCTCGGCCATCAGGGCGTCCTGGTCGGCGTCGGGGTCACCCATCTCCATGTAGGCGTCCTCGAGGCGCTTCATCTTCGTCTTGATCTCGCTGACCGCCTCCTCGACGTTCTCGAGGACGGTCTTGCCCTCGGTCAGCGGCGGCTCCTGCTGGAGCATCCCGACGGTCGCGTCCTGGTCGCGGACGATGTCGCCGTTGTTGGGATGGTCCAGCCCCGCCATCAGCTTGAGCAGCGAGGACTTACCCATGCCGTTCGGGCCGACAACGCCGATCTTGGCACCGTGCAGGAACGAGAGGGTGACGTTGTCGAGGACGACCTTGTCGCCATGGGCCTTGCGCACATTGCGCAGGGAGAGGATGTAGTCGGCCATGGTCCCCACCCTAATGAGGGAGAGGCACGCCGGTACAACCGGCGCACCCCGCCACAGGGCCCCGCGCCCGCCCGGCTCACCTCACGCCGCTTCAGAGGCGGTGTCCTGAGCTTGTCGAAGGGTCTCCGTCTCGGCGGGCGCCTCGCCATCGTCCTCGGTCGCCGGCTTCTGCTCCCACGGGTCCGCGCCCGGCGCCCGCCAGTCGGAGAGCGGGTCGCCCTCTGGGTCGTCGTCGCGGGGTCCAGAGGCAGGGGCGGCGACCGCGGCCAGGGAGCGCGGGTTGCGCGAGAGGCTGCTCATACCGCGGTTGAGGTCGTGACCGACGACGGTCGCCTCGACCTCGAAGGTGTTGACCTCGAGCCCGTCCTTGTTGACGTAGCTGCGGGTGGACAGCCGTCCCTGGACGACCACGGGGTCGCCCGTGCGAAGCGAGCGCCCGACGTTCTCCCCCAGCTGACGCCAGGCGCTCACCGAGAACCACTGCGTCACGCCGTCGCTCCACTCTCCGGTGGACCGGTTGAGCTTCCGCGGTGTGCACGCCATCCGGAAGTTCGCGACCGAGAACTCACCGACGCTCCGCACGACGGGGTCGGCACCGACGTTGCCGCGCAGGGTGATGATCGAGTCGTTCATCGTTGTCTCCTCAGAGTTCGCGCCCGCCTGATGCGGGCCTCGGAGACAACCCTGCGCTCGACCACCGACAGTTCCCGGCGGCGTAAGTCTGCCTGTGGACAACCCCGGATCGAACCGTGCCTGTGGACAGTGATCGGCCCGCCGACCGGTCAGCGCAGCGCCTTGGCCACCCCGTGCCGAAGAGCGGTGTAGGCGGCCAGCTCGGTCTCGATCGGGTCGACGACGAGCTCACGGGAGACGTCGGCGACCGCCGTACGCAGCCGCGCATCGGCCGACCGCGCCCGCCGTCGAGCGGTGCTGATCACCAGCAGATGGCACACGGCCCACAGCACCAGCCCGAGCCCGACACCACCGATGAAGAGGACGTACGGCAGCTCGACCCCGGCCACAGAGGGCGTCACGTCGCCGAGCTGAGCGGCTCCGGAGAGAAGCAGTGCGACCGACCACACCAGCCCGACGGTGGCGAGGATGATGAGGAGCCACTGGAGCGCCTTGACCAGCCCGGTCCACAGCGGCAGCCGCTCGGCGTTCAGGTCGACTCCGCCGACCGATGCGTCGAGCCTGTCAGCGAGGTCATCCATTCGCGAGACCGATGCCCGCCGGATCGCGTCGCGCCACGGCGAGGCGAGCCCGGCGCCGGCCTCGTCGGCCAGCTGACGCACCTCGGTGTCGACCCGCGCGCGCTCGACGGCGGTGGTCTGCGGCAACGACGTCCGGGCGCGCCCGGCCAGCTGGGTCGCCTCCTCCCCCAGCGCCAGGTGAAGCCGCTTCAACGGATCCGGCCTCAGCCGGGAGACCCACGAGACCAGCGGCCAGCCCGTGGCCGCCCTGGCCCGGGTGCGTACGGACCGTTCGACCGCGTCCACCACGGTCGGCACCCCGGCGGCCTCGGAGATGGCGTCCTCGAGGGCCTCCACCCGGGGCTTGGCCAGGGAACGCGGCTTGGCGTCACCGGACGCCTTGGCGAGCTTCACGGCAGCGGTCTTGATGTCGGCGGAGAGCCGGGACTTGTTGGCCCGCTTCGCCGCCGCCCGCTGGGCGATCTCGGTCTTGAGCTGCGGGATCCCCCAGCCGAGCTTGGCCGAGACCGGGATCACCGGCACGTTGCGCAGCCCGTCCTGGTCGAGCAGGCGGCGTACGTCACCCAGCATCGACTCACGACGGTCCTCGGGAACGCGGTCGATGTGGTTGAGCACCACGACCATGATCTCGGAGTGGGTCCGGAGCGGCTGCAGATAGCGGTCGTGGATGGCCGCGTCGGCGTACTTCTGCGGGTCCAGCACCCACACCAGCATGTCGGCGAGCTCGACCAGCCGGTCGACCTCGAGATGGTGAGAGACCTCGGTGGAGTCATGGTCGGGCAGGTCCAGCAGCACCACGCCGTCGAGCTCGTGCCCCTCACGGCGGGTGTCGAGCATCGAGTCGCGGGTGGTCTGGTGACGCTCGGGGATGCCCAGCCACTCGAGCAGCTCCTGAGCGCCCTCCGAACCCCACACGCAGGCGGTCGCCCAGGAGGTGGTCGGCCGCCGGACACCGACGGCGGAGAGCTCCAGCCCGGTCAGGGCGTTGAACGTGGACGACTTGCCCGACCCGGTCGCCCCCGCGACCCCGACGACCGTGTGGTCGGCGGAGAGCTTGAGGCGTCCCTGAGCCTTGTTGACCACGGCGCGCGCGTCCTCGACGAGTCCGTCGTCGAGGCGCCCCGTCGCCGCCACGGTCGCAGCGGTCAGTCCGTCCAGCCGATCACCGAGATCTCCACCTCGGCTGACCAGGTTCTTCGCACCTTCGAGCAGGCCGCTCAATGATCCCCCTTCCCTTCCCGAAAAGTCTCAGTCTGACAAGTCTCAGCCATCGCCGCGCTGGCTGGCGAAACGGGCGTCGCCGACCTTCCGCGCAGCGTGCCGCAGTCGCTCCGGTGCACCATGGTCGATCTGCAGCGCGTCGACCTGACCCGTGTAACGCGCACGCTCCTCGTCGACCAGGCCCACGATGCGTACCTCCAGCGCCTTGCGCGCCCGGGACGCGAGGCCGCGCACGGCCTGGTCGCCGAAGACCGCCTCCAGGAGCTTCTGGCCGAGCAGGAGGGTGCCGCCGGCGATGCCCACCTCGGCACCGACGAGCGCTCCTCCGGTCGAGGCGAAGACGACCACCATCAGCGCGACGCCAAGGCCGTTGACCCCGTAGGAGAGGAACTTCGCGGTCGTACGTTTGTCCTGCCCCTCGCTGCGCACCATGTCGAGCACGTCCTGCTGCCAGTCGCGCACCGCGCGCTCGGCCTTGGGCCGCAACGCACGCGAGGCTCGGCCGAGGTCGGCGGGGCCGGCGGCGAGGAGCCCGCGTCCCGCGGGACTCATCTGCCAGGCCGCCTCTGCCCTCTCGGCAGCCGCCTCGCACTGCTCCAGGATCAGCATCTCCAGGCCGCCCTGTACGGCCGCGGTCACCCGTTCTGCCTGCTGGGGCTTGCCCTTGATCGAGCCGAGGAACTTGTCGCGGAGCATCCCCACCTTCGTCTCGAGCGCCTTGAGGATCTCGCCGCTGCCGACGAACTCCTGCCAGCGCGCGAGCACCTCGCCACGCAGCAGCGTCCCGTCGGCGGTCGCCGCCATGATCGACTTGAGCGCCTCGTCGTAGGCCATGTCCGCATCGGTACGCAGCCGCTGCGCAGCCTCTCCCTGACCGTCTGCGGTGTCGGCGATCGGGTGGACCTCCAGGGTCAGCGCCCGCACCGCACCATCGAGGGTCTGGGTGACGACCTGGTGACGCGCGGTGGCGTCGTCGGCGAGCATGTCGAGCCAGGCGCGTACCTCGGCGACGTGTTCGGCCGGCAGCAGCCCGTGCTCGGAGACCTCGCCCTCGTGCACGATGAAGAGCGGTGAGTCCTTGAGCCCGCGCGAGGCGAGCATCCGGGCCAGGTGGCCGGCGACGGTCTGGACGGCTTCGGTCGGAGTGCGGTCGAGCACCACCGCCACCGCGGTGGAGCGGTTGGCGGCGAGCTGGAGAAACTCCCACGGCACCTGGTCGGCGTAGCGTGCGGCCGAGGTGACGAAGACCCACAGGTCGGCCGCGGCGAGCAGCTCGGCCGCGAGCACCCGGTTGGCCTCCTCGACCGAGTCGACGTCGGGCGCATCCAGGATCGCCAGGCCGGGGTGGAGCCGGTCACTCGCGACCAGCTGCAGCGCGCCTGGGTCGTTGGTCGGGTGGTTGACCCGCTCCAGCTCGGGAAGCAGGCGGTCCTGGCCGAACCAGCGGCCGTCTTCGGGGTTGTGCACCAGCACCGGCGAGCGGGTCGTCGGCCGCAGCAGCCCCGGCGTGGTCACCTTGGTGCCGACCAGCGAGTTCACCAGCGTCGACTTGCCGGCGCCCGTGGAGCCGCCGACGACCGCGAGGAGCGGCGCGTCGATGGTCATCATCCGCGGGATGACGTAGTCCTCGAGCTGCTCGACCATGTTCTGCCTGGCGGCTCGCTGCTCGTCGGTGCCGGGCAGGTCCAGCGGCAGGGTGACCTCGGTCAGCGCCTGGTGGAGCTGGATGAGCGAGGTGACCATCCGGTTGCTCTCGCCGCCGGACGCCTCGATCTCTGCCCGGGCGGCCTCGAACTCGGTGGTCGGCTTCTCCGCGAGCATCCCCGCGGTCAGCGCCTCGTAGGGCTCCGGCCGCGTCTCAGGGGCATGTTCCGGAGCAGGCTCCGGCGCGTTGTCGTCGTGCCTGTTCTCGTCACTCATCCGGTCATCACCTGCCCACTCGGGAACGCGATGTGTGGACGTACCTCACTGATGCGGTCAACGTATGCCCTCCCCCGGGCGGCGAAGTCTGGCGGCGGGTTGCCGCGCAGGAATCGCCAGTGCAAGTATCCGAGCTCGATGGCAGCCTGCTGGTATTCACGCATGGCCGCAACCCCCTGAGCCCCTCCGTGGGCCGACGCGAACCTCCGCGCCTGCTCCCGGCGCCGCAGATCGACCACCCAGCCGATGTCGGTGTAGGGAATCAACCCGCGTTGCGCGGCGTCGGTCAGCGACCGGGTCAGCACGATCCGCTCGGACTTTCGCCGCCAGACCGCGAAGATCACCAAAGACACGAACGCGGGAACCATCACCACGACGTACGCCAGCAGGAACCCGGCCCCGTCATAGAGCAGCGTCGAGCCGTTCCAGGTGGCGTGTGCGAGCACCGCGATGGCGTAGCCCAGCAGCGGCGCCACGACCTTCAGCCAGCGCTTGCGCGTGACCACCGCGACACCGATGCCGATGCCGACGAAGGCGGTGAAGAAGGGGTGTGCGAAGGGGCTGAACAGGCAGCGCATCACGAAGACGGCGGTGAACTCACCGATGTGTCCGGTGGAGCTGTCGCCCATGCCGGGCGTGCCGTTGTAGGTGCCGCCCAGGTAGAGGATGTTCTCGGTGAAGGCGAAGCCGATGCCGACCATGCCTGCGTAGACGATGCCGTCGAGCACTCCGTCGAGGAGGTGTCGACGCCAGACCAGGAGCACCAGGAGGAACAGCCCCTTGGCCGCCTCTTCGGTGACCGGAGCCACGATCGCGAGCTGGGTCGGCTGGCTCCACCCGGCGAGCAGCGCCCCGACGCTCTGGACGATCAGCGCGGCGGCGACCGCGACGAAGGCGCCCCACCCCAGACCGAGCGCGAGCAGCGACTTCGGCTCGGGTTCGTAGCGGTCCAGCCACAGGAAGGCGTAGACCAGCGGCACCACCGGGATGGCTGCGAAGAGCACTCCCAGGATCGCGCCGGTCGGGGCAAGATGGTCGTTGACGACGCTGGTGCTGAGCAGAACGATGCCGAGCACCGGCAAAGAGGTCAGCACGACAAGCACGCCCACCACGATGGTGAACGTGCGGTTGCTTCTCGTCGGATCCTTCGGGATCGCCCCCATGCGCGCCAGACTATCGGGCGTACGGACCGCACGTGCGACCAGACACCGATCGAGACGTCCCCGCCACCCGCGTGGCCTGGGAACTCACGAGCGTTGTGGATCCGGCGCGGCGTACGATTCCGGTATGACGGACAAAGGCGCCCCCACTCCTGCAGACGACCACACCGAGAGCCACGACCAGACGGTTCCGGAGGCGTGGTCCACGTTCATGAGGGAGGGCTGGGACGACCGCGAGGTCGAGGTTCCCGAGCATCCGATCACGCCGTGGGCGGCCGCCCGCCGGGAGCGGCTCTCGGGCATCTTCCCGGGTGAGCGCCTGATCGTCCCGGCCGGCACCTACAAGGTCCGCGCCAACGACACCGACTACCGCTTCCGCGCCGACACCGCGCACGTGCATCTGACCGGCAACCAGACCTCCGACGCCGTCGTCGTGATCGAGCCCGACGGCAGCTCGGTCCTGTACGCCCGCCCGCGCAGCGGTCGCGACACCGACGAGTTCTTCCGCGACCGTCAGTACGGCGCGCTCTGGGCCGGGGCGCGCCCCTCAGCCCGTGAGCTCTCCGACTCGCTCGGCATCGAAGTACGCCACGTCGACCAGCTCGAGTCCGACCTCTCCGGAAACACCCCGACCCGCGTCCTCCGCGGAGTCTCGGGCGACGTCGACAAGCTGGTCGCCCCGGCCGACGCCTCCCGCGACGAGGAGTTCGCCAAGGCGCTCTCGGAGCTGCGCCTGATCAAGGACGAGTGGGAGCTCGGCGAGCTCAAGGAGGCCTGCGACATCACCGTGCGGGGCTTCACCGACGCGGTGCGTGAGTGGGACCAGGTCCTGAAGCACGGCGAGCGCTGGATCGAGGGCACCTTCTTCCGCCGCGCCCGCGCGGAGGGCAACGACCTCGGCTACGACTCGATCGTCGGCGGCGGGTCCCACGCCACCACGCTGCACTGGATCGACAACGACGGCCCGATCGTGCCCGGTGAGCTGGTGCTGCTCGACATGGGCGTCGAGGGCCACAACCTCTACACCGCCGACATCACCCGCACCCTGCCCATCTCCGGGAAGTTCACGCCGCTGCAGCGCAACCTCTACGAGCTCGTCTACAAGGCACAGCAGGCCGGCATCGAGGCGATCCGCCCGGGCGTGACCTTCCGCGCCGGCCACTTCGCCGCGATGGAGATCCTCGCGCATGGGTTGGACGACCTGGGGTTGCTCCCCGTGTCCGTCGACGAGGCGCTCTCCGAGGACAACAAGACCTACTCCCGCTGGACCCTCCACGGCGTCTCCCACATGCTCGGCCTCGACGTCCACGACTGCGCCTCCGCGTCGAAGGAGACCTACATCGAGGGGCCGCTGCAGGAAGGCATGGTCCTCACCGTCGAGCCGGGCCTCTACTTCCAGAAGGAGGACAAGCTCGTCCCCGAGGAGCTGCGCGGCATCGGCATCCGCATCGAGGACGACATCGTCGTCACCAAGGACGGCTCCGTGAACCTCTCCGCCGGCCTCCCGCGTACGGCCGACGACGTCGAGGCGTGGATGGGTCAGCATCTGTGACGTGAATGCTGACCGAGGCGATGTCCTGAGCTTGTCGAAGGGTAACTCAGTCGAGTCGCGCTTCCCTCGTGGAGTTCCACGAGGGAAGTGGCTGCCCACCGAGGTAACTCGGTCGGCGGCCGCCGTGGCTGGCTGCCTCGCGCTGGCATCGGCCCTGATGGCCTGCAGCCCAGGAAGTACGCCGCGGCAGCAGCCCGCCGCATCGCCCTCAGCCACGGCGTCCCCGTCCACCTCCGCGTCGAGCGGATCGGACGACATCTTCGAGGGAGCCGTGGTCGGGATCGACCCCGGCCACAACGGCGGCAACGCGGGCGCGCCCGAGGTGATCAACGAGCCGGTGTGGAACGGGCGGTCGCAGAGCCCGTGCAACACGACGGGCACCGCGACCGACGACGGCTACCCGGAGACCGACTTCACCTGGGCCGTTGCCACGAAGCTCGCGGCCGATCTGCGCGAGTCGGGTGCGAAGGTGGTCATGACCCGCGACAGCAACGACGGGGTCGGGCCATGCATCGACGAGCGCGCGAAGATCATCAACGACGCGAAGGCCGACGTCGCGATCGACATCCACGCCGACGGCGCGGTCGCGTCCGAGCGGGGCTACTCGCTGCTGATCCCGGTGCCCTCGGGCACCAACGACGAGGTCGTCGAGCCCTCGCGACGCTACGCCCAGCTGCTCCGCACCGAGATGCGGAAGACCGGGATGCCGCTGGCCAGCTACCTCGGTGAGGGCGGGTTCGTCGAGCGCGACGACCTGGCCGGCCTCAACCTCACCACGGTCCCCCAGGTGCTGCTCGAGACCGGAAACATGCGCAACGTCGAGGACGCACGCCTGCTGAAGTCCGACCGGTTCCAGGCGCGGACGGCCGCCGCCATCAAACGTGCGATGGCGGCGTACCTCCGCTCACGCTGAGCCTCAAGCCCAGGTCAGCTCCGCGCTTCGCGCGGTCACTCCTTCGCTCGGCCTCGCTCCAGTCGTCTCAGAGCTTCTTCCACTCGACGGGCTCGAGGCCGTACTCCTCCGCGATCGGCCCCCACGCCTTGGCGGCTGCCTTCTTCGGGTCATGGCTGGCCAGGCTGAGCGTGGTCGCCTTCTCCAGCTTGCCCTTGCCGCCCACACACTCGCCGTCGGCGTTGACCTTGCGCTTCTCGCCCCAGGCGGCGAAGGCCAGGTCGGCGTTCTGCGAGGTCATCCACGCTGACTCGAGGTTTTTGACGAGCTTCCGCGATCCCGGGAGGACGGCGGTGTCGATCTTGGCGACCTTCGTTGCCAGCTTCTCGCGAGAGGCCGCGGCGTCCTGGAAGGTCTGGATCGCCTCGTCGATGTTCTCGCAGGCCTCGAGGTCGGCCTGCGCCGCGCCGATGGCCGCCTTGTCCTTGGCCGAGGTCTTGATGAGGTCGTCGATCTTCTTGGCCTCGGCGGCGGCACCGCCCTCGGTCGTGGTGGCGCCCTGGGTGGTGCCGGTCTCGGCGTTGGCGTCGTCGCCGTTGCTGTTGATCAGGCCGATGACGAAGGCGATGATCGCGACCACGACGGCCAGCGCGAGGACGATCAGGCCCCAGCGCTTCAGGTCGAGACCACCAGGCCCCTTGCCCTGACCACCCTGACCGCGCTGCGGCTCGTAGCGGGCGTCGTAGCCGTTCCCGTACGGGTCATAGCCCTGCGGCGCCATCGGCGGCGGCGCCGGGGTGTTGGGCCCACCGCCGACCGGCGGCTGCCCGACCAGGGTGGCGTCGTTGTAGGGGTTCTGGCCGTAGGGATCACCGTACGGCTGGCCGAGCTCGTCCTGGGACCGGTCCTGCGGCTGGCCGTAGGGCTGCTCGTAGGGCTGCTCGTACGCCTGGCCGAAGCCCTGGTCGGGGCCTGGGCCCTGGCCGTACGGCTGATCGTACGGCTGGTCGTAGGGCTGGTCGTAGCCCTGGGACCACTGGGCCTGGTCGGGCTCGAGCTGCGGCGCGAGCGGGGCGTAGGCGGGGTCGCCGTACGTCGGGGCCTGCTGGCCGAGATCGGGCTGGCCGTCGTCGTAGCGCGACTCGGGCGCCGGGGCGTCGAACTGCGGCTGTGGCGGCGCGAACTGCTCGAACTCGTCACGCGGACGGGTGCCTCCGGAGGCCTCCTCGTCGACGGCGTCGAACCGAGGGCTCATCGCGACTTGGGTCTCGTCCGGACGGACCGGCTCGGGCTGGCGTCGCTCGACCGGCGGCATCGCCTCGTGGGTCGCCTCGGGGGCCGGGCCACCGAACTGCGGCGCGGGGTCGACGAAGGTCGGGTGCTCCGCGCTCTGGTGGTACGCCGCGGCCGGACGCTCGGGCAGCGGAGGCGCGGCCATCGGCTCCGGGGTCTGCGGCGCCTGCGGTTCGGGCATTTGCGGCGTGGGCGCGGGAGCGGGCGGCTCGGGCGTGCGCTCCTGCGCCGGTGGCCGCGTCGGCAGATCCGGGAGCGGCGCCGGCGCGGCGGCCTGTGCCTCGGGCTCAGGATCCGGGGTCGGCTCGGGCTCTTCTGCGGCGCGCTTGCGCTTGGGCAGGAAGAGCGACTGCGACTGGGAGGCGAGCTCGGGCTCGAACTTCGGCGTACGCGCCGCCAGCCCGAACAGGCCACCATCATCCGAACCCGCCGGCGGCGGGGCCATGCCACCGCCGAAGGCCGGCTGCTCACCGCTCGGCGCGGTCATGTTCAGCTGAGGCGCCATCGAGGCCCCCGGCGTACGCCTGACCTGCTCGAGCGGCAACGGGGCCGGCTCCGGGTCGGCCTCAGGCGCGGGCGCAGCAGCTCCCTGCCCACGCCTCGGCAACGACAGACCACCCTGCTCAGGATCGGCACCCCGCTGCGGCAGTCGCGGCGGTGCAACCGGCTCCGGTGCACCCTGCGACGGCGGCTGATGAGCGCTTCTGACGGGGGTCCCACAACCTGTGCAGAAGCGCATACCGGTGACGGCCGCACCGCACGAGGTGCACATGGACTCCATAGTCATGTCCGGGGACCTTACCGATGATCGGGCCCAGTCTCGAACCCTCGTGGTCCGCCAATCGGACACTCACGTCGACAGTGCGGGGACAGTGCACCCAAATACCCCCCACACCTTGGTAACACTCCGGCCAGCGTTTCGGATTCCGATGCACACAAGGGATACGGGCACCGGTAAGATCGTCCGCGGCCTGCGCAAACCCCCTTCCAGCGGGGTGCTCACACAGGCCACGCCTCCGTAGCTCAGCTGGATAGAGCATCGGCCTTCTAATCCGACGGTCACAGGTTCGAATCCTGTCGGGGGCGCCACAGGAAATTCGTGTGGGTTAAATCATGCACTCGCGCGTGTTTCGGCGGCGACCGCCGCGGCGTCCGGCCGCCCGGCGTACAGGGTCCGGAAGAACGGCAGGGTGCGGTGCACCATCGGACCGATGAGCAGCGCCTCGGCGACGGTGCCGATGCCGACCATTCCGCCGAGGAGCCAGCCGACTGCCAGCACGGTGAGCTCGACGCCCCCACGGCAGAGCCAGACCGGGGCACCGGTGCGCTCGTGCAGGCCGGTCATCAGGCCGTCGCGCGGACCCGGGCCGAGGCCGGGCGCGATGTAGATCCCGGTCGCCGCGGCCAATAGGAGCAGGCCGCCGGTGAAGAGCGCGACCTGTGCCACCAGGTCCGATGGCTGCGGAAGCAGCCAGAGGCCGATCTCCGCCGAGGTGCCGACGAGCAGGACGTTCAGCACGGTGCCGACGCCGGGCCGCTGTCGCAGCGGGATCCAGAGCAGCAGGACGACGAGCCCGATCAGGTTGGTCATCATCCCGAAGGAGATCCCGGTGATCTCGACGAGTCCCGATGCCAGCGTGTTCCAGGGCGCCAGGCCCAGCGAGCCCTGCACGAGCATGGCGAGCGCGATGCCGTAGAGGAAGAGTCCAGTTATCAACCAAGAGAGCGACTTCACAGAGAGATCCTTCACGATTGCAAAGCCAATCACGAGTCCAATCGAAGGTAAAGAAGCCAATCACGGTAAGGTGGCCTCATGCCTCGCGGAAGAATTGGTGCCACTGCGCTTGCTGGCCTTCTCGGTCAGTGGCAAGGGGAGGGCCCGGCGTACGAGAACCTCGCCGAACGGATCCAGCTGCTGCTGATCGACGGACGGCTCTCGGCCGACGTACGTCTCCCCTCCGAGCGCGAGCTCTCCGAGCGGCTGGTGCTGAGCCGCACCACGATCACGGCCGCCTACCGGCGTCTGCGCGAGCACGGCTACGCACTGAGCGTCCAGGGGTCGGGTACGACGACGAAGCTGCCACCCACCGCACCCGACTCCTTCACCGAGGGCGGCGAGATCGACCTGGTCAGGGCCACCCTGCCGGCCACCCGGCGGCTTCCGGAGGCCGCGGTCGAGGCGACCCGTCGGCTGGCCGACCACATGACCGGCCCCGGCTACACGCTGTGGGGCATCGAGGAGCTCCGCGCGGAGATCGCGGCGCGCTACACCGATCGCGGACTGCCGACCGATCCCGACCAGATCATGGTGACCACCGGTGGCCAGAGCGCGATCGCCCTGCTCGCCCGCACCGTGATCAGCCGCGGCGACCGGGCCTACGCCGAGAGCCCGTCCTACCCCAACGCGTACGACGCCCTGAGCCTCGCCGGAGCCCGGATCATCACGAGCCCGGTGACCACCGATGCCGGCTGGGACATGCCCGCGATGGAGGCGGCCATCGCCCGGACCACCCCCGTGATGGCGTACGTCATGCCCGACTTCCACAACCCGACGTCTCGCTCGATGTCGACCGAGGACCGGCTCCGCCTGCTGCACGCCGCGGCGAAGGTCGACACCCTCCTCGTGGCCGACGACACCACCGCCGAGCTGAACATCGACCGACCTCACACCTACCCACCGCTGGCCGCGATGGCCGGCGAGCACGGGGCCCGCGTCGTCCACATCGGCTCGGCGAGCAAGATGCTGTGGGGCGGGCTGCGGGTCGGCTGGATCCGCGCCGATCCGGTGCTGCTGACCCAGATCGCCAGCGGACGCTCCGCCACCGACCTCGGCACCCCGATCTGGGAGCAGCTGGTCACCACGATCCTGTTCCGGCACCTGCCCGAGATCCTGCGCGAGCGAGCCGACCAGCTCGCCGCCGGCCGCGCCGCGCTCTACCACGCGATGCGCGAGCACCTGCCCGACTGGGAGCTGCCGCCGCGCATCGACGGCGGTCTCTCCGCCTGGGTCGGCCTGCCCGCGCCGGTCAGCTCCCAGCTCACCCTCGCCGCCAGGCCCCATGGGCTGCTCGTCACCGCCGGACCGAGGTTCGGGGTCGACGGCGCCTACGAGCGTCACCTGCGGCTGGCGATCACGCCCCGGCCCGAGCTGGTCCGCCGCGGGGTCGAGATCCTCGCCGAGGTCTGGCCTCGTGCCGCCTCCACGCCCGCCCTGGCCCTCACCACCTCCGAGGCCGTCGTCTGACCGGCATCAACCCCGCGCGAGGGCATCCAGAGCCCACAGCCCGAGCCCGTCGAAGCGCGCCGACTCGTAGCTCGGTACGTCCCCGCTCGTCGCCTCCAGGAGCCTGCGGGTGGTGATGTGCGAAGCCCCCCGGGCGAGGCTCGCGTTCGCGATGTCGGCAGCGGTCACGGTTCGCGACGGGATCTCGCGACGCTCCCGAGCCCGTCGCCGCTCGTAGTCGAGCTCGTCGACGGTGATGCCGCGGATGATCGTCTCGGCGCTCCCCAGAGATCGGGTGTTGATCAGCGCCTCGGCGAGCGGGAAGTCGTACGTCACGACGGCATCGAGACGCCACACGGTCGCACTCGCCTCGCTCACCGGCACAGGGGTCTGCCCTCGCCTCATCTCCACGGCGCCTCGAAGACCGCGCGCGGCTGCTGCGGCCAGCGTCGTCGCCTCGGTGGGATGCCAGCCGAGCGAGTCGCCGACCCGGTCCACATCCACGGTCCCCAGCGTTCCCACCTGGGCCCCGCCGAGCCCGCCGAGGATGGCGATCACCTGCTCGGCGGGGAGCTCCCCGTCCACACCCGGGCCGACGACGGCGAGCCGCACCGGCAGCCCGCTGCGCAATGCCGCAGCAAGCGTGAGCGAGTCGGCCAGCGGGCTCAGCAGGCCGGGCTCGTCCCCCCGCCCGACCACGTCGCCACCGACGTCGACGACCGTGAGCGAGTCGGCGCCGAGTGCCCGAGCGAGATGCTGGAGCTGCTCGGCGAGTCCGACCGCACCGCCGGCGAGGTCGTGCAGGAAGAGGCGCGCGTCGACGTCGCCGGCAAGCCGCGGCAGCACGGACCGGCCTGGAGGAAGAGTGTCCGTCGTGGTCGATATCTCCGCCCGCACACCATCGACCAGGCGGAGCCCGATGAAGTCGCCACGCGAGCGTGGGCCAGGCACCGGGTCGATGCGGAGCCGTTCCCAGGCGCAGGTCGACACGACCACGTCACCGTCGTCCATCTCGGGCTCGAGGACCCGGCGCGCCAGGAGCACGCCGAGCGCATCACCCCCACCACCGGCCGCGACGAAGAGAGTGCTCACGCAGTCGATTCTGACCGCTGGCCACCCGAGGCGCCACAGGTCGGCCGCATCGCCTGGCAAGAAGTTCGCGGGAACTCGTTGTGACGCGCGCCACGTTGGGTCACGATGTGCAGCATGCAAGGACTGATCCAGGACGCACCGCTGACCATCGACACGATCATCCGGCGCGCCGAGCGCGTCTTCCCGACGCGGGAGATCGTCACCAAGACCGCCACAGGTCTGGAGCGCAACACGTTCAAGGACCTGGCCGCGGAGGTACGCAAGCAGGCCACCGTCCTCGACCGGCTCGGCATCTCCGAGGACGGCCGGGTGGCGAGCTTCGCGTGGAACACCCTGCGCCACCTCGCGCTCTACTACTCCGTCCCCTGCACCGGCCGGGTGCTGCACACCGGCAACATCCGCTACTTCCCCGAGCAGCTCGTCTACACGTTCAACCACGCCGAGGACGAGGCCGTCTTCGTGGACAGGTCGCTGCTCGGTCTGCTGGCTCCGCTTCTTCCCCAGCTGACCACGCTCAAGCACGTGGTCGTGATGGATGACGGGGTGCCGACCCCGCTTCCCGACGACCCGCGGGTCGTCTCCTACGAGGAGCTGATGGCCGACGCCGACGAGGCGGTGATCGAGGGCCGGGTCACCGACGAGCGCACCGCTGCCGGGATCTGCTACACCTCCGGCACCACCGGCAACCCGAAGGGCGTCGTCTACACCCATCGCTCGCAGTACCTGCACGCGCTGGCCTCCCTGGCCGGCACCCTCTTCGGCACCAACGACTGCGACCGCGTGCTTCCGGTGGTGCCCTTCTTCCACGCCAACGGCTGGGGCTTCGCCCACTCCTCCCTGCTGGCCGGTGCCAACCTGATCCTGCCCGGTCCCGACCTCTCGCCCGCCGGCATCGTCAAGCTCCTCGAGGCCGAGAAGGTGACGATCGCGGCCGGCGTACCGACGATCTGGATGGGCATGGTCCCGCTGCTCAAGGACGCCGATCTCTCCTCGCTGCGGGTGGTCGTCTGCGGCGGCTCCGCGGTGCCGAAGTCGCTCTCGGAGGCCTGGCGCGAGGCGATCGGCCTGCCGATCACCCAGGCGTGGGGCATGACCGAGATGTCGCCGCTCGGCAGCGTGTACAACGAGCGCGCCGAGATCACGGACCTCTCCGAGGAGGAGAAGGCCGACTACCGTACGTCCCCTGGCATCCCCGCCGTCGGCGTCGAGCTCCGCATCGTGGAGCCCGGGACCACCGACGAGCTTCCCTGGGACGGCGAGACGACCGGCGAGCTCGAGTGCCGCGGCCCGTGGATCGCGTCGGGCTACTACAAGGTCGACGCACCGACGTCGTTCTCGCCCGACGGCTGGCTGCGCACCGGTGACATCGCCGCGATCGACCCGCTGGGCTACGTACGCATCGTCGACCGCACCAAGGACCTGGTGAAGTCGGGTGGCGAGTGGATCTCGACCGTCGCGATCGAGAACCTCATCATGGGCCACCCGAGCATCGCCGAGGCGGCCGTCGTGGCGGTGGCGCACCCGAAGTGGGGCGAGCGGCCACTGGCGTTCGCGGTGGTCAAGGACGGCGAGTCGGTGACCAAGGAGGAGCTGCTCGGCTACCTCGCCGACAACCTGGGCAAGTGGCAGGTGCCCGATGACGTGGTCTTCATCGACGAGGTGCCCAAGACCTCGGTCGGGAAGTTCTCCAAGAAGACCCTGCGCGAGGAGTACGCCGACTACAAGCTGCCAACCGCCTAGGCGGAGCGGTCAGCCCAGCTGCGCGAGGATCGAGGCGGACTCGACCCTTGCGCAGCGGGCGTCCTCGTCCTTGCCGAGGGCGGCGCGGGCGTCGGCCAGGTGGCCGAGCGCGTCGGCCAGACCGGGCAGGTCACCGGCGGCACGGAGCTTGGTCACGGCCTCCTCGAAGTGACCGGCCGCCTCGTCGACGGAGCCGAGCTGCTGGTGGATCCAGCCGATGGTGGCGATGACGTTGCCCTCGCTGCGGTAGCCGGGCGCCACCCGGCGCAGGTCCGCGAGCGCAGCCTCGCAGTGCCGGAGCCCGGCCTCGTACGCACCGTCGAGGGCCTCGTAGAGACCCAGCCGCCCGGTCGTCCAGGCCGCCCGGATCGGGTCGCCCGCGCGAGCGAAGACCTCTGCCGCCCGAGCCGCGTACGCAGCAGCCCCGGCATGATCGCCGGAGGCGGTGGCCACGGTGGCCAGCCGGTGCAGGGTCTTTCCCTCGCCCACCAGATCGGCGGACTCCATCGCCAGATCGAGGGCCCGGCCGAGGTGGTCGAGGGCGTCCTCGACGCGCCCCAGCCGCCCGCAGGCCGCCCCGGCAGCGCGGTGCATGACGCCGAGACCGGCGGGGTCACCGCCCTGCGAGACGCTGCGGCGCACACCCGGGAGCGCGGCCTCGGCCAGCGCGGCCAGCTCGATCCAGCGTCCCTGGAGGTCGAGCAGACGCTCGAGGGCACCGACGAGCAGCACGATCCGGTCGGGTGCGATTCCCCGGGCGACGGCAACGTCGATCACCCGGGAGATCACCGGCAGCTGGGTGCCGATCCAGGCCAGCGCCTCGACGCTGTCGCCGACGACATCGGGGCTGACCCCGTCGCGCATCGGCACCAGCGCATCGAGGTGGCGCTGGTGCGGGTCGTAGGCGCTGTGCACCGCCCGAGCGCTGAAGACGTAGTGGTCGATCATCCGCAGCTCGGCCGCCTCGCGGACCTCAGCGGGCTCGCCGGTGGCGAGATCGGCGGCGTACTCCCGGAGCAGGTCGTGCAGCACGAACCGTCCGGGCGCGACCTCGGTCAGCAGGTTGGCTTCGGTGAGCTCGTCGAGCAGGCGGCGGGCCCGCACGCGGGAGAGCCCGGCCAGGCTGGCCGCAGCCAGGACGGTCAGCGTCGGCCCGGGATGCAGGCCGATCAGCCGGAACAGCCGGGCCGCGGCGTCGGACAGGTGCTGGACCGACCACGAGAAGGTCGCCCGAAGATCACCCCGCCCGCCGCCGAACCCGTCCAGGCGGGACTCGCCGAGCTCCTCGGCCAGGTCGGAGAGGGAGTAGGCCGGCCGGACCGCCGCCCGGGCGGCCACGACCGAGAGCGTCAGCGGCAACGAGGCGCACAGCTCGACGATCCGCTCCACAGCCTCGGGCTCGGCCAGGAGTCGGTCCTCACCCAGCCGCCCGGCCAGCAGCTCATAGGCCTCGGAGTCGTTGAGCAGGCCCAGCTCCATCGGACTCGCACCGGCCTCCGCGACCAGGCCAGAGAGCCTGTTTCGGCTGGTCACCAGGGTCACGCACCCCGGGCTGCCGGGGATCAGGCTGCGTACCTGCTCGCTGTCGCGGGCGTTGTCGAGCACGAGCAGCACCCGCTTGCCGGCGAGCTTGCTGCGCAGCAGCCCGGCCCGGCCGTCGATGTCCTGGGGCTGACGGGAACGCTCCACCCCGAACGCCTCGAGCACCACCCCGAGCGCATCCAACGGGTCGAGGGCGTCGCACGGGTCGAAGCCCCGCAGGTTCACGAACACCTGTCCGTCCGGGAAGCGGGGAGCGGTCCGGTGCGCCCAGTAGAGCGCCAGCGTCGTCTTGCCGATCCCCGCCGTGCCCGCGATCGCCGAGATCACGACGGCCCCGCCATCAACCTTCGTCACCAGCTCGTCCAGCATCGTCAGATGGTCCTCGCGGCCGGCGAAGGCAGAGACGACCGGCGGCAGCTGGCGCGGCACGATCTCCTCGTACGTCCGTGCCGGCGCGGGCTCAGGGTCGTCTCCCTCGAGGATCCTCAGCTGCAGGTCGCGTACGTCCTTGGACGGCTCGACCCCGAGCTCCTCGCGGAGGACGCGGAAGAGACGCTGATAGGCGTCCAGAGCCTCGGCCGTACGGCCGGAATGCCACAGCGCCGTCATCAGCAGCAGCCACAGGCCCTCCCGGAGGGGGTTGGCCCGGACGACCGGTCCCAGGTCTGCCACGACCGCGGCCTGCCGGCCGAGCGCCAGGTCAGCGGCGGCCCGGGACTCGACGGCGACGAGCCGCAGCTCCTCGAGCCGAGCCGCCTCGGTCGCGATCATCGGCGACTCACCGACCGCGCCGTACGCACCCCCGGCCCACAGCCCCAGGGCAGCGTCGAAGAGCATGCTGGCCCGCTCGTGGTCTCCGGTCTCGGCCGAGGCACGGCCCTGCTCGACCAGGTCCTCGAAGCGGGCCTGGTCGATGTCCGCACCGACCAGCGCGTAGCCGTTCGCCCGGCTCTGCAGGTGGCGGCGATCCTCGCCGAGCGCCCGGCGCAGGTCACGGACGCGCTGGTGAAGCAGGTTCACCCCCGTTGCCGGGGGTGAACCTCTCCACAGCTCGTCGACCAGGAGGTCCGAGGAGACCGGCGCTCCGCGCGCGGCCGCCAGCAGGGCGAGCAGAGTCCGCCGCGTACGCGACAGCTTCTGCACCGTGCCGTCGTCACACACCAACTCGACGGCACCTAGGACCCGGACCCGCACCACACCTCCTGTTGACCACGCAGCATTACGTCCGAGAAGACACATCGTCTCATCACCACAGAGATGGTGACGCGTAATGCCGCCAGAAGGTTGCTTAGAGGTTGGTGCTGAATCCAGATTTAGGGGTTCTGGCTCACGGAACCCGCCACAGGCCGCTCTCGCCGCCCTTGTCGATCTGGAATCCGACCTGCTTGATGTTCGCCCCGACCGGGACGACGAACGGCACCAGGGCCGTCCGCTGATCCCGCGGCTGCAGCCCGAACGGATTCGGGAACACCTCGCCGCCGTCGACCCTCACCGTGCTGGACAGGCTCTTGTACTTCTTGCCCGAGGCATCGATGACCGTCGTGCCGATGGCCGGGGTGTCGTTGAAGACCCTCGACCCGGCGTTGACGACCTGGATCTCGACGGCCATCACCCGCGACCCCGGCGGGGTCTCCGTGCCGTCCGTGAAGGACGTCTCGAAGACGTCCTGCACGATCACCCTCAACAGGATTCCGGGTGCTTCGCCCTTGATGGTTCCCTCAGTCGTCAACCCGAGCTGCTGGTTCTGCTCGATCCTCTCGGTGCTGTCGACGGTGATCACCTTCTTCTCCATCGCGGGGTTCTCGCCATGGTTGTTGCTGTAGAACCCGTAGTCGATGGAACTGTCCGAACCGCAGCCAACCCCGGCCGCCGCGACGGCTCCCCCGAGGATCAGCATGGCCACACGACGCACACGCACTCCTTATGAAATTTGTTGCACTGGAAAGGAAATTGTTCCCTCTGATTTACCATGGCAACATGCCGGAGTCCAAGCATTCGGCCTAGGGCCTAAGGTCCCAATCCTGGCTGCAACTCTTCGCAGTCATCTCCACAGCACGAGGTAGTGGACGAGCACCGGAATCACGGGCGCCACGAGAAACCAGGGCGTGACCAGCGGAAGCTTGTTGATCAGGCGTACGTCGACCACTGCCCCCGCTCGCAGCGGCACCTGGATCACGAAAAGACCCGAACGCACGCCACCTTCGTCGGCGCCGGTCGCGCCGAAAGCGGCCTCGCCAGTGAGTGCAACATCACGCTCGACATGCACGAGCGGACCCTACTCGGTCGTCATGGCCGGACGCTCGACGAGGGCGGCCAGCTTGACCGGAGCCTGGATGCAGTAGGAGTCGGTCAGGAGCTCGGCGACCTCGTCCCAGTCGGTGTCGTCGTCGAGGATCATCCCGACCACGTTGCCGCCCCAGCCGGCCTTGAAATACGGGTGGCCGAGGTGCTCGAAGGCCGCCACCTCGTCGGGCTCACCCCGGAACACGATCCGGAAGAGCTGGTCCTCGCCGCCGAAGACGTGCGCGATCGTCGCCTGGCCGACCCGCCAGCGCACCCCCACCCAGGCGTCGTCCTCCAGGCATTTCGGGAACGCGCCGAGGACCCCCCTCAGCCGCACCACCATCGCCTCGGGGACCACAGGACGCTCAGCCATGCATCCGATCCTGCCAGGCACCACCGACACCGTTAATTGCTATACATGTTTATGATCAACATGTACCGTTTCTGCCATGAAGAAGCAGACGATCGGATACGTCGTGTGGCGCCTCGCCATGCGTCTGCGGGTGTCGATGGACAGAGCGCTCGCGCCGCTGGGCCTCACCCATGCGCAGTACTCGCTCATCGCCTCCCTCCACGGCCTCCACGCCTCGGAGGCCCCGACCCAGAAGCAGCTGGCCGACCTCACCGGCCTCGAGCCGATGTACGTCTCCAAGCTCGCCCGCCAGCTCGAGACCAGGGGCTGGATCGAGCGCGTCCGCGACACCAGGGACACCCGAGCCGTACGCCTCGTCATCACGCCCGAGGGCACCGAGGTGACCCGCGAGGCGATCGCGGTGACAGGTCGACTGCTCGACCAGCTCACCGCACCGCTCGGCGGCCGCAACAGCCGCCGTGCCGCCGAGGCGCAAGCAGCGCTCGAGGCGATGCTCGCCGCCCCCATCGACACCGACCCCGCACCTGGAGACTGATCATGACCGTTGCCACGCCCCCGCTCACCGGCGCCAACCTGGGCGTCGCCTACTTCGCCGTGCGCAAGAACCTTCTCAACGTGCTCGACGACTACGACCTGACCTTCGAGCAGTCGCTCCTGCTCAACTATCTGCGCCAGGGCGATGCCGCGCGTGCCGATCTGGTCACGTCGACGGCCGACAACATCAAGGTCTCCGCGGCCGAGGTCGAGTCGCATCTCGACGCCGCGATCGCCCGCGGCCTGATCGCCGACGGCCTCACCCTGACCGAGGAGGGTGACCGTCTCCAGCAGCAGATCACCGAGCGCACCCAGCCGCTGACCAGGGCGTTCTTCGCCGACATCCCTGCCGAGGACCTGGCCGTGACCGCGCGGGTCCTGGCCACCCTCACCGAACGGGCCAACGCCGCTCTGGCCACCTCCTAGGATCAGGGTCATGGCACAGGAGAAGTACGACGTAGTGGTAGCCGGCGGCGGACACAACGGCCTCACCGCCGCGGCCTATCTCAGCCGGGAGGGCCTCTCGGTCCTCGTGCTCGAGCGGCTCGACCACGTCGGAGGTGCAGCGATCTCGGCGCAGGCGTTCGACGGCTTCCCGACCCGGCTCTCGCGCTACTCCTACCTGGTCTCGCTGCTTCCCGAGCAGATCCGCACCGACCTCGGGCTCGACATCGAGCTCGCGTCACGGCAGACCGCGTCGTACTCCCCCTACCTCGACGGCTCGCGGGCAACCGGCCTTCTCGTGGAGACGCCCGAGGGCGAGGCCACCGCGGCCAGCTTCCGCGCGGTGACGGGGTCGGACGAGGAGTACGCCGCGTGGCAGTCGTTCTACGAGGAGGTCTCCGACCTCGCCCGGGCCGTCGCGCCCACCCTCACCTCCCCGCTTCCGGCCGGTGCCGCGATCCGCTCGGAGGTGGGGGCGCCGATCTGGCGCGACATCGTCGAGCGGCCGCTCGGGGAGGCGATCGAGCGCCGCTTCGCCAACGACCTGGTCCGCGGCGTGGTCGCCACCGACGCCCTGATCGGCACCTTCGCCGGCCTCGGCGAGGCGAGCCTGATCCAGAACCGCTGCTTCCTCTACCACCTGATCGGCAATGGGACCGGCGAGTGGCGGGTCCCGATCGGCGGCATGGGCGCGGTCACCGGGGCGATCGCCAAGGCGGCGTACGCAGGTGGCGCGCAGGTCCTCACCGGCGCGACCGTCACCTCGATCCGCGGCGGTGCCGTCGGCGAGGGTGCCGAGGTCACCTGGACCGACGCCTCCGGATCCCACACGGTGGCGGCCGACCACGTGCTCTCCGGCCTGGCTCCGTACGTCCTCGACGGCCTCCTCGGCCGCACCCCGCCCGCTGCGACCAAGCCGGTGGGTGCCCAGCTCAAGATCAACATGCTCCTCGAGCGCCTCCCCCGGCTGCGCTCCGGCGAGGACCCGAAGGTCGCCTTCGCCGGCACCCTCCACCTCGGCGAGTCCTACTCCGATCTCGAGAAGGCGTACGCCGAGGCCGCCGCCGGCTCGGTGCCGACCGAGATGCCCGGCGAGGTCTACTGTCACTCGCTGACCGACCCCTCCATCCTCGGCGACGTACCGCCCGGCACCCAGACCCTCACCTACTTCGGCCTGCACGCTCCCGCGACCCTCTTCGAGGACCAAGCCACGCGTGAGGAGCGCAAGGCCCAGGCGGTCGAGCGAGCCATCGCCTCCCTCGACCGCCACCTGCTCGACCCGATCTCCTCCGTCGTCGCCCGGACCGTGGATGGCGAGCCGTGCATCGAGGCCAAGATCCCCCAGGAGATCGAGGCAGACCTGGCCATGCCCGGCGGCCACATCTTCCACGGCGACCTCGCCTGGCCCTGGGCCCCCGACTCCGCTGACCTCTCCACTCCCGCCGCCCGCTGGGGCGTCGCCACAGACGTCGGCACCATCCTGCTCTGCGGCTCCGGCGCACGCCGCGGCGGCGCCGTCTCCGGCCTCGGCGGCCACAACGCCGCCCAAGCCGTCCTGGAGCTCCGCTGACCACGCCCTCGATTTGGGGCCGATCCGAGCCCGCTGCTACTGTTCTTCTCGTCGCCGAGCGCGCCTGACGGGCCGGCTGACATGCGCCATTAGCTCAATTGGTAGAGCAGCTGACTCTTAATCAGCGGGTTGTAGGTTCAAGTCCTACATGGCGTACATCGGAACCGGCCCTCACCTGGACTTTCAGGTGAGGGCCGGTTCTTTGCTGTCTGCCCCGGGCACATGATGGGGCGCACAAGGCCGAACCGGTGTCGGGCCCGAAGAGCCGTCGACGTGCCCCGCTCGACGCACGAAAGCCACCCGCAACGGGTGAGCCGCGCGTGGTGGTTGCGGCCCGTGAGGATCGCATGGCCGTCAGGAGCAGCCGTGAGGGGTGGACGTGGTGGAGCATTCGAAGTTGGCACAGGCCAGCGGTGAGTCGAGGCTGCATGCCGATTACGTGGCGTCGTTGTCGCAGCTGGCGTACGTCTGGGGTTACGCGATGGTGAACATGCTGAACCGCAGCGACCGGCTCAGCGCCGCACCCGAGCCTGGTCGGCTGGGCGGCGTGCTACCCGCGTCGCCGACGGGCCAGATCGCGATGCTCAACTACTACATCGATCCGGGCCAGACCTTCATCGCCTGCCCCAACCAGGACGTGGTGTACGGATTGGGCTACTTCGACCTCGACACGCAGCCGGTGGTGGTTCAGGTCCCCGACTTCGGCGACCGATTCTTCGTCTACGCCTTCTACGACGCGCGCACCGACCAGTTCGGCCACGTCGGGGCGCCGTACGGCAGCCGGCCCGGGCACTACCTGCTCATCGGGCCGGACCGGGACGGTGACGTGTCCGACGGGTTCGTGGAGGTGCTGCGCTCCCCGATGGCGTTGGCGAATGCGATCCCACGGATCTTCATGGACGACCGACGAGGACCGGGCGCCGCTCCAGCCACTCAGGCTGCATGACCCAATCTGTCACCTGATCCTCAGCCCGTCCGTGGGCAGAACAGCTAGCTCGCACGCGGAGCGCGCCTTGAGCCAGTAGAGAAGTTCTCACGACTCGAGGTCCCAGGACTCGGAGTCTCGCATCTCGTCGCTGCGGAATCGGAACCAGGGGTCAGCGGCGCCGGGCTGAGGGTCCCTCACCCCTCTACCGCGGAATCGGAACCAGAGATCGGCGGCTGAGTTCCGGCCGATGTGTAGGGAGCGACGGGCGTGATTGCTGATACGCAGCCCGAGTGAGTTTCGTGGCGGCGGGCTCGTGGCAAAGTCCTTGGTGATCTCGAGGACTGGGGGCGAGGGGTCGGAAACGGCCTCTGACCTAGTCAACCAGGTCAGAGGCCATTTGCGCTGCACAACGGAACAGGCGGGGGACGCACATGCGGTCAAGAAGTTACCGGAAGGTTGCCGACATGGCGGCCCGTTCCGGGGCCCTTTCGGTCTGTTGATCGCGCACCGAGCCGCCGGGAGCGCGACCCCTGGTCCCGACGGGCGTCCTCGTCGCTCATCTGCCGATCAGGGTGAGGGCCGCGTCGACGATGGAGCCGGCGTCGAGTCCGTGGATGCCGTAGGCATCGGCGAGGCTGGAGGACTGGCCGAACTCGGTGACACCCAGACAGCGGGAGCGGTCCCCGCGAGCCGCGCCGAGGAAGGCGAGGGTGTGGGGGTGGCCGTCGAGGACGGTGACGAGGGGGGTGGGGTGCGCCGGAGGTAGGAGCTCGTCGAGGATTCCGCCGCCGACGCCGGGCTCGCGGCGGCCTCGCTGCTGGAAGGACCGGAACACGAGATCGGGGCTGGTCAGGCAGACCACGCCCGCGGAGATGCCCTGTGCGGCCAGGGATTCGGCTGCTGCGAGGACTTCGGGCATGAGTGCGCCGACGCCGACGAGGGTGACGTCCTCGTCCTCGGGGTGGTGATCCGCCGGGAGGCGGTAGCCGCCGGCGATCGCCTGTCGGCGACGCCGCTCGCGGCCGTCGGGGTCGTCGGTGAGACGTGCGAGGGCGGGGTCGATGGGCCGGGTGGAGAGCCGGAAGTACGCGGAGGTGCCACCTTCGACGCCGACCTGGGACATCGCGTGGAGGAAGCACCACTCGAGGTCTTGGGCGAATGCCGGTTCCCAGGCGACGCAGCCGGGCTGCTCGAGCCCGATGGAGGGTGTCGTGATCGACTGGTGCGCCCCGCCCTCGGGGGCGAGAGTGACCCCCGACGGGGTGCCCACGAGGATCGACTGTCCACCGGCGTACATCCCGTAGGACCACGGCTCCAGCGCCCGGGACACGAACGGGTCGTAGATCGTCGCGATCGGGATCAGCCGCTCGCCCCAGCGGGACCACGTCGCGCCGAGCTCGCCGAGCAGCGAGACGAGGTTGACCTCGGCGATACCGAGCTCGATGTGCTGGCCGTTGCTCACCTCGCGCCAGCGCAGGACGCGCTCGCTGTCGTCGGCGAACCAGTCGCGCCGGTCGGTCACCGACCAGACACCGGTCTTGTTGATCCAGCCGCCGAGGTTCGTCGACGAGGCGACGTCCGGGCTGCAGGTGATCACCCGTGCGGCGGCCTGGGGAGCGTCGCGGGGCAGGTCGGCGAGCAGCCGGCCGAGGGCCGCCTGGGTCGAGACGGGCTTGCGATAGGGGTGCCCCAGCGAGGCGGGGACGGGGATCGGCGGGGTGGGCGTGAGGGGCGCGCGATGCAGGGTGCGGCCCCGGTCCAGGCACAGCCGACCCGCAGCGGTGTCGGGCGCGGGCCGTGCCCACGGTGCCTGGCGATCCGCTCCCGACGCCGCGGCGAGCGCGTCCATCTGCGAGGGGGTCAGCAGGGCGGAGTGGTTGTTCGGGTGTCCCTCGGTCGGCAGACCGCGGCCCTTGATGGTGTAGGCGAACACCACGGTCGGCCGGTGGTCGTCGACATCCCGGAAGGTGTCGACGAGCAGCCCGAGGTCGTGACCGCCGAGGTCACGGATCGCGGCTGCGAGCTCGGCCGGCGGCGTCTCGGCCAAGAGAGATCTCAACGCCTCGGTCTCGTCGCCGCCGTCGGTGCCGGCGAGGATCCGCTCGACGATCTGGGAGGAGTCGGCCCGCAGCATCCGCTGGTACTCCTCGTTGGGCATCGCCTCCAACCGTGCCCGCAGCGCCTGTCCCCCCGGTCGCTGGAACAGGCGCGAGATGAGTCGTCCCCATTTCAGGACGACGACCTGCCACCCTGCCGCGGCGAACATGCCCTCGAGCTTGGCGATCTGGATGTCGGGTACGACGCGGTCCAGCGACTGCCGGTTGAGGTCGACGACCCACAAGAGCTCCCCGAGCTGCGCGACGGCAGGATCCATCACCGCCTCCCAGATGGCACCCTCGTCCAGCTCGGCATCACCCATGAGGCTGATGAACCGCCCGGCCTCCGGCGCGCTCGGGAAGTGCGAGGCGACGTACCGATGCGCCATCGCCGCCCAGAGCGCGGCGGTCGCCCCGATTCCGACCGACCCCGTGGAGAAGTCGACGGTGTCCGGATCCTTCGACCGCGAGGGGTAGGACTGGAGCCCGCCCTTGGCCCGTAGCGTCGGGAGGTACGACTCGTCGAGGTCGCCGAGCAGGTAGTTGATCGCATGGAGCGCGGGTGAGGCGTGCGGCTTCACCGACACCCGGTCGCGATCGCGCAGCTCGGCGAACCACAGGGCGACCATGATGTCGACCATCGAGGCACTCGAGGCCTGGTGGCCGCCGGTCTTGATCCCGGAGTCGTTCGGCCGGCCGGCATTGGCTGCGTCCACGATCGACGCACTCAGCCACAGCACGTGCTGGGCGATCTCGCGGAGGGTCGGGACGTCGACGGCTGGCTGGGCGTCGGATTCGGGCATGGGGGCATCTCCTCGGGTCGTGACGGGTGCTGAGCTCCCGATGCATCGACCGGGCTGGTGGCTGACCGACGCAACGGAAGGGAGGGGATCGCCCTGTCGGTACGAAAGCAGATTTGTCGTCTAACGCACAGGTATCAACATCAACTGCGCAAGAAACGCATGCGATGTGCGCGCGGCCTGGGACGTCTGCGCATGTATCTCTGGTCCAGTGCAAGAATCAAGCATGGATCTCGATGACATCGACCGCCGTATCCTCGGCGTCCTCCGCCGCAACGGCCGCGCGCCGGTGGTGGATATCGCCCGAGCGGTCGGCCTCTCGGCAGCGCCGGTCTCCAGGCGCATCGAGCGCATGGAGTCGTCCGGCGTGATCCTCGGTTACACGACGATCCTCGATGAGGCCCACGCCGGGTCTCTGGAAGCCTTCACCGAGGTCCGCCTGACCGGCCCGACAGAGACCGGCGACATCGAAGACCTTGCCCGTGCGATCCCCGAGGTCCAGGAGTTCTTCACCATCTCCGGGGACCCCGACGCCCTGTTGCGCATCCGCGTCCAGGACGTCGACCACCTACAACGGGTCGTCAACTCGCTGCGGCGGACCGGAAAGCTCTCGGGCACCAAGACGCTCATCGTCATGCGGAGCTGGAGCCGGGCCCTCGACGACGCCGGCGCGACCTCGCTCGACTGACAGGCTGGAGGAAGCGCTGGGCCAGGGTCCCTCGGGGGCGAACGAACGTTCGTTCGCCCAGCGCCGGGCCCGACCGCGGGCACGGGCCACGGCGGGAGAAGCCGCCGACGGCGGCGGCCGGTCACCGTGACCGATGAGCTGCGCGGCCGGGCGCAGAGGACGACCCGTTCACAGGACGCCGACCGCGCGGAGGACGAACTCCTCGATCCGGTCGGCGGGGAGGTTGCGGGTGCCGAGGACGGCGTGAACGAGGGCGAGGGTGGCGTCGACGTCGGTGACGGCGAAGATGCCTTGTTCGGCACCCTGCTCGAGGATCTCAGCGAGGACCTGCTCGACGGCGACGACGTGCTCGCGGATCTCCTGGCGGGCCTCCTCGGGGAGCCCGCCGTAGACCTGGGGGCCGAAGCCCATGTGGAACTTCTCGCCGAGGGTGAGGTGGTTGCGTACGTAGATCCGCAGCCGTTCGGCCGGCTGCTCGCTCGCGGCGAGCTGGGCCTGGAGGGAGGTGACGTACTCCGAGGTCTCGTGGGTCGCGAACGCGACCATCACCGCGTCGCGGTCCTTGAAGTGGTGGTAGATCGCGGTGCGCCCGATCTCGGCGCGCTGGGCCAGCTTCGACATGCTGACCGCGTCGTAGCTGCCCTCGGCCATCAGCTCCGCGAACGCCGCGAAGATCCGTTCGCGCACCAGTCTGCGGTGCTCGGGAACGTTCTCGGCGGCGATACGGGGCACGAGGACGAAACCCTACCTGCGATAGGTGTCGAGGCGGGCGCTGAGCTCCTCGAAGAGGCCCTGGTTGAGGCCGAAGGCGACCTGGACCTCCTCGACGATGCGGATCTTCTCCGCGGGGTCGAGTGGCAGCTCGTCGAGGCGGGCGCGGTAGCCGTCCTTGTAGGGCTTCGGCTTGGGGATCTCGGCGAACTCGTAGAACGCCACCCCCTCGCCGTCGAGCTCGAAGAACCGGTCGAGCAGCCGGCCGATCGCCTGACCTCCGGAGAGATCACCCAGATAGCGGGTGTAGTGGTGGGCGGCGTAGAGACCACCCCAGGCGCGGGTGGCCTCGATCCGAGCGACGTACGCATCGGCGGCACCCGACTCCACGGCGTCACCATCGACACCTGGCGCCCACACAGCCAGGTCGGCATCGATCGCGGCCAGGCGCTCCAGGGCGACGTCATGGACGGCTTCGGCGACGGTATCCGTGGCGGCCAGGTCGCGGCCGACCGACTCGAGCGCGACGTAGACCTTGCGCAGGCGCAGCAGATAGTCGGCGTACCCCTGCTCGTTGACCCGGCCGGCCAGCAGCTCCTCCATGAAGGAGGAGCTCTCGGCTGCGGTGTGCTGGATCCGGGACCCCTCGCGCATCAGCGCGGAGAGTGGAGCGTCGTGCATCTCGTCGGCGAGGAGGGCGGACATGTGTGCTCCAATCAGGGTCGGGCGGCAGCGATCGGCTGTCCGGCAAAGATACTGACACACTGTCAGAAAGTCGGCAAGGCTTTAGTTAGGCCACCCTAACAAAACCACCCGATGGCGGTGAGCAATCGCGCAACGGACCGGTTGTGGAGATGCCTACATAACATTGTTCACGAATCCGGGAGCGCAACGTGTTGACCACAACTTGCCCAGGCATCTCAGACGTCCGAGTTTCGATCACGACGAAGATCCACAAGGGGTCCGATCAGGTGCTCGAGGACGAGGTGTTGCCGCGAAAGTTACGGCCGATTTCGCGGGTCATCCGGGCCCGTCGTACGCCTATGCACCCGCGATCCGACGTGGCTAGACTCCCCGCTTCGTCACGGCGAGTCACAGCAACCGGGGGGCTGCAGAGGCTGACTTCTACTCGTCGTGCCCTGTCATCGACAGTTATCAACACCATTGGAGAAGTCACTTGCGCTCCCCACTCTCGGTCCGCGGAGCCGCCCTTGCTGCGGCGACCGCGATGATCGGTCTTTCCGTGACCGCGGCCCCGGCGACTGCGGCGGAGAAGCCCCAGGCCAAGGCCTCGTCGGTCGCTCTGACCGTCAACGTGTCTGACAAGGTCAAGGTCGACACCGGTCGCTACACCGCCACCTACAACGGCAAGAAGACCGTCAACTCCGGCACCAACAAGCCGGCCCTCCCGATCCTCAAGGGCGACCAGCAGCTACTCTCGGTCGGCGTCTTCGCCCAGGACGCGGCCGCCGCCCTCCAGAACGGCACCGCCTACTCCGGCGCCTGCTCGGCCCTGGCCGGCAAGGGCGCGACCCTGGTCGCCATCGGCGACGGCTCCAGCTGCGTGAAGCCGGGCGAGGCCGTCACCGTGAACCTCGCCGAGCTCAACCTCGAGAAGCTGGGCGCCACCACCGACTACGTGCTCAACGACCAGAGCAAGTCGGTCCACGTGAAGCTCGGCCCGGTCAACGACCTGGTCCAGACCGTCGTCTCCGGCGTGCTCACCAAGGTCGGCGGTCTCTCGGTCGGCGTCGACCTCGACGCCGCGGAGAGCACCTGCATGGCGCAGGGCTCCGACTTCAAGGGCAAGACGCAGCTCAAGAACGCCGCCGTCACCGTCAACGTCCCGGGCAAGGGCGACATCAAGGTCGCCGACCTTCCGACGAACCCCAAGAAGAACACGACGGTCGTCCCCGACCTGTCCCCGGTGACCGACGCCGTCCTCGGCCGCGTCGACACGCTGCTCCAGTCGGGTCTGAAGAGCAAGATCGCGCCGGGCGTCCTGGACGTCTCGATCCGCGTCGACCTGATCGAGCACATCAAGGAGCAGCTCGCCGTGCTGCTCAAGGGCCTCGAGACCGACCTGGTCAAGCTCACCCTGAACAAGCAGGACAAGACCGCGAAGTCGCTCGAGGTGTCCGCCCTGGACATCAACGTCCTCGACGCCGTCAAGAAGGTCGGCACCCCGACCGCCGCCAAGGTCGCCATCGGCACCAGCACCTGCGGCACCAACGGCCTCACCGCCTCCGAGGAGAAGGCTGCGGCCAGCGGCGACAAGAAGAACGTCGACGTCGTCGTCTCCGGCGACAAGTCCGACCCGGACACCAGCGTTCAGGCCAAGCCGGACAACGCCCCGGCCAACGCCGAGCTCAACCTGCTCTCCTCCCCGGCCGCCAAGGGCGGGTTCGCCGCCGGCGCGCTCGTACTGCTCGTCGCCGCTGCTGCCGCCACCCGGTGGTTCCTGCTGCGCCGCGCGCACGCCTGATCCGCTGATCAGGAATCTCTTGTAGGACCGTTGTAGAACCTGCAACACCCGCATCCCGGGCCAAGGCTCCAGCCTCGGCCCGGGATGCGCTCGTTCTATCGGAAGAGGGCAGTTTCTGGGCGGCGCGCCTGCGTGCCGCCTGCCCTGGGATCCGACAAAGTTGGGCCGCCCCCGATGCTCCCCAGAGCTCTTCCCCCAACTCTTCGGAGTCACCCCATGCTGCGCCCGCTGGCGACCCTGCTCGCCGTCGTACTCCTCTGCTCCGGTTGCGCCGAGGTCTCCCAGCCCGACACCGCCGTCCAAGCCGGATACGGCGCCGACAGCGGCGAGGAGGTCAGCCTTCCGCTGACCGAGGCCATCGCGAAGCTCCCGGTCGCCAAGGAGGTCACCTCCGGCTACGAGCGGGAGAAGTTCAACCACTGGGTCGACGCCGACGGCGACTGCCAGGACGCCCGCACCGAGGTGCTCCTCGAGGAGTCGAAGAAGAAGGCGCGCGGCAGGTGCGACGTCACCAGGGGCGTATGGCTCTCCACGTACGACGGCCACACCCTCAAGCGCCCCGGCGGCCTCGACATCGACCACATGGTCCCGCTCAAGGAGGGCTGGGAGTCCGGCGCCGACGCGTGGACGGAGGAGCAGCGGGAGGCGTACGCCAACGACCTCGGCGACCCGCGCGCACTCATCGCCGTCACCGCCGCGACCAACCGCAGCAAGGGAGACCAGGACCCGGCCGACTGGATGCCCGACGCCACGAGCTACCACTGCACGTACGTCGCCGACTGGGTCGCCGTGAAGATCCGCTGGAGCCTCTTCGCCGACCGTGCGGAGAAGGCCGCGCTCGAGGACATCGCCGCCGGATGCGACAACCCCGAGATCACCGTGCGGCTGGCCCAGGCCGGTCAGGCCCCAGGCGCCCCGGACCAGAGCGACGCTCCCGAGGGCGGCTCGGGTGACGACCCCCGCTTCGACACCTGCGCCAAGGCGACCGCGAAGGGCTACGGGCCGTATCGGAAGGGCCGCGACGCCGAGTACGAGTGGTACCGCGACGGCGACAAGGACGGCACGGTCTGCGACAGCTGACGCAACACGCGGATTCCGCAGGTCAGAAGCGATACCCCAGCCCGTAACGTACGTGGCTCCTCCTCCGTTGAGTGTGACGAACGTCAAAGGGAGGGATATTCACGTGCGCACAACACTCATCGCGCGGGGAGCCGCGGTGGCGGCCGCAGCCGCCATGGTTGCCTTGTCAGCCGCACCTGCGAGCGCCGCCACGGTGTCGCAGGCGTCCGCCACCGCGCTGAGCCTCGAGGTCGCCGGCACCGGGACCGACTCAGGCACCTATACCGTCACCAACGACGGCTCGACCGAGTCGGCCGAAGGCACCAACGAGCCGATCATCACCGCGCTCGGCGGCCAGGACGCGATCCAGGCCGGCACGCTGGCCCAGGACGCCGTGGCCAAGAGCAACGCCACATCGGCGGCCTGCTCGGGTCTCGCCGGCGACGGCGCGACCCTGATCGCGGCCGGATCCGGCGACTGCCTCAGCGGAGGCGACAACATCAAGCTCGACGCCGCCAGCCTCGACTTCAGCAAGCTGCGAGTGATCCAGTCCGACCTGTTCCAGGGCATGGATGCCGAGGTCCAGGATGCGCTGAAGCCGTTCCAGACCCAGATCACCGGCGCACTCGACCAGCTCCTCGCCCCCGTGGTCGACGGATTGGACGGCGCAGGTCTCTACGTGGACCTCGGCGCCGTACAGAGCCACTGCACGGCCAACGACGACACCGCGCGAGGCGACAGCACCATCGCCAGCTCGTCCGTCTACGTGGTCCTGCCCGGCGGCAAACGGGAGACCGTCGTCGATCTGCCTGTCGACCCCGCGGTGAACCAGAAGGTCGTCACCGACCTCTCCGGCGTGGTCGACGTCGTCATCAAGGGCCTGCGCACCCAGCTGGCCAACGGCCTCGGCGGTGCGCTCCAGCCGATCGATCCCGTCGTCGTCGAGCTGCAGAAGCAGGTGCTCAACACGCTGCTGACCTCGATCGAGGGCCAGCTCGCGCCGTTGGAGGACAACCTCCTCGACATCACCCTGAACGCCCAGAAGACCTCTCCTGGCGCGATCACCGTGACCGCACTCGACGCGAAGATCCTGCCCGCGGCCGAGCCGTTCGTCGGTGGCCCGCTGACTCACCTGACCATCGGCACCAGCAGCTGTGGCCCGAACAGCCCGGCCCCGAAGACGGTCGTCAACAATCCGCCCAAGGCAGACAACCCACCGGCTTCGGTCCCGACCGTGGTGACCGCCGGCATGGAGAGCTACGACGACGGCAGCGCCGGACGCATCGCCCTCGTCACCCTGCTGCTCCTCGCGGCCGCGGGCGCCGGTGTGGCGACGTACGTCCGCATGTTGCGGCGTGGCTGACACCTCTGCTGACTCGCCGCCGCGGCTTGCCGCGGCGGCGGGCGGCCTCTGGACCGCGCTGGTCGTACTCGCTGTCGCGATGGTGCTGGCCGGGATGTTGTGGCCGAGCGGCAGCGCCGCGGTGGAGGTGCCGCCCGGCGCCCCGCAGCGCCTCGAGCTGCCCGGGCTGAACACGAAGGCGAGGGTCGTCCCGATCCGCCTCGAGGGCGAGGTGCTCGACCCGCCGCGCAACCCGCGCGAGATCGGCTGGTGGGTCGGCAGCGCCAAGCCCGGCTCGGCGCAGGGTCAGACCGTCGTCACCGGCCACACCGTGCACACCGGTGGCGGCAGCCTCAACAAACTCGACCACATCGAGAAGGGGCAGGAGGTCGACATCGTCACCAAGGACGGGACCTTCCAGCACCAGGTCGACTCCGTCGAGGTGCTCAGCCGCAAGGAGCTGGCCGAGCAGGCTCAGCGCCTCTTCGGGCAGGACCACGGCGACGGCCGGCTGGTGATCATCACCTGCACCGACTGGAACGGCTCGAGCTACGACAGCAACGTCGTCGTGCTGGCGCACCGGTTCAACGCGCTGCCCAAGGCTCAGAAGACGAGCTAGAGGTAGAGGCCCGTCGAGTCGTCGGCGATCCGCTCGGCCGCGACCGCATGCACGTCCCGCTCACGCATCAGGATGTAGACCTCTCCGGCGACCTCGACCTCCGGCTTGTCGTCGGCGTCGAAGAGCACCCGGTCACCGATCTCGACGGCCCGCGCGTGCGGGCCGACCGCGACCACCCGTGACCAGGTGAGCCGCCGGGCCGCACCCATGGCGGCCGTCGCCGGGATGACGATGCCGCCCGAGGAACGACGCTCACCGGCGTCGGACCCGACCTCGACCAGCACCCGGTCGTGGAGCATCTTGATGGGGGTCTTGTCGGTCACGTCCGTGTTGCCTTGCCGGTGGGGAGTGGTCAGTTGGCCTTGGTGATCTTACGCAGCGTGGCCATGAGCACGACGGTGCCCACCACCCCGCCGACGGTCTTCGCGATGTTGCCCATCTTCGGCTCGCCGGAGACCGGGTCGACGTAGACCGCCTTGAAGGCCGCCACCTGGCGCTGCACGATCGTCTTCGGCCTGCCCCGATAGATCAGCTCGTCGATGGTGCCTGCGAGCCGCTCGCGGATCTCTTCGATCTCGGACTCGAGCGAGGAAGTCTGGTCCTTGGACATGCGCAGACCTTAGCAACCGGCGTACGTCCACTGCGCGCTCCACCGCTGCGGTTCGTCTGGGAATGTTCGCTAGGTTGGCTCCATGACGCGTCTCGAGCCGGGCGATGTGGCCCCCGACTTCACTCTTCCCGACGACACCGGTGCGGAGGTCTCGCTCAGCAGCCTCCGCGGCCGCAAGGTGATCGTCTACTTCTACCCCGCCGCGATGACCCCCGGCTGCACCAAGCAGGCCTGCGACTTCACCGACTCGATCGACTCGCTGAAGGCCGCCGGCTACGAGGTCATCGGCGTGTCCAAGGACAAGCCCGCCAAGCTCGCGAAGTTCCGCGAGCGTGACGGGCTCACCATCACCCTGGCCTCCGACGAGGACCTCTCGGTCCACAAGGCGTACGACGCCTACGGCGAGAAGAAGCTCTACGGCAAGGTCGTCGAGGGTGTGATCCGCTCGACGTTCGTGGTCGACGAGGAGGGCAAGATCGAGGTCGCGCAGTACAACGTCAAGGCGACCGGTCATGTCGCCAAGCTCCGCCGCGACCTCGGCCTCGCCTCGTAGCTCTACTGCTGGTCGTCGGGCTTCTTGAAGTCAGGCGGAGGAGGTACGTCCTCTCCCGGGATCTCCTTGGGCGGCTCGACGACGACGGGGCCGGTGTCGGCGCTCCACTTGGCACCGGTCTCCATCAGCCACTCGCCCGCCTGTGCGGCGACGTCGGTGGCGGCCGCGCCGACCTGGAGCAGACCCGACAGGGCCTGGTTGCGCGGCGTGTCCGCGTCGGGTGCGGACGCCATCTCGGCCCGCTTGGCCTCGATCTGAGCCTTGAACTCGCCAGCCTTCTCGACGGTCTTCTCGCCGCCGGTGACAAGGTGGGGTGCCGACTTCACCTTGGCGTCCGCAACAGCAGGCTTGGCGCCTTCGACGCCCTTGTGGACGCCATTCTGGACGCCATCGCGCCAGTTGGACGCGTTGTCCTTGAACGACATGACTTCATCCCTCTTCCTGGATGGGGTGTTGTTCTTCCATCCTTGAGGGTCAGGTGTCTGTTGTCCATGGGGATCGACCCTGGGAAGCCCCGGGTCGGACCCGGATTCTGTGTGCCGAAGGCGGGACTTGAACCCGCACGCCCTGGAGCACAGCATCCTAAGTGCTGCGTGTCTGCCAATTCCACCACTTCGGCGAGCAGCGATCAGTCTAGGGGCTGACGACCGCAACCAGACAGCCGACGGCGCAAACGCGCCGGTGGTGGCTACCCGCCGGCCAAGGTGTACTTCCCGCGACTCGCACCACTGAAGTTCGGGGTCTGGCTGTGGCAGTTGGGGCAGAGGAACCGAAGATTGCCGGCGACGTTGTTATGGAAGTCGCCGTCGATGTGATCGATGTGGAGTCGAAGGGGCTTTCCTCGCCACTTCTCGCCGCAGCCACACTCTGCACACACGTACCTCCGACCTATCTCGAGGAGCGCTCGTCGCAGCATCTGCGGCTTCGCTCGCCCGCTGCCTGGCGGCCGTACGACAAGGATCTTGTCCGCCGAGTGTCGGGCATGTGCGCCCGTACCGACGTACCGAACGAAGTGGCTGGTGTCGATGTTCATGTTCTTGAGCATCCTGCTGATGTGGGCGTGGGTTCCGCCCGCCTGGTTGAGACCGAGATGCCGCAGTACGCCGGCGACGGATGTCGAGTTGTCGACCGCTTCCTGCAGCATCTCCTGTGTGTACTTCCGCCAGGCCATGGAATGACAGTAAGCCTGGCCACCGACATTTTCGGTGGCCAGGCTTTGTCTGGCGAAGTACCAGAGTCGCGTCAGGCGACGTTGTACTTGTCGCCCTCGGCCTTCTCGGGCAGCACCCAGAAGACGATCAGCGCGATCCACCCGATGCACGGGAGGAGCCAGAGCAGCTGCCACCAGCCGGAGCGGCCGGTGTCGTGCAGACGTCGGGCGCCGACCGCGAGGGACGGGACCAGGATGGCGAGCGCGAAGATGCCGCCGATGATGGAGCCGGCGGTCGAGTCGGCGCCGAGGAGCAGGTTGATCGCCATGTTGACGACCACAGCAGCACCCCAGGGCCACCAGAACTCGGACCGGCTGGACGGACTCCGGGGTAAAGCACCACTGCCCCTAGGGTTGAGCCATGACCACGCTGGTCCTTGCCTCCAAGTCCCCCGCCCGGCTGCAGACGCTGCGCAGCGCGGGTGTCGAACCAGTGGTGATCGTCTCTGGTGTCGACGAGAGCAAGCTCGACGGGCTGCCGCCGACGGAGCTGGCGCTCGGGCTCGCCGAGCTCAAGCGCGACGCCGTCGCCGGCCGTCCCGAGGTGCCCGAAGGGGCGCTCGTACTGGGCTGCGACAGCGTCCTCGAGCTGGACGGGAAGCCCCTGGGGAAGCCGCACGATCCGGAGGAGGCGACCCAGCGCTGGCGGGAGATGCGGGGGCGCAGCGGCGTACTCGTCTCCGGGCATGCGCTGGTCGACACCGCGACCGGTCAGCAGGTGTCGCAGACCGCTGTCACCACGGTGCACTTCGCCGATGTGAGCGACGAGGAGGTCGCTGCGTACGTCGCGACCGGTGAGCCGTTGCACGTCGCCGGTGCGTTCACGATCGACGGGCTCGGCGGGGCGTTCGTGACCGGGATCGAGGGCGATCACCACAACGTGGTCGGGTTGAGCCTGCCGCTGCTACGCGACCTGCTCAGCCGGCTCGGTCATGCGTGGCCGGCTCTGTGGAACCGCTGACCGGCTCGCGGCGCTCCGGCCCCATCAGGACCGTCTTGTCGTCGGTGAAGCCGAGCGCAGCGGCCTCCTCCTCGACGCTGCCGTAGACCTGCGTGTAGCGGATCGGGCGGCCGAAGACGAACTTCCGGAACAGGTAGAACCGGGCGATCTGGCCCAGCAGCACGCCGACCACGTTGGCGGAGAGGTTGTCGGCGATCGCACTGTCCCAGCCGATCACGCTACGGGTGACGTAGAGGCAGGCGATCGGCAGCAGCATCGTGACCGCGTTGATCACGACGTAGGCAGTGAACCCGCCGTCGGCATGGTCGGAGACACGGTGACGGAATGTCCAGCGGCGGCTCAGGTCGTAGCTGATCAGCATGCCGACGGTGTTGGCGATGACGTAGGCAGGGATCGGCTGACCGTTCATCGGCCCGGCGCCCATGAAGAAGCCGTGGACCAGTCCGTTGAACAGCACGAAAGCGACTGCTGTCGCGATTCCGCCGACCATCATGAAGCGGACCGCCTCTCCGAAGAGGCGGGTGCGACGCAGCCGTCCCAGCAGCTGTCCCCCGAACACCATGTGGCCACAGTAAACGGTCAATGGTGAGATGGCTCTTGATTACTTCGCGGGTTTCGTTCAGCGTGCCGTAGGATTCGCGCCTACTCGACGGGCTCTACTCCACCGGGAGGCCGAGACCTCTGGCGATCAGCATGCGCTGCACCTCGGAGGTGCCCTCGCCGATCTCCAGGATCTTCGCGTCGCGGTAGAAGCGAGCCACCGGATACTCCTCCATGAACCCGTAGCCGCCGAAGACCTGGGTGGCGATGCGGGTCGCGGTGACGGCCGACTCGGTGGCGTACAGCTTGGCGGCGGCAGCCGCCTGCTTGAACTCCTTCATCGTCACAGCGCCCGAGTCGAGCCCGGACTTCATCGCCGCGGCCTCGTACGTCAGCAGGCGCGAGGCCCGCAGCATGACCTCGAGGTCGGCGATCTGGAAGGCGACGCCCTGCTTGCGGCCGATCGGGCCACCGAAGGTCTGCCGCTCCCCCGCATACTCGAGCGCCATGTCGAGGCAGGCCTGGATGCAGCCGACAGCGAGCGCGGCGATCGCGACGCGGCCGTCGTCGAGGGTGGCCAGGAACTGAGCGTAGCCGCGGCCGCGCTCACCGAGGAGGTGGTCGGCCGGAACCCGGGCGCCGTCGAAGGAGAGCGGGTGGGTGTCGGAGGCGTGCCAGCCGAGCTTGTCGTACGCCTTCTCGGCGGTGAAGCCGGGCGTGCCCGAGGGGATCATGATGGTGCTGATCTCGGGCTTGCCGTTGTCGCGGGTCCCGGTGCGGGCGGTGACGGTGACGACCGAGGTGATCGAGGAGCCGGAGTTGGTGATGAACTGCTTGGCGCCGTCGACGACCCACTCCTCGCCGTCGAGGACGGCCTTGGTGGCGGTCGCGCCGGCGTCGGAGCCGGCACCGGGCTCGGTCAGCCCGAACCCGGCCAGCTTCTTGCCCGCGACGAGGTCGGGGAGCCAGCGCTCCTTCTGCTCGTCGGTGCCGTAGGTGAGGATCGGGTTGATGCCCAGGCCGACGGCGGCCTCGAGCGTGATCCCGATCGACTGGTCGACGCGGCCGAGCTCCTCGATCGCGACGCAGAGCGCGACGAGGTCACCCTCGCCCCCGCCGTACGCCTCGGGGGCGGTCAGACCGAACAGGCCCAGCTCACCCATCTTGTGGACCACGTCGACGGGGAAGTGATGGTCGCGGTCCCACTGCGAGGCATGGGGCGCGATCTCCTTCTGGGCGAAGTCACGGACGACAGCACGCAACTCTTCGTGCTCGGGCTGGAGAAAAGCGGTCACGCGCCCCAGGTTAGCGCTTATTAACCTGGGGCGCGAGACCCGCATCACATCTGGATCAGATCGGGCTCAGCGGAACGTGCCCGTCGAGACCGTCCCAGCGATCCTCCGCTGGAAGATCAGGTAGACGACCAGCACCGGAAGCACGGTCAGCACCACCCCGGCGAAGAGCGCACCGAAGTCGACGTTGTAACCCGCCTGGGAGGAGAACGACGCCATGCCCTGGGTGAGCACGTAGTTGTCCCGGTCGGTGTTGAGCGCCACCGGGAGCAGGAACTGGTTCCACAGCCCGAGGAAGTTGAAGATCGCCACCCCGGCCATCCCGGGTGCGGCCATCGGCAGCATGATCTGGAAGAACGTGCGCCACTCGCCCGCACCGTCCATCATCGCGGCCTCGTAGACGTCGTCGGGCAGCGTCTTGAAGAAGGCGTAGAGGAAGAAGACGGTGAACGGCAGCGCGTAGGCCACGTACGTCAGGGTCAGCCCGGGCAGCGTGTTGAGCAGCCCGAAGCCCTGGAGCACGAAGAACAGCGGCACGATGACCAGGAAGACCGGGAAGGTCAGCCCAGCCAGCATCGTGTAGTAGATGACCCTGCGGCCGAAGAACTCGAACCGCGCCAGCACGTAGGCGCACATCGCCCCCAGCAGCATCACCAGCACCAGAGCGGTGCCGACGACGATGACGGTGTTGAAGAAGTACGTCCCGATGCCGGCCTTGGTCCAGGCGCTGGCGTAGTTGTCGAAGTTCCACTCCGCGGGCAGCGAGAACGGCGAGGACAGGATCTCCTTCGACGTCTTGAACGAGGAGAGCACCACCCAGCAGAAGGGCACGATGACGATCACCGACCAGATGATCAGCATCGTGTGCGAGGTGCCGGCGACCAGTGCGTCACCGGGCGTACGTCGCCCGCCTTCGGATCGGGTAGCGACAGGCTTGTCCAGAGTGACGGCGCTCATCGGGCCACCTCCGTAGCGCAGGCGCCAGAATACGGACGCGGCCCGATGAAAGATCCAATGTTCACTTGCTGACGCTCGCTCATCGGCGTACGTCTCCCTTCTTGTCCCGTCCGCCAGCGAAGTGGAAGACGACGAAGACCAGGGCGGCGAAGAGCAGCGTGACCAGGGCGAGCACCACGCCCATCGAGGTGGCGTAGCCGAACTGGCTCTTCTTGAAGGCGGTGTTCATCAGGTGCTGGCTCATCGTCAGCGTGCTGTTGGCAGGGCCGCCGCCAGGGGCGAGCGCCGCCATGAAGACGTACGCATCGAGGGTGAGGATCCCCAGATAGATGTAGGCCGTCTGCACGTTGTCACGGATCGAGGGGAGCGTGATCGAGATGGCGGTGCGGAAGCGGCCGGCACCGTCGATGCGGGCCGCCTCGTAGATCTCCGCGGGTACGCCCTTGATGGCCGCCACGAAGAGCACGGTGTAGAAGCCGATGCTCGCCCAGATGATCACGAACATCGAGGCCGGCATCGCCGCCCGCACCTCCCCGAGCCAGGCGTAGTCCTTGAACCCGTCGAGCCCGATGCCGGTGAGCATGCCGTTGAGCAGGCCGGCGGCCGGGTCGTAGACCTGAGCCCAGAGGAGACCGATGACGACGGCCGGGACGGCGTAGGGGAAGAACGAGACGACCCGGTAGAAGCCGGACCCGTTCAGACCGCGGACCTGACCGGTGCTGGGACCGGCGGTGGTCACGACCACCGCGATCGCCAGCGCCGCGACCAGAGTCACGAACGGCACCACGATCGTGAGCAGTACGTTGTTGCGCAGCGCCTTGAGGAAGGTCTCGTCGTCGAGGAGCTTGGCGTAGTTGTCCAGGCCGACGAAGTTCATGACCGGCGAGAAACCGGTCCAGTCGGTCAGCGAGTAGAAGAGGGCCTGCCCGATCGGGACCACGACGAAGATGACGAATACCGCGACCGGTAGGCCGAGGAAGACCGTCATGAACAGTGCCCGGTCGAGGGTGAGCTTGCGGCGGCGCCGGCCGGGGGCGGCCCCCCAAGGATTCTCCTCGGAGGGGCCGCCGGCCGTCTGGGCCATCGTGGTTGATGGGTCCGGCATGGTGTCAGGAAACCTTGAGCTTCTCGATCGATGAGTCGTCGGCAACCTTGTCGAAGATGCCCTGGACGGCCTTGGTCAGGCCCTTGACGTCGAGGTCACCGGAGAGGAACGAGTTCCACACGACCAGCTCGTCGGCGTTGGTGCCGTAGTAGTCGTAGAACTGGTAGTTGAAGGTGTTCTCACCGGCGGCGTCGAGCATCGCGCTCTGCGACTTCAGCGCCGCGGAGCCGAACCCGTCGGCGGGGATGGTGTCCTTGACGATGGTCGGCGCGAGCTTCGTCTTGGCGAAGTTGGTCGCGGCCTCCTTCGACAGCATGGCGCGGAGGATCTCCTTGCCACCGGCCGGGTTCTTCGCCTTGCTCGGGACGATGAACGCCTCACCGGCCGCGGCACGAACGGTCTCGTACGGCAGCGACGGGCTGTCGCTGAGGACGAACTCCGGGATGCCGGTCATCTCGAAGCCCTCCTTCGTGGCGTCCTTCATCTCGTTCTCGATCCAGCCACCGCTCGGGTAGAGGAGCGCCTGCTGGTCGTTGGACCACTTGGCCTGCGCGGCGGTGAACTGGGTGCCGGCACCGCCGGGGACGAACATGTCCTGGCTCACCATCTCACCGAGCTTCTCCAGGATGCCCTGGACGACCGGGTGGGACCAGGCGCCCTTCTCGAGGTTCTCCAGCGCGAGGCGTACCTCGTCGCCGCCCTCCTTGGCCGCCGAGTCGATCACCAGGGTGCGGTAGTAGGTCGCCGCCTCCTTGCCCCAGACCCAGAGGTACTTCTTCTTGGCCTTGGCCTTGGCGCCGAGGTCGAGGGCCTCGTCCCAGGTCTTCGGGGCGGTCCAGCCGTTCTCCTCGAAGAGGGACTTGGAGTACCACACGCCGTAGAGGGTCATGACGTAGTTGATCGCCACGAACCGGTCGCTGTAGGTGCCGGGCACCTTCACGTTGGGGTAGAGGGTGTCCTCGATCTTGACGCCCTCGTAGCTCTCGGCCTCGAAGACGTCGTCGAGCTCCTCGAGCTGGGCGGCGATCGAGCTGAAGCCGATCAGGTCCGCACCCGAGTTGTCGATCAGGTCCGGAGGCGTGCCGCCGACGAAGCGCGGCTGCAGCTCCGTGGCGATCTTGGTCGTGGCACTGATCTTGAGGTCGGCATCGGCGAACTCCTTGGCGACCACGCCTGCGGCGAACTCGACGTAGTCGTAGCCGTAGCCACCGTCGAAGATCACCGCGTCGACGGTGCCGTCCTTGGGCATGCCGAACGGGTTGGACGCGGACTTGGTGCCACCGCCGGAGTTGTCGCTGTCGCTACCGGGCGCGCCACACGCGGCGAGCGCTCCAGAGAACGACACGAGCGCCGCGCCGGCGAGGGTGCCGCGCAGAAGAGTCCGGCGATCGAGCCGGTGAAGCTGCTGGGACATCGTGCTGCCTTCTTTCGGGTGGATTCCTCGTTACTTCTTCTTTACGGGTGTTCAGGCCATGCTTCCGATGCGTTCGCCGTAGCGAGCCTTCAACGCATCGTTGTGCTCATCGCCACCCGGGATGTTGGCGGAGAGGTAGAGGGGCGGGGTCTCGCCTGTCTCCTCGATCCTCGCGGCGGTGGCGAGGGTCAGGAGCTGGGCGATGTAGGCCGCCGTGATGGATGAGACGGCTCCGGCCATGACGCCGGAGCTCTCAGGGGCCCCGGCTCCGGAGGCGCCAACAGGCACCGTGGCATCGCCGAACGGAGCCAGGTTGTCGATCACCACGTCGGCGATCTCGGCCAGGCGCTTGCCGCTGGGGTGCTTGGGGGTGACCGCGTTGGTGTGCTCGAGGCTGGTCACCGCGATCACCGTGTGGCCCTCCTCCTTCGCGCGCAGCGCGATGCCGACGATGGAGCCGTTGACACCGGAGTTGGACGCGATGAGGAAGACGTCCTCGGGGTGGAAGTCGTGGAGCTCCCAGAGCTCGTTGGCGATGTTGGTGTCACGCTCGAGGAGACCGCCCTTGAGATCGCTCGCCGGCCGGTCGCCCTTGAGGACCGTGTCGCGCAGAGCGATGGCGTGGGTGGGGATCAGACCACCGGCCCGCCCGGCGATCTCCATCGCGAACGCCTGCGAGTGGCCGGTGCCGAACGCCTGCAGCACACCGCCGTTGCGGATGCTGCCGACCATCGCCTCGACCGCCTCGTCGAGGCCGCCGGATTGCGCCATCGACTGCAGCTCGGACAGGCGTGTGCGAACCTGCTCATCGAAGGCTACGAACACGTCTCTGGTCAATTAGTCCACCCACCTAGCAAACTCCGGCCGCAACCGTATGTCGAGGCCTGCGCTCGAAAACTATTTGGAGAGAGTACGCCTGGCAATGGTTTTCTGTTACGAAACGGTGTCAATGAATGACAACTATCTGGGACTCGACGCGGGAGGCACCAGCACTCGCGCCGTCGTCGTCTCCTCCGACGGACGATGCGGAGGCATCGGGAAGGCCGGCAGCGGCAACCCGACCTCCGCCGGAATCGACGCTGCCACGACGGCGATCAGGGACGCGGTCACCCAGGCCGTGACCTCCGCAAATACCGGTCGGCTCGCCGGCGCGGCCCTCGCGGTGGCGGGGGCGGGCGACGCCGGCAACCGCGCCGCGATCGCCGCCGCTCTCTCCGACCTGGTGGCGGTCGAGCCGGTCTTCGACTTCGATGTGCTGGCCGCATACTTCTCGGGGACGGCGGCACCAGACGGCTATGTGCTGCTCTCTGGAACGGGGGCGTCGGCGGTGCGGGTCGAGGACGGCCGGCTCGCGGGGATCTCGGACGGACTGGGCTGGCTGCTCGGGGACGTCGGCTCGGGCTTCTGGCTGGGCCGGGAGGTCGTACGTGCCGGGCTGGCGCCCTTGGACGGGCGCGGCGCAGCGACGCTGCTGACCGGCCTGCTGCTCGATCGGCTCGGCACCATCCGGGACGAACGGCCACAGGGCGGACGGACCGGGACCCTCGTCGCGGCGACGGCGGCGCTCTACGCGATGCCGCCGCTCCGGCTGGCCGACTTCGCCTCGCTCGTGTTCACCGCGGCCGGTGCTGGCGACCAGGTCGCCGCGGGCATCCTCGACCAGGCAGCTGAGGGGCTGAGGGAGACGCTGGCGGCCGTGCGTACGCCTGAGGTCGAGGGACCGCTGGTCGCGGCCGGGAGCGTCCTGGCCCGGCAACCCGACTTCGCCGCCCGGGTCGCTCCCGGGGCTGTCGTCGCCACCGACGGCCTGGCTGGAGCGGCCGTGCTGGCGCTGCGGCATGCGGGCGTGCTCGTCGACGACGCCGTGTACCGCCGAGTAACCTCTTCGCTCGCTCAGCTCACCGAGGTGTGACAATCGTTACGACGGGCGGCCGGAGTCTGGGCGAGATGGCCTCCCCTAGCATGTCCGTGCATTCACGATGGAGGAGTTCTCGTTGAGCAAGCCACTGACAAAGGTCCTGATCGCCAACCGTGGTGAGATCGCTGTTCGCGTGATCCGTGCGTGCAAGGACGCCGGGATCGGCTCGGTCGCGGTCTATGCCGACCCCGACCGTGACGCACTGTTCGTGCGGCTGGCCGATGAGTCCTACTCGTTGGATGGTGCGACCCCGGCGGAGTCGTATCTCTCGATCGAGAAGATCCTCGACGTCGCGCGTCAGTCCGGCGCGGACTCGGTCCACCCCGGCTACGGGTTCTTGGCCGAGAACGCCGACTTCGCCAAAGCGGTGATCGAGGCCGGTCTGACCTGGATCGGTCCCTCCCCCGAAGCCATCGACGCCCTGGGTGACAAGGCCAAAGCCAAGCAGATCGCTTTGAAGGCCGGGGCGCCGCTGGCTCCGGGTCTCAAGGACCCGGTCAAGGACGCCACCGAGATCACCGCGTTCGCGAAGGAGTACGGCCTCCCGGTCGCGATCAAGGCGGTCTTCGGTGGTGGCGGTCGCGGTCTGAAGGTCGCCCGGACCCTGGAGGAGATCCCCGACCTCTACGAGTCCGCCGTCCGCGAGGCCGTGGGTGCCTTCGGTCGGGGTGAGTGTCTGGTGGAGAAGTTCCTCGACAAGCCCCGCCACGTCGAGACCCAGTGTCTGGCCGATACCCACGGCAACGTGGTCGTGATCTCCACGCGTGACTGCTCGCTGCAGCGTCGCCACCAGAAACTGGTCGAGGAGGCCCCCGCCCCGTTCCTGAGCGAGGAGCAGAACAAGCGCCTCTATGAGTCCTCCAAGGCCATCTTGCGTGAGGCCGGCTACGTCGGCGCGGGGACCTGTGAGTTCCTCGTCGCCGCCGATGGCACCATCTCCTTCCTCGAGGTCAACACCCGCCTCCAGGTCGAACACTGCGTCTCCGAGGAAGTCACCGGCATCGACCTGGTCCGCGAGATGTTCCGCATCGCCGCCGGCGAAGAGCTCGGCTATGAGGACCCCGAGGTCCGCGGCCACTCCATCGAATACCGCATCAACGCCGAAGACGGCGGGAACAACTTCATGCCCGCCCCCGGCACCCTCACCGAATGGGCGCCCCCGGCCGGGCCCGGGGTACGCCTCGATGGCGGTTATGAGAAGGGCGAGACCATCCCCGGCGCCTTCGACTCGCTGATCGCCAAGCTCATCATCACCGGCTCCTCACGCGAGCAGGCACTCGAGCGCTCGCGGCGGGCGCTCGATGAGTTCCAGGTCGACGGGATGCCCACCGCCATCCCCTTCCACCAGGCCGTCGTCAACGACCCCGCCTACACCGCCGCCAACGGCGCCTTCGAGGTCTACACCACCTGGATCGAGACCGACTTCGACAACCAGATCACCCCCTACGCCGGCACCACCGGTGAACCCGCCGAAGAGACCGGCGAACGCCAGACCGTGGTCGTCGAGGTCGGCGGCAAGCGTCTCAACGTCTCGCTGCCCGCCGGGCTCGGCGGACTCGCCGGCGGCGGCGCCGGTGCCGGTGCCGCGAAGAAGCCCAAGCGCTCCGCGAAGAAGGCCGGCGCAGCCGCCTCCGGCGACTCCGTCACCTCCCCCATGCAGGGCACCATCGTCAAGATCGCCGTCGACGAAGGCCAAGAAGTCACCGAAGGCGACGTCGTCGTGGTCATCGAGGCCATGAAGATGGAACAACCCCTCAAAGCCCACAAGACCGGCACCATCACCGCCCTGACCGCCACCGTCGGCGAGACCGTCGCCAACGGCGCCGTCATCGCCGAGATCAAGTAGCCCGCCGAGACGTCAGTTCCTGACGGCGAATAGTCAGTTTCTGACTACTCGGCGAGTCCTAGGGAGTCGGCCAGGACTGCCAGATGGAGCTCGAAGAGGGCGGCGGGGTCACCGAACGCGTCGGGGCCGAACTGGCCGAAGACCTCGAAGCTGACCCGGCCGAAGAGGCTCGTCCAGACGAGTACGCCGCGGGTGAGGCAGGCGTCGGGCAGGTCGAGGCCGAGCTGGTCGCGGATGCCCTGGAGCCCCATCGCGAGTGCGGGTGAGACCTCCCCCGGCTCCTCGGGCACACGCAGCCGACCGGCCGCCATCGCATCGGCAGCCAGACGCAGCATCGCGGTCGGGACGCGAGTGCCGGGCACGCTGGTGCGCTCGTCCGGAGCGGCATAACCGGGGACGGGCGACCCGAAGAGCAGGGCGTACGTCGCCGGCTCGGCGAGCGCCCAGGACCTGACCGCGCGGCCGAGCGCCACGAACTGGGCTCGGTAGTCGTCGGCGGGAGCCGAGGCGACGGCGGTGTCGGCGGCGTCGCCCAGCTCGTCGTACCCGGAGACGAGGAGCAGGGTCAGCAGCTCGTCGCGGTTCTTCACGTAGCGGTAGACCGCCGAGGAGACCACTCCGAGATCGCGGGCGACCGCGCGCAGCGAGAGCGCGGCGGCACCGTGGATCGCCAGGTGCTCGCGGCCGATCCGGACGATCTCGTCCATGGTCTGCGCCCGCGCCCGTTCGCGTGGGGTGCCGTCTCGTGAGGTGGCTGTCATGACGCCATCGTGACCCGATCCAGAGAGCGCTGTCAACAAAAGTGAGCACTGCTCTTGCTTTTGCCGAAGGCTCGCGTCAGACTCATTCCGAGAGCACCGCTCTCGAAGTCTCGACAGGCTCGACCATCCGAAACACAGGAGACAGCCATGAACAGCACCTACCTCGTCATCGGCGCCGGCCCCGTCGGCGCGACCATCGCCCAGCAGCTCGCCGCCCGCGGGGATCACGTACGCCTCCTCACTCGCTCCGGCAGCGGCCCGGTGCACGCGAGCATCGAGCGGCTCCGCGGCGACGCCACGGATCTCGACACCGTCACCCACGCGGCAGCGGGCGTGAGCGCCGTCTTCCACTGCATGCACGGCAGCGCCTACGCCGCCGACACCTGGCGCGCCGAGCTCCCGCGGGCAGAGAAGGTCGTGCTCGAGGGCGCCGGACGGGCCGGTGCCGTGGTCCTCTTCCCGGAGAGCCTCTACGCCTACGGCCACGTCACCGGGCCGATGACCGAACAGACGCCGCGCACCGCCGACTTCGGCAAGCCCGCGGTGCGGGTCGAGCTGCTCCGCGCCCGCGACGCCTCCCCGACCCCGACGGTCAGCGTCGCGGCCTCGGACTTCTACGGTCCACTGGTGCGCAACGCCCACGCCGGTGAGCGCATGGTGCCGACGGTCCTCGCCGGCCGCACCATGCGCGTCCTCGGCGACCCGGACGCACCGCACTCCTGGACGTACGTCCCCGACCTGGGCGCCGCGATGATCCGGGCGGCCGACGAGGAGGGCCTGTGGAACTCGTTCCTGCATGCGCCCACCGCGCCCGCCATCTCCCAGCGGGAGCTCGTCCAGCTCTATGCCGACCTGGCCGGGGTCCCCGCACCTCGGGTCGGCCGCATCCCCACCTGGACGATGAAGGCGATCGGCGCGGTGCACCCCGGCACCCGGGAGCTGGCCGAGATGGTCTACCAGTTCGACAAGCCGTTCGTGCTGGACTCCTCGGCCAGCGAGTCACTGCTCGGCCTGGCACCCACCCCGCTCGAGACCGGGGCCAAGGCGACGGTGGACTGGTGGCGTACCCAGGACTGAGGACGGAAGGCGGGACGCTACCGGGCGCTCCAGCCGCCGTCGATGGCCCAGGAGGCGCCGGAGACCATCGAAGCGTCCGGGCCGGTGAGCCAGCCGACCAGGGAGCCGACCTCGTCCGGCTCGACCAGCCGCTTCACCGCCACGTCCTGCAGGAGCACCTGCTCGACGACCTCGGAGACCGGGACACCGTGCACCTCGGCCTGGTCGGCGATCTGCTTCTCCACCAGCGGCGTACGCACATAGCCCGGGTTGACGCAGACGCTGGTCACCCCGTGCGGGCCGCCCTCGAGGGCAGTGACCTTCGAGAGTCCCTCCAGACCGTGCTTGGCCGAGACGTAAGCGCTCTTGAAGGGGGAGGCGACCAGGCCGTGCACGGAGGAGATGTTGACGATGCGGCCCCAGCCGTTCGCGTACATGTGCGGCAAGGCGGCCCTGACCAGCAGGAACGGAGCGACGAGCATGATCGAGTGGATCCTGCGGAAGTCGTCGGGGTCGAACTTCTCGATCGGGCTGACCCGCTGGATGCCGGCGTTATTGACCAGGATGTCGACCTCCAGCGAGAGATCGTCCAAGGCCTCGGTGGCGGTCAGGTCGACCACCCACGCCTCGCCGCCGATCTCCCCGGCGAGGGCATGGGCGGCATCGCCGGCCACGTCGGCGACGACGACCCGGGCGCCGCGGGCAGCGAGCTCGCGGGCCACCGCCGCACCGATCCCCGAGGCGCCGCCGGTCACCAGGGCCTGCCGACCCTGCAGCGTACGTCCGGAATCGACGGCGCCCGAGACAGCCGTAGCGGAGTTCACGCCGGGCTCACCTCGCGTGCGGCCTCACGGTCGGCGTCGGCACGGTCCAGGGCCCGCAGCGAGGTGCCCCGGGTCTCCTTGAGGGTGAGCACGACCAGGCTGGTGATGATGCCGGCCACCGCGAGGTAGATCGCGGTGTTGGTCCAGGTGCCGGTGTCCTTGAGCCAGGCGATGGCCAGCAGCGGCGCGAGCGAGCCGGCGAAGATCGAGGTCACCTGGTAGGAGATCGAGATGCCGGAGTAGCGCATCCGGGTCGGGAACATCTCGGCCATGATCGCGGGCTGCGTGGAGTACATCAGCGCGTGGATGGCCAGACCGGCGATGAGCGCCGCCACGATCGCGAGGTTGTTCTTGGTGTCGAGCATCGGGAACGCCCAGAAACCCCAGGTCGCGCCCAGCACCGCGCCGATCAGGTAGACCGGCTTGCGGCCCACGCCATCGGCGATCCGGCCGACGGCGAGGATGAAGAAGAAGTGGCAGGCGTGCGCGACCGCGATCAGGCCGAGCAGAGCACCCTGGTCCATCTTCTGGTCCTCGACCAGGTAGACGATCGAGAAGGACACCACCAGGTAGTACATGATGTTCTCCGCGAACCGCAGGCCCATGCCCTTGAGCACGCCCAGCGGGTAGCGGCGAAGCACCTCGAAGACGCCGTAACCGGCCGATGCGGACTCGGACTGCTCCGCCTTCGCCTCCTCGAAGATGGGCGAGTCGGTCACCGAGCGGCGGATGAAGTAGCCGACAACGACGACCACGGCCGAGAGCCAGAACGCGACCCGCCAGCCCCACGCCAGGAAGGCGGCGTCGGAGAGCGCGAGGGTCATCACGGTGAGCACCAGCGTGGCGAGCAGGTTGCCCACCGGCACCGCGGCCTGCGGCCACGCGGCCCAGGTCGCCCGCCTGTCGTCGGGGGCGTGCTCGGCGACCAGCAGGACGGCGCCGCCCCACTCACCGCCGAGGGCGAGCCCCTGCACGAACCGCAGCACCACCAGCGCGATCGGCGCGGCGAGGCCGATCTGGTTGTACGTCGGCAGGCAGCCCATCAGCACGGTGGCGACACCGATCAGCATGATGGTCAGCTGCAGCGTGTACTTGCGGCCGAGGCGGTCGCCGATGTGGCCGAAGACGACGCCACCCAGCGGGCGGGCGACGAACCCGATGGCGTACGTCACGAAAGCGGCGATGATCGCGTCGTAGGCGTTGCCGGTGGCCGGCATGATCACCTTGGCGAAGACCAGCGCCGAGGCGGTGGCGTAGAGGAAGAAGTCGTACCACTCCACGACCGTGCCGGCCATGGAGGCCGCCACGGTCCTGCGGAGCAGGCTCTGCTCGTCGACTGGGGGGTCGTTGGGGGCGGCAGTGGCGCCCGGCTGTGTCGTGGACATGGCTCGGAGTGTGACAGCGATCATAATGTGCTTGCAACGCGCATGTTGGCACACGGCGTGAACGCAAATGCACATCCACGGATAGGGTGGCCCGATGGCCACCTCCCCGTCGACGCCGCCCTCCGCCGACCAGCTGCTGGTGCTGCTGGAGGTGGCGCGCAGCGGCCGCTTCACCACCGCCGCCCGCTCGCTGGGCCTGACCCACACGACGGTCAGCCGCAACATCTCCGCCCTCGAGCGCGCCCTCGGCGGCAGGGTCCTGCTGCGCGGCTCCGACGGCTGGGCGCTGACCGCTCTCGGTGAGCGTGCGGCGCGGGCCGCCGAGGGAGTCGCCGAGTCGCTGGCCCGGCTGGCTGCCGACGAGCCGGCCGACCCGGTGGCCGGCGTGGTCCGGATGTCGACGACCGACGGGTTCGCCGCGTACATCGCCTCGCCTGCGGTGGCCGTGTTGCGGCAGGACCATCCCGAGCTCTCGGTCGAGATCGTCACCGTGACCCGGCAGGCGGCCCAGCACCGCTCCGGCGTCGACATCGAGGTGGTGGTCGGCGAGCCGGCGGTGAACCGCGGCCGGGCGATGCACCTGGGTGAGTACGAGCTCGGCCTCTACGCCTCCCCCGGCTATCTGGAGCGCCACGGCGCTCCCGGCACGATCGAGGAGGCCGTACGCCACCGCCTGGTCTACTTCGTCGACTCGATGCTCCAGGTCGACGACCTCGACATCCCCCGGCGGCTGCTGCCCGGCATCCGCGACGCGGTCACCTCCACGAACGTGTTCGTGCACGTCGAGGCGACCCGGGCAGGCGCCGGGCTGGGCCTGCTGCCCTGCTTCATGGCCGACCGGCACCCCGACCTCGTCCGGATGCTCCACGAGGACATCCACCAGCGGCTGCCCTACTGGGCGGTCGTGCATCCCGAGTCCTGGCGCAGGCCGGCCGTGGCCGCCGTCGTGGGCGGTCTGCGGAAGCAGATGGACGAGCAGCGAGGTGCCCTGATCGGCCGGTGACGCCCGCGGGTCGACCATCAGCGACAATTCACGGGTGCCACATTCGACTCGGGCAGACGCTACGCGCCTGGTGGCATTCTTCGTGGCCGGGATGCGACTGGCGACCCTCGCGCAGATGGCGCCGTCGCTGCTGACGGCGATGCCCGCGCTCTCCCGCGTCGACCACCCCTGGCTGACCGGGGCGAGCTGGATCCTGGCCACCGTCATGCTCGTCGCGATCGCGGCGATCACCCTGGTCACCCGGCGCCCGCCGGGCGTGACGTACGCCGTGCTCGACGTCGCCGTGGCCGTGGCGCTGCTGATCGTGGGGCTGTGGACGGTGCCGGTGGAGCTGCGTACAGGCACCTGGGTGGGGTTCCAGCTGGGCTACGCGCTGTGCGTGTCCTGCGGGCTCTCGGCCGTACGCTCGCGGTGGCTGTGGATGTCCCTGCTCACCTCGCTGGCGGTCGCCGAGGCGGTCTACATCGCGCCGACCGTGGGCGGCTGGGCCGACCTCACCGGTGCGCTGAGCACGTGCCTGACGCTGCTCGTGCTCGGGCCGCTGGCCTGGTTCGGCTGTCAGACGATCGTGCGGATCGGGACGGAGGCCGATGAGGCCCGGCGCTATGCCGCCGAGGCCGCCAAGGCCGAGGAGGAGCGACGTGCTCGGCTCGCGATCCACAACGGCACCGCGATGATGCGACTGCTCGTGGAGACCGACACCGCCAGCGGCAACGGCGCGCTGCGGTCGCAGGCCGAGGTCGAGCTCAACCGGATGCGCGCCTATCTGAGCGGTCAGACCCCGCCTCCGGTGAGCGAGGCGACCAACCTGGCCGCGGTGGTCACCGCCGTCGGCGCGGAGTTCGACGACCTGCCGATCACGGTGGTCGCCGACCTCGCCCAGGACGTCGCGCTCCGACGCGCGCTCGCCGACGACCTGGCCGCCGCAATGCGCAGCCTGCTCCTCAACGTACGCCAGCACGCGCAGGCGGGCCGGGTCGTCCTGCACGCCGCCGAGGACGAGGACGGCTCCGGCTGGGAGGTCACGCTCCACGACGACGGTATCGGCTTCGACACCTCCGCGACGGCGTACGGGGTCGGGCTACGGGAGGTGGTCGTCGCGCAGCTCGCGCGCTCCGGCATCGACGTCGAGATCAACAGCATCCGCGACCTCGGCACCACGGTCACGCTCGCGCAGACGACCGCCGCGGAGGTCTCGTGATGTCTGCCGTGACCCCCGGGCCGCGCTTCAGCCACGTGGACGACGCGACGGCGATGCGCGCCTCGCTGAGCCTGCTCCTGCCCGATCTGAACTTCGTGTCCAGCCACGGATCCGTCGAGGACCTGCTCACGGCGCGGCCGGCGGCCGACGTGGTGATCCTGGACCTCCACCTCGCCAACACCGGCCAGCCCGACGCCTCACAGGGCACCACGGCCATCCGACGGATCGTCGATGCCGGCTACCGGGTCTGCGTCTACTCCCAGGAGGAGCGCCGCTTCGTGCTCGCCGCCTGCCTCGCCGCCGGGGCCACCGGAGTCGTCTCGAAAGCGGCCTCGCTGACCGAGGCGGAGGCGGCGTTCCGTGCGGTCGCCGCCGGAGAGCCGGTGATCCCCCCGGGCATCACCGGTCTCATCGAGGTCCTCGTACGCCGCCGCAGCATCACCGTCCTCACGCCGCGGCAGCGCGAGGTCCTCGCCCATCGCGCCCGCGGTCTGACGTACGCCGAGATGAGCCGGTCGATGTATCTGTCCGAGTCGACCTTGCGCGGCTACTGGATGGAGCTCGCGCAGCTGGTCTCGGAGTACCTGCGCGAGACCTCGCCCGGCGACATCGAGCACGCCCTCGGGCTGCGCCCGGGGGACCTGCTCGACCTCTGGCCAGGGTGAGCGCTAGCTGCTGATCCCGCTCCACTTCCACGAGCCGTCGGTGCCGACCCGGGTCGAGGCGGAGAAGGTCGTGCTGTGCCCGATGCCGCTGCTCTGACGGATGCGCACGGCCTTGCCGGTCGTGGGGTTGATCAGCACGATGTCCTTGGCCGCGACCGCACCGTCGGCGTCGTAGCAGTTGTGCACCGACATGTAGCGCCATCCGGTGCCGAGGCTGCGGACGACGTACTTCTTCGCCTCCGCCGGGCGGTCGGGACGTACGACGATCTGCTCGAGCTTGTTGGTGCTCGGGTTGATCGAGTAGAGCAGGTTGTACATCACCCCGTTGTGGCTCGTCCACACGCCTGCGACGGTCGTCGTGCTCGGCAGCGTGACCGGCAGGTTCGTGACCGTGCCGAGGCGGGTGCCCGCAGTGGAGTACGAGAGCGCCGTCTGCTGCACGACGCCGGACGTCGTGACGCTGTAGACCGCCGTCGTCGGGCCGTTCACGACCTTCTTGGGGTTCCAGCCGGTCACCGCGGTGCCGTTGGAGCGGTAGAGCTGCGCAGACCTGGTCTCGGACAGCACGGACTGCCCGTTGGTCCCGCCGATGGTCACGGTGCGGCCGGTGCCGTCGGTGCCGGGCACGATGTAGCTGGTCTTCCAGGTGGTCTCGTCACCGGCTCCGCCGATCTCGATCCACGCCCGCGGCGACCAGGTGACGGTGCCGGCGCTGCGATAGTTGCTTGTCATCGTGCTGTTCTTGATGCCGCGCTTGCGGATGTAGCCGCCGGCCTTGCCGTTGATCGAGCCGGAGCAGTTCACCGTGCCTGCTGCGGCGGCCGGCGAGCTCGCCGCTCCGAGCGCGGTGAGCGATCCGGCCAGCAGGGCCGTGCCAGCGATGGCGACCAGAGCTGAACGACGCTGTCGAGTCTTGATCTTCATGTCGCCGAGGGTATGGCTCGCGACCCGTTCAGCGGTCCCAACGAATCCGCACAGTTCGCGACTTCTCAACGTCCACTGACTGGGCGAAATCGTCCCATAACCTGGACGACGCACTTCGGATGGGTAGCGTGGCCGCCATGTTCACGAAGGTGTTGGTTGCCAACCGCGGCGAGATCGCGATCCGAGCTTTCCGCGCAGGCTTTGAACTCGGGGCCAAGACGGTCGCCGTCTTTCCCTACGAGGACCGGGGCTCAGAGCACCGGCTGAAGGCCGACGAGGCCTACCAGATCGGAGAGCTCGGTCACCCGATCCGGGCCTATCTCGATCCAGACGCGATCGTCGAGGTCGCCAAGCAGAGCGGCGCGGACGCCATCTACCCCGGCTACGGGTTCCTCTCCGAGAACCCGGCGCTGGCCGAGGCCTGCGCCCGGGCGGGGATCACGTTCATCGGACCGTCGGCGGAGGTCCTCACGCTCACCGGCAACAAGGCCACCGCCATCGCTGCGGCCAAGGCTGCCGGCGTGCCGACCCTGCAGTCGGTCGAGCCGTCCACCGACGTCGACGCGCTCGTCTCCGCCGCCTCCGCCCTTCCCTACCCGCTGTTCGTGAAGGCGGTCGCGGGTGGCGGTGGTCGCGGGATGCGGCGGGTCGACTCCCCCGACAAGCTGCGCGAGGCGGTCGAGACCTGCATGCGCGAGGGCGAGGCGGCCTTCGGTGACCCGACCGTCTTCATCGAGCAGGCCGTGGTCGAGCCGCGTCACATCGAGGTGCAGATCCTCGCCGACGGCACCGGTGAGGTGATCCACCTCTTCGAGCGTGACTGCTCGGTGCAGCGCCGCCACCAGAAGGTCGTCGAGATCGCCCCCGCCCCCAACCTGCCTCCTGAGCTGCGGGAACGCATGTGCGCGGACGCGGTGCGGTTCGCCAAGGAGATCGGCTACTCCTGCGCCGGCACCGTCGAGTTCCTGCTCGACCCCGCGGGCAACTACGTCTTCATCGAGATGAACCCGCGCATCCAGGTCGAGCACACCGTGACCGAGGAGGTCACCGACGTCGACCTGGTGCGTTCGCAGATGCGGATCGCGTCCGGCGAGACGCTGGCCGACCTGGGGCTCACCCAGGACTCGGTGCAGCTGCGCGGCGCGGCGATGCAGTGCCGGATCACCACCGAGGACCCGGCCAACAACTTCCGCCCCGACACGGGCATGATCACCACCTACCGCTCCCCCGGCGGTGCCGGGATCCGCGTCGACGGCGGCACGACGTACGCCGGAGCCGAGGTCTCGCCCCACTTCGACTCGATGCTCGCCAAGCTCACCTGTCGCGGGCGCACCTTCGAGGACGCCGTCACCCGGGCCCGACGGGCCGTGGCGGAGTTCCGCATCCGCGGTGTGGCGACGAACATCCCGTTCCTGCAGGCGCTGCTCGACGACCCCGACTTCATCTCGGGCTCGATCACGACCTCGTTCATCGAGACCCACCCGCAGCTGCTGACCGCGCGGGCCTCCGGTGACCGCGGCACCAAGCTGCTCACCTACCTGGCCGACGTGACCGTCAACCAGCCGCACGGCGCCGCGCCGGTCTCGCTCCACCCGGTCGAGAAGCTGCCGAAGCTCGACCTCTCCGAGACTCCGCCGAAGGGCTCTCGCGATCTGCTTCGCGAGCTCGGGCCGGAGGGCTTCGCCGCCGCGCTGCGCTCCCAGGAGTCGGTCGCGGTCACCGACACCACCTTCCGCGATGCCCACCAGTCGCTGCTGGCGACCCGGGTCCGCACCACCGACCTGCTCGGCGTCGCCGGCCATGTCGCCCGGCTGACGCCGCAGCTGTGGTCGATGGAGGCATGGGGTGGCGCGACGTACGACGTGGCTCTCCGCTTCCTCTCCGAGGACCCGTGGGAGCGGCTCGCCGCGTTGCGCGAGGCGATCCCGAACATCAACCTGCAGATGCTGCTACGCGGTCGCAACACGGTGGGCTACACGCCCTACCCGACCGAGGTCACCGATGCGTTCGTCTCGGAGGCCGCGGAGACCGGGATCGACGTGTTCCGGATCTTCGACGCGCTCAACGACGTGTCCCAGATGCGGCCCGCGATCGACGCGGTGCGGGCGACCGGGACGTCCGTCGCCGAGGTGGCGCTCTGCTACACCGGCGACCTCTCCTCGCCCGACGAGAAGCTCTACACGCTCGACTACTACCTGCGGCTGGCCGAGGAGATCGTCTCGGCCGGTGCACACGTACTCGCGATCAAGGACATGGCCGGGCTGCTGCGGGCGCCCGCTGCGCGCACCCTGGTGACCGCGCTCCGGGAGCGGTTCGACCTGCCGGTCCACCTGCACACCCACGACACCGCCGGTGGCCAGCTGGCCACGCTGACGGCCGCGATCGAGGCCGGTGTCGACGCCGTCGACGCCGCGACCGCGTCGATGGCCGGCACCACCTCCCAGCCGCCGCTCTCCTCCCTGGTTGCGGCGACCGACCACACCTCTCGTGCCACCGGCCTGTCGTTGGCGGCGGTCAACTCGCTCGAGCCCTATTGGGAGGCCGTACGCCGCGTCTACGCGCCCTTCGAGTCCGGACTGCCCGCGCCGACCGGCCGGGTCTACCGCCACGAGATCCCGGGCGGCCAGCTCTCCAACCTGCGCCAGCAGGCGATCGCGCTCGGGCTGGGCGAGAAGTTCGAGCAGATCGAGGACATGTACGCCGCGGCCAACCAGATCCTCGGTCGCGTCCCCAAGGTCACGCCATCGTCCAAGGTCATCGGCGACCTGGCTCTGTCGTTGGTCGCGGCCGGTGCCGACCCGGCCGCGTTCGAGGCCGACCCGGCTGCGTACGACATCCCGGGCTCGGTCATCGGGTTCCTCAACGGGGAGCTCGGTGACCCGCCGGGCGGCTGGCCCGAGCCGTTCCGCAGCAAGGCGACCGCGGGACGCACCTGGAAGGCGGCGTCGCCGACGCTATCGGCCGAGGACGCCGCCGGGCTCGCCTCCGACCGCCGTGGGACGCTCAACCGGCTGCTCTTCCCCGGACCGACGAAGGACTTCGCCGAGGCCCGCTCGAAGTGGGGCGACGTATCGGTGATCTCGACGCTCGACTACCTCTACGGTCTACGTGAGGGCGAGGAGCACATCGTCGAGCTCTCCGAGGGCAAGACGGTCATCTTCGGGCTCACCGCCGTCTCCGAGCCCGACGAGCGCGGCATCCGCACCGTCATGGCGACGATCAACGGCCACCTGCGCCCGATCGGGGTACGTGACCGCTCCGTCGCCGCCGAGGTCGCCGCCGCCGAGAAGGCCGACCCCGCCGTTCCCGGCCAGGTCGCGGCGCCGTTCCAGGGCGTCGTCACCATCTCGGTCGCGGCCGGGGAGTCGGTCAAGGCCGGCGACACCGTCGCCACCATCGAGGCCATGAAGATGGAGGCCGCCATCACCGCCCCCGTCGACGGCACCGTCTCCCGCCTCGCCTTCTCCGGCACCCAGGCCGTCGACGGCGGCGACCTGGTGCTCGTCCTCGACTGAGACGTCACCCCCGCCGGCCGAGACGTCAGCCGCGTGGGGGGGGGGGGGGGCCCCCCGGCCGAGGGG
>NZ_JBHXNY010000029.1:0-58537 GCF_042719275.1 Nocardioides sp. NPDC058538 | reverse complement strand
CCCACTGTCTCGCTCCATGACGTGATGCTCCTTCCACCACGGACCAGATCCGTGGCATCACGCCGAGCCAGTTACACAAAGATTCCGACAGACCCCTACGCGCCGAAGCTGAACACATTCACGACGCGTGATATGTACAACGGCGCTCTTGCGGACATGGGGTTGAGCATGGATCCGTTCACGTCGAACAGGTATGCCTTCGGCTCGGGGAATCCGATCAGCGGCATCGAGCTCGACGGTCACAGGGCCGTAGACACCAACGGAAATGAACTTCCCGCTCCAAACCCTTGGCAGAAGGGCCACGATGGCGCAGTCGAAGCCTCGGCCGAGGCGGCCGAGGAGTGGGCCGCAGAGAACGGCTACGAAGGCGTGGTAACCACAGATATCAGTGCTAACGGTGGCCACAACGCTAGCAATAAGGTCAAAGGGGGCAGTCAGAAAGGCAACGGCAACGACGGATACGCCGACTTGATCTTCTGGGGAACCGGTGAGGATGAGGGCACCATCTTCGTCTGGGAGATCAAGCATGCCGGAGGCAAAGCCGAGGAAGATGGACCTGCTGACCTAGAAAGATACGTCCGGGGACTGCAAGAGATGTATCCCAATGCGACCGTGGAAGCAGGGCCTGGAGTCGCTGCCAAGAACTACGAGTGGGCCGACGAGGAGCACGGTCGCACTTGGTCGAAGGAAGGGGCAGAGGGCATTCGGCTCTGGGCCTTCAACGACAGGCCAGGGCCTGCGCCGAGGTCGCGGCCCAACCGGCGGCCGAACGAGTATGACCTTGTCACGCCATCTGTGACCACGCCGGATCCATTCATACCAGCGCGCCCTGGCGTCAAGCCCAAGGGAGGGAAGCCCGGGCTATTCTCGATCATCGACTTCGCGTCCGAATGGCATGACGTAATGTTCGATCCGAACTACTGCAACGGTGTCACGATTGCATGCCCGGAGGTCCTGTGAAGGTACCGTTCGGTGGCCAAGAGGAGGTGAAGGACATGGCGAAAGCGAGAGAGGTCGGTGCCTTCGAATCTGTCGTCTTCTTCCCGCAAGGGCCGGACATCCGCGAGAGAACTGAGCAGTGGTTCGCCGCATGTCACAGCTATCTTGAAGGCCCCGTGTTGGATGGGGTCGGTGAGGTGGTGCGCTTCGGCAGTGATACTGGTGTCAAGTTCAGCGGAGAGCCGAACCTGAGCGAGTTCACCTACGATCCTGACCGATCGCTGCAGTACTCGCTGGTGGTGCCCGACGACGATCAGCCAGGCGATTGGCATGCCGACTTGAGGATGAGCCTTTGGGTCGATGCCGTCTCGCCGTACGCAAGCCTTGTGTGCACTTCATACTCGAAGCGCCTCAGCAATTACGAGATCGCCGTATTGCTGCGGGACGTTGTGATGGAGCATGTGGACCGCCACTCGGTCGTGTATGGGGCAGTGGGTTATGGGACCACCCTCGGGAGACCGAGCATGGAAGGTGCTCTGAGACGGTCGTGGATCGTTGGACTGCATCAGGCTGAGTCGGTGTTGCGGGGCTACTCGTGGATTACGGTGGTGCCCGCGGCGTTGGCCGCGGTGGTCGAGACGCGGGCTTCCAAGTTTCCGCAGTTGAAAGTCCAACGTGCCGGCGCTGGAGACCTCATCGTGCAGGCTGGGGAGATGCCTCAGGACTACGACGATGCGATGCAGGCGGCGTTGTTCGAATGCCTTGCTCCTGTTCTTGCGAGTGGCACTCCACGGAAGTCGTTGGAAAAGGCTCGCCCGAGAGGGATCATCTACCGGGACGCGCGCGAGGTCGCGCCGTTTCACCTCCCGGTCGAGCCGACGTAACGATCCTGTGACCGGAGGCCGGCACTGTTCGCGCTCGGGACCGGAACAGATTCGTAGCAGGAGTGGTTGAGTGTCGATATGACGCAGACCACCCCCACCGAGAAGACCGCCGCCGACTTCTGGTTCGACCCCGCCTGTCCGTTCGCCTGGATCACCTCGCGGTGGATCCTCGAGGTGGAGAAGGTGCGCGACGTGGAGGTGACGTGGCACATCATGAGCCTGGCGTACCTCAACCAGGACAAGGACATCCCTGAGGACTACCGGAAGATGCTTGCGACCGCGTGGGGCCCGGTGCGGGTCTGCATGGCGGTGCAGAACGAGTACGGGCAGGAGAAGCTCGCTGAGCTCTACACGGCGCTCGGCACCCGCCGCCACGTCGAGGGTCGCGACTTCGATCGCGTTCTGATCGAGGAGGCGCTGGCTTCGGTCGGGCTGCCCGTCGAGCTGGCCGACGCGATGGACGACTCCGGGTTCGACGAGGCCATCGCGAAGTCCCACCACGAGGGCATGGACCAGGTCGGCAACGACGTCGGCACCCCGACGATCGCGATGAACGGCTCGGCCTTCTTCGGTCCGGTCATCTCCAAGGCGCCGAAGGGTGAGGAGGCCGGCAAGCTCTGGGACGGGTTCCAGCTGATCACCGCCTACCCCTACGTCTACGAGCTCAAGCGCGCGCGGGTTCACGACCTCGACTTCAGCTGAGTCCCGCCCGGGAGGAATTTGTCGGTGACGCCGAGGCCGAGCAGTCGTACGTTGGCAGGGTGACTACCAAAGACGAGGCAGGAATTCTCTCGCGGGCGCTGGACCAGACCGGCGACCTGCTCGACCGGGTGCACGCCGAGACCGTCTCGCTGCCGACGCCGTGCCGGCAGTGGGACGTCGGCACCCTGGCTGACCACGTGATCGCGGACGGCGGCAACTTCGTCACCATGCTTCGTGGCGGGGAGCCCGACTGGGGCGCGCCGGCGCCGCACGTCACCGAGAGCTGGGGGCCGACGTTCAGGGTCGGTGCCGACGACGTCCTCCACGCATGGGGCCAGGGTCCCGGGGCGGCGGTGCCGGTCGGCCTGCTCGTCGCCGAGTACGCCACTCACTCGTGGGACCTCGCGCAGGCGCTCGGCGTCCCGACCTCCGAGCTCGATCCGGAGGTGGCCGAGGTCGGGCTGGACTTCATGAAGGCGACCCTGAAGCCGGAGATGCGCACGGGTGCGTTCGACGCCGAGGTGGAGGCGCCCGAGGGCGCCGGGGCGTACGAGCTGCTGGCTGCTTTCGCGGGACGCAGGCTCGCCTGAGACCATGGTCGTGTGGTTGACCAGATGGGAGTGTTCGCGCTGCAGCGGGCACTGACGCAGGCAGCAGAGCTTCTCGACACCGTCACGGCGGACGACCTGACCCGGCCGACGCCGTGTCCCGACTGGGACCTTCGCAAGCTGGCCAACCACATGATCGCTCAGCCCCGCGTCTACGTGACGATGCTCCAGGGCTCGCCGCCGGGATGGGACGGGCGCGAGGACTACGCGGTCAACCTGGGCGAGGAGCTGCGCACCCGCGGCAACGCGCTGATCAACCTGTGGCGCGAGGTCGGCCCCGACGACATGGTGATGGTCGACCCCGACTGGCAGTCGGCCGAGATCGCGGTCCACACCTGGGACCTGGCGGCCTCTCTCGGGCGGACGACCGACGACCTCGACGAGGCGGTCGCCCAGCGGGCGGTCGTCACGATGGACCGCATCCTCGGGCCGGAGCGCAAGGGGCGGGCCTTCGCCAACGCGCTCTCGGCGCCGGAGGGGTCGGGTGCCTACGAGCACCTGGCGGCGTACGCCGGGAGGCCGGTGCCGTTCGCGCCGGCACCGTCGCACTAGTCACAGAGGTCCCAAACGACACACCGAACACATGCGTTTGCGGCATGTCGGGCCGTTGACTCTCCAAAATCAGGGTATGGCCAGCTTCCCCCGCGTCATCACCGTGACCCTGACCGCTGTCGTTGTCGGCGCGTCGATGCTCGTGCCTGCCATCGGGTCGGCGATCGACCCGGCGGCCGCCCAGAGCGACCAGGGCGACCAGCTGATCAAGCTGCCGCGGCTCGAGGACGGCATCGCCACCCGTGACGTGAAGCTGCCGCCGAGGCTGACCGAGCGGTCTGCCGGCGCGGCCGCGACGGAGAAGCTGAACACGACGACGTTCTCGATGGTCGGGGTGTCCTGGGCCGGAGCGGAGACGCCCCAGGTCGAGGTGCGGGTGAGCAAGTCGGACCGGTGGCGCGAGTGGCAGGAGCTGCCGCTGCAGCAGGACCTGCCCGACGGTGCCGAGGAGGCCGTGGCCGCGCGTGGCAAGGTCGAGCGTCGGGGCACCCAGCCGGTGTGGACCGGCCGGGCCAGCGGCGTACAGGTGCGGGTCGAGGGCGCGCAGCCCAAGGACCTGAAGCTGACCCTGATCAACACCGGGCCGCAGGAGGACGTGAAGGCTCCGAAGCGGGAGGCCGACGATCTGGGCTACGGCAGCGTCTCCGGCGACAGCGGCGCGAACGGCCGGGTCGCGCGGTCGCGACCGAAGTGGGCGCCGAAGCCGGTGATCTTCACCCGGTCGCAGTGGGGAGCCAACAACTCCTGGCGCAACGGACGCCCGGAGTACAACCGCTCGCTCAAGCAGGTCCACATCCACCACACCGCCACCAGCAACAACTACTCCAAGGGCGACGTGCCGGGGATCATCCGCGGCATCTACAGCTATCACACCAGGTCACTGGGGTGGTTCGACATCGCCTACAACTTCCTCATCGACAAGTACGGCCGCGCCTGGGAGGGCCGCTCCGGCGGCATCGACCGGCTCGTCAAGGGCGCGCACACGCGCGGCTTCAACCACCAGTCGATGGGCATCGCCCTGATCGGCAACTTCGAGAACGTACGTCCCTCCGACGACGCCCTCATCAAGACCGAGCGGATGGCCGCCTGGAAGCTCGACATGGCCGGGCGTGACGAGCGCGGCACGCTCGAGACGATCTCGCAGGGCAGCGACCGGTTCCCGGCCGGCCGGCGGGTCCGGGTCTGGGTCATCGACGGCCACTTCCACACCAACGAGACCTCCTGCCCGGGCGCCCAGCTCGCCAAGTGGCTGCCGTGGATCCGGAAGTACGCCTACCAGCGGGACCAGATGTTCAATTAGTGATGCGGCTGTGTTGGTTTCGACGCGCCTCCGCCTAGCGGCTCCGGCGGCTCAACCAACGTGGCGAATGAAAACTGATGGCGCCTGCTCCCTAGGATGGGGCCATGAGCAACGTTCTGTCCGCAGTCGCCTGGCCGTACGCAAATGGCCCGCGCCACATCGGCCATGTGGCCGGTTTCGGCGTGCCCTCCGACGTCTTCAGTCGGTACATGCGGATGGCGGGCCACGACGTGCTCATGGTCTCCGGCTCCGACGAGCACGGCACCCCGATCCTGATCGCCGCCGACGAGGCCGGCGTGACGCCCCAGGAGCTCGTCGACAAGAACCACCGGATCATCGTCGAGGACCTGACCTCGCTCGGCCTGACGTACGACCTCTACACCCGCACCACCTCGGCCAACCACCACTCGGTCGTGCAGGAGCTGTTCCTCGGGGTGTGGAACAACGGCTACTTCGTCGAGCAGACCTCCAAGGGCGCGATCTCGCCGTCGACCGGCCGGACGCTGCCGGACCGCTACATCGAGGGCACCTGCCCCATCTGTGGGGCCGACGGGGCCCGCGGTGACCAGTGCGACAACTGTGGAAACCAGCTCGACCCGGACCAGCTGATCAACCCGGTCTCCAAGATCAACGGGGAGACGCCGGAGTTCGTCGAGACCCAGCACTTCTTCCTCGATCTGCCGGCGCTGGCCGACGCGCTGCACGCCTTCCTCGACGAACGTGAGCAGACCGGTCTGTGGCGTCCCAACGTCATCCGGTTCAGCCAGAACATCCTCAAGGAGATCCGTCCGCGGGCGATGACGCGCGACATCGACTGGGGCATCAAGGTGCCTCTGGACGGCTGGCGCGAGAACCCGACCAAGCGGATGTACGTCTGGTTCGACGCGGTCATCGGCTACCTGTCGGCCTCGATCGAGTGGGCCCGGCGCTCGGGCGACCCCGAGGCTTGGCGTTCGTGGTGGAACGACCCTGAAGCGCTCTCGTACTACTTCATGGGCAAGGACAACATCGTCTTCCACTCCCAGATCTGGCCGGCCGAGCTGCTCGCCTACAACGGTCAGGGCTCGAAGGGCGGCCAGCCCGGTTCCTACGACGTGCTGAACCTGCCGACAGAGGTCGTCTCCAGCGAGTACCTGACGATGGAGGGCAAGAAGTTCTCCTCCTCGAAGAAGATCGTGATCTACGTACGCGACCTCCTCTCGCGCTACCAGCCCGACGCGTTCCGCTACTTCGTGGCCGCCGCCGGCCCCGAGTCGAACGACTCCGACTTCACCTGGGCCGAGTTCGTGCGGCGTACGAACGACGAGCTCGTCGCCGGCTGGGGCAACCTGGTCAACCGCACCGCCACCCTGATCGCGAAGAACTTCGGCGAGCTGCCCGCCGCCGGGACGCTGACCGAGGCGGACCAGGCGATCCTGTCCACGGTCGACGCGGCCTTCGGCACGGTCGGCGACCTGATCGGCCGCCACCGGCAGAAGCAGGCGATCGGCGAGGCGATGCGCGCGGTCGGCGAGGTCAACAAGTACGTCACCGACCTCGAGCCGTGGAAGCTGGCGAAGTTGCCGGAGGACCGCGAGCGTCTCGGCACCGTGCTGCACGTGATGGCGCAGTGCGTCGCCGACCTCAACCTGATCCTGTCCCCGTTCCTGCCGTTCTCCGCCAACGAGATCGACAAGGCCCTCGGTGGCAAGGGCGAGGTCGCCCCGATGCCGCGCATCGAGGAGGTCGAGGATCTCGACACCGCTAAGCCCTACCCGATCATCACCGGCGACTACTCCGGCGCGCCCACCTGGGAGCGCCACCCGATCGTCGTCGGCACGCCCGTGGCGAAGCCCACCCCGGTCTTCCAGAAGCTGGACCCCGCGATCATCGACGAGGAGCTCGACCGCCTGGGCATCAAGCCTCAGGAGTGAGCTGGGTCGAAGTCCGCAGTCACTCAGTGGCTGCGGACTTCGACCTATTTACGTGCGTCCACGATCCATTCGTAGCCGAGCCCGAGCAGGATGCGATCGGACGTCATGAACTCGAGGCCCTCCGCCGCGGCCTGAGCGACCAGGATCCGGTCGAATGGGTCGTGCTTGTTCAACGCCTCGAACTTGGCCACGCGTGCCGCGTGCCGCTCCGTGAACGGAAGCGGGGTGATGCCCTGATCGCCGAAGAGCCGGACGAGATCGTCGGGTGCATCCAGCTTGCCGAGCATCCTCTTCATCGTGATCTCGAAGTGGGAGATCGATGACGCATAGACCGGACCGCCTTCGATGAGGTCCCACGCCACGGGCCCCAACGTGTCCGGGAACGCTGTCATCCGAATCAGGACGTTGGTGTCGAGCAACATCAGTCGCGGTTCCCCTGGATCTCGAGCTCCGGGTCGAACATTCCCCTGATCTCCTCGTCCATCGCTTCCCACTCGTCGTCGCTCGGCAGCGAGAACATGCCGCGGAGGCCACCGAGCCGGACCTTGGACTGCGGGAGGGCCGTGATCTGGACGACGGGCTTGCCTGCGCGCGCGATGATCACCGTCTCGCCGTGCTCGGCCTGATCGACCAAGCGAGACAGATGTGTCTTCGCCTCGTGAATGTTGACCTGCGTTGTCATGAGACCAGTCTAGGTTAGTCCGACTTAGTCCACCAGGGCGGAAATCATTGGATCAGGCTGTGCGTGGCTGCGAGGATTCGGCGCATGATCGCACTGCTCGGGGACGACCGGGGACACCGTAGCCATCAGGAGCTCAACGCGCTTCGGCCGCAGCTGGCCGAGCTCGGGGTAGAGACGGAGTGGGTGCCGACCGACTCTGGGTTCGAGATCTCGAGCTACGACGGGGTCTGGCTGGTTCCTGGCTCGCCCTATGCCGACGACGCCGCGGTTATCGCTGCGCTCACGGACGTCCGCGAGCGGGGGATCCCGTTCCTCGGGTCGTGCGGAGGCATGCAGTACGCCGTGCTGGAGTGGACCCGCAACGTGCTCGGCTCCGCGGCGACCCACGCCGAGTCAGACGGGGCGGGCGAGGACAACGCGGTCGCCGCGCTGACCTGTTCGCTCTACGGCGAGGAGCGGCTGGTGACCCCGGTCCCCGGCACCCGCTTCGCGGGCTGGCAGCCGGAGCCGTTCGTCGGCATGCACTTCTGCAACTACGCGCCGACCGCCGAGGCGGTGATGGCGCTGGAGAAGATCGGGGTCGTCGTCGGCGCCACCGCGGACGACGCCGGCGCGGAGGTCCTGGAGTTCCCGGACCATCCGTTCTACGTCACCAGCATGTTCCAGCCCCACATCGGCGCTCTCGCCGGGGCCCCGGTCCACCCCCTCGTGCGCGCGTTCGTGAGCGCGGTCTTGGCGCGGCGATGAGTCTCACGCTCCAGTTCCACCCCGACTGGCCGCACGCGGACGGGCTGGTGATCGAGTCGCTGGCACGAGACGGGAGGTACCGGTCGCAGTTCGAGACCGGGACGTCGAACGGCGGGTTGACCGCGCGTCGGGGCGGGGACCGGTGGCGCTGGGAGAGCCGACTGTTCGGCGGGCGCTACGACGAAGGACCGGCCGGTGAGCGCCCGGTCTATGGAGCGTGGAACCGTCGCCGCGACCCCTACGGCGGCGCGATCCGGTTCGGATCGGCCCACCTCCGGCTCCGGCCGGAGGTGCTGGAGCGGTGCACGTTCTGCTTCCCCGACTCGGTCCTCGAGCCGACCGACTTCGGTGGCCCGGAGATGTTGCCGCAACTCTCTGCGATGGCCGACTCCTCGGGCTTCGACGATCTCGACGAGTGCGTCGAGGCGCACGTGCACGGCGGCGTCGTGATCGAGCGGGACGTCGAGGCGGTCGTGCTCGACCCGTGCTTCCGAGGGACGAAGGTCGAGTCGGCGGCTCGTTACCTCGGCTGCGCGGTGGAGTGGCATCCGGGCTTCCGCGTCGCCACCAGCGGCCTCGATCCGGACTACCGCGGTCAGGAGTACGTCGACCTGGCACGGTCACTGGGTGACGTACTCACGCCTGATCTTCTCGGCGATACCGCGCGATCCGGCGACTACGACCCGCAGTCGGTCAAGCACGTCTGGCACTACCTGGCTAGGTTCGGGCGTTCCACGGCGGCGGCGTAGCGCTTCGCGAGGATCTCGAGGTGGTCGCGGAGCTCTGGAGGTGACTCGACGGTGAAGTCGAGGCCGAGCATGCCGATCCAGACGGCCACGACCTCGAGGCTGTCTCCGCCGGTGACCAGGACGCTGCGGTCGGGGGCGATCGGCTCGACGGTGCCGACGGCGGGGTTGATGCGGGAGATGACCTCCTCGGCGGAGGCGGCGATGATCAGGCGGGCGTGGACGGCCCAGCCGGTGCGGGCGACCTCGCGTACGACGAACTCGGTGAGGTCGAAGGAGGGGTCGCTCGGACGGAACGGGCGCCCGCCGGGGATCTTGAGACGCAGCCAGTCGACGCGCAGCGGCAGCCAGGCATCGGCGCGGGGGTCGCGGGCGACGAGGTACCAGCGTCGCTGCCAGGCGATCAGCCGGTAGGGCTCGACCTCGATCGGCTCGTCGCGGTAGTCGGCGCGTACGCCGACATGGTCCCGGATCGCGGTGGCCAGCGCCTGCAGGGCGCCGGCGTCGACGTCCGGGTCGGGGACGTTGCTGTCGGTGTTGACCGGGCCGGCGTCCATCGCGTCGACCACTGCGGCAAGCTTGCGACGCAGGTGGTCGGGCAGCACCTGCTCGAGCTTGCCCAGCGCCCTGGCGCTGGTCTCCGCGACACCGGTGATGCCCGTCGCGGCACGCAGCCCGACGGCGACCGCGAGCGCCTCCTCGTCATCGAGGAGCAGCGGCGGGAGGTTGCCCCCCGCGCCGAGCCGGTAGCGCCCGCCCGGGCCGCGCACCGACTCCACCGGATAGCCGAGGTCGCGGAGCTTGGTCATGTCGTTGCGCACGGTGCGCTCGGAGACATCGAGTCGCGTGGCCAGGTCGGCACCGGTCCAGCCGGCCGAGGACTGCAGCAGACCGAGGAGCGCGAGCAGTCGCGCAGAGGTTTCCAGCACGGGCTCAGCGTGCGGGAAAAAAGATTCACGGGCCAGCGGAATTCCGGAATCAGGCTTGCCGGAACCCTTCATAACGTAGGTCTCACAAGGTCGGAAACCACCAAGGAGAAGTCATGAACACGCAGGTCAACGCCGGAATCAGCGCCAAGTCCAACGACGAGATCAGCACCGTCACCGTCGAGTTCCCGCAGGCGGACCTCGATGACCTTCGCACCCGCCTGGAGCGCACCCGATTCGCCCCGAGCGTCCCCGGTGACTCCTGGGACTACGGCACCCCGACGGCCTACCTCGCCGACATGGTCGAGCGCTGGGGGAGCTTCGACTGGCGTGCGGTCGAGGCGCGTATCAACGCCGTGCCCAACCACCTGACCGAGATCGACGGCCAGGTCATCCACTTCGTCCACGTACCTTCCTCGAACCCGGACGCCAAGGCGCTCCTGCTCGCCCACACCTACCCGGGTTCGTTCCTGGAGTTCCTGCCGATGATCGAGCTGCTGACGGAGGAGTTCCACCTGGTGATCCCCGAGCTGCCGGGCTTCGGGCTCTCGACACCTGTGGTCGACACCGGCTGGACGATGAAGCGGGCGGCCGAGGCGTACGACGTACTCATGCGTCGGCTCGGCTACGACTCCTACGGGGTGCACGGCAGCGACGGGGGCGCGATGGTCGGTCGCGAGCTGGCCCTGCTGAACCCGGAGGGCTTCCTCGGTGCGCACGTGCTTCAGCTCTTCTCGTTCCCCTCGGGCGACCCGAGCGAGTTCGAGAACTTCGGGCCGAAGGAGTACGCCGCGCTCGAGCACATGCAGTGGTTCCAGTCCGTCGGCGGCTACAACGCCATGAACGGCTCCCGGCCGCAGACGATCGGTGCGGCGCTGGCCGACTCGCCGGTCGGGACGCTGGCCTACAGCGAGCTCTTCGAGTCCTTCGGCAACGGCACCTCGCTGGTCACCCCCGAGCAGGTCATCGAGCAGGCGACCTACTACTGGCTCACCAACTCCTACGCCTCGGCCGCGCGCTACCACTACGAGGAGGGGCACGCCGAGCGCGAGCCGGAGGTCTCCCAGGGCCGGATCGGCGTCGCCGTCTTCAAGGACGACTTCCAGACCATCAGGTCGCTGGCCGAGCGGGACAACGCCAACATCCAGCACTGGTCGGAGTTCTCCGAGGGCGGTCACTACGCGGCCATGGAGCGTCCCGAGGACGTCGCCGCCGACCTGCGGGCGTTCTTCGCCTGATCGCCTCGCACGAACCCGAGGATCGCAGCCCCTCCGCGGCTGCGATCCTCGGGTTCTGTCAGGTGGTCGTCGTAGTGACGGTGGTGGCGACCATCACCGCGGTCATGACCGCGGTGACCTCGTCCATCGCGTCCTTGACGCCCTTGGCCGCCCAGTCGCCCCGGGCGATCTCCTTCGCCCGCTTCTTGACCGCTCCGGCGCCGACGGCCCTCGTGTCGACCACCTTGTGGGCGAGGTCGATGGAGGAGAGGAGGGCGATGAGCGGGCCGGTCCGTGCGTCCGGTGCGGCGCCCTGGATGAGCACGGCGACCAGGTGGCCGCGTACGGCGTTCTCGTGGGTCGAGTCCGCGGCCGGCCACGTGGTGCGAGGGAAGATGCCGAGGATCTTCTCGTCGCGGCGCTTGAGGATGTTGCGGTCGCACAGCCGCGCGGCGAGCGCCTCGTGCAGCCCCTTGCCGAGATTGGTGACGGCGTTCTTGGCCGCCAGTGGCTTGGCCGCCAACACGTCGTACGCTGCGGCCAGGATCGGCTCGTCCGGCCTCCGTCCCGGCACCACCACGGCCTTGGCCGGGGTGAGCCCGGACTTCGGGACGACCTGGACCGAGCCCGCCATGACGAGCTCGGTCAGGATGGCTCCGCCCAGCGCCTGCTGGACCCAGGACGAGGCGAGCGTGCCCTTCTCGTCGTCGAGCACGAGCAGCAGCAGGTCTTCCGCGATCAGCATGTATCGACGGTAAAACGACTCGCAGCCCGGCGCCTCCTACGAAAGACGGATCTTTGCTCGGACCTTCGTCTAGGCCTGTGCCGACTCGGGACCGGCGACGTCGAACATCCAGCTCACGCCGAACTTGTCGTCGAACTGGCCGAAGTAATCGCCCCAGGGAGCCTGCGCGAACGGCATTCCGGGCGTACCGCCCTCGGAGAGCTTGGCGTAGTAGTCGGCGAAGCGCGGGTGGTCGGCGGGGTCGGCGCTGGTCATCGCGACGGTGATGCCGGCGGTCGGGGCGACGTACTCCATGCCCATCCCCGAAGGCGTGTCGGCGGCCATCAGGACAAGGCCGTCGTCGAGGGTCAGCGAGCCGTGCATGACCAGGTCCTTCGCCTCCGGCGGCAGCGGACCCATCGCGTCGCCCATGGAGTCGAAGGTCATCGTCTCGACGGTGCCGCCGAGCACCGAACGGTAGAACTCGAGCGCCTCCGCGGCCTCGGACTTGAAGCTGATGTAGGGGTTGAGCGTTGCCATTCGGATCGTCTCCTTTGATCGATTTCCGACCCCGTTCGCTCACAATAGGCGCGCCGAAGGAGGTGGAGAAGGGCAATTCGCGTCGGTTTGCCCTGCTCCCCAATTTTGGTTCGGCGGGTTCACCGTCAGGGGCGGACGATCTCGACCCCCAGCCATCCGGCGAGCGCCTCGATCTCGGCCTCGACCGCGTCACCGATCTCGGCGGTCCACCCGAAGTCCTCATGGACGGCGAAGACGTTCATCAGCGCCTTCTTGTGGTCCACCTTCGCGTCGAGCTTCCCGACGAGCCGCTCGCCGTACAGGATCGGGAGGGCGAAGTAACCCCAGCGACGTTTGGTGGCCGGCTTGTACATCTCCAGGACGTACTCGAACCCGAACAGGTCCAGCGCCCGGTCGCGGTCGTAGACGAGTCGGTCGAAGGGGGAGAGCAGGGCAGCCCGTGGCGCGAACCCGTCCTCGAGGGCGGCCAGTGCCTCGGGGTCGACCCGCCACTCGCCGTCGGTGCCGGCCACGGTGCACGGGACGCCGGCGTCCCCGGCGCCGAGCACCTCGCCGCCGGAGGAGTCCTTGCGCCCGGGGCGGGCGATCCCGAGCGATGCCAACCGGCGCACCGTCTCCACCCTGAGGGCGTCCTCTTGGGAGGGCTCTACCGACGCAGGGCTCAGGTCGGACGGGTAGACGCGTTCGGCGAGGTCCCAGGTGCGCAGCTTGCCGCGGCGGCCCGCGATCGCGACCTCACCCATCCGGTTGAGCAGCTCGATCATCCGCAGGACGTTCTTGTCGTTGGTCCAGCCGGTCGAGGCCCAGGGCACCTCGGCGGTGTCCTCGATCTCGCCGGCCACGAGCGGACCGTCGGATCGCAGGCGATCCAGGACCTGCGTACGGAAGCTCTTGTTGGCCTCCACCCACTCGATGGCCGTCGGGTGGATCCGGCCCGGAGACAGAGCGAGAACCGTCTCGATCTCGTCCATCGGGAAGATGAAGCTGGAGAACTCCACCAGCGAGCGCTCCTGCTCGAGGGCGAAAGTCAGATCCGAATGATCGTACGCATCCCCCAACCGCGACCATGCCACCAGATCCGCGCTCGGCGCGATCGCCCTGGTCGGGTCGATCTGCAGGAGGGTCAGCTGGTCCACCGTCTCCACCAGTGAGACCGGCCGACGCGCATCGAGGAGCTGGGCGCGGACGGCGATCCGGCGCGCCTGTTCCGGGGTCAGGGTGAGCGTCATGGTCCACACAGTATGGGGAGTTCCGGACGACCTGCTGCCGATTCGAACCGATCTTCCCATTCCGCTTGACCATGCGAATGTTAGCGCTCACACTGGGTCGCATCGTGACGACGGTCACACTGGCCGCCGCAGTAAAAACACTGGAGGACGACAGTGAAGAAGACCCTCATCGGGCTGTGTGCACTCGCCCTGGGTGGGATGTCGCTCAGCGCGTGCGGCGGCAGCAAAGCCGCCGACGACGGCTCGATCACCATGGGGTTCGCCCAGGTCGGCGCCGAGAGTGGCTGGCGCACCGCGAACACCACATCGATCCAGGACTCGGCCGAGGAGGCCGGCATCGACCTGAAGTTCTCCGACGCTCAGCAGAAGCAGGAGAACCAGATCAAGTCGATCCGGTCATACATCCAGCAGAAGGTGGACGTCATCGCGTTCAGCCCGGTCGTCGAGACCGGCTGGGACGCGGTGCTACAGGAGGCCAAGCGCGCCAAGATCCCCGTCGTGCTGACCGACCGGGCCGTGGACACCGAAGACACCTCGCTCTACGTCACCTTCATCGGCTCCGACTTCGTCGAGGAGGGTGAGAAGGCAGGGCAGTGGCTGGTCGACAACGCAGATGCGTCCGACGTCGACAAGGACGGCGCAGTCAACGTCGTCGAGCTTCAGGGAACCACAGGATCGGCACCGGCGATCGACCGCAAGAAGGGGTTCGAGGACAAGATCTCCGCGGACTCCAAGATCAAGATCACCGAGTCCCAGACCGGGGACTTCACCCGTGACGGCGGCAAGCAGGTCATGGAGGCCTTCTTGCAGTCCAACCCGAAGATCGACGTCGTCTACGCCCACAACGACGACATGGGCCTGGGTGCGATCGAGGCGATCAAGGCAGCCGGCAAGAAGCCCGGCACCGACATCAAGATCATCACCGTCGACGCGGTCAAGGACGGCATGACCGCGCTGGCCGCCGGCGAGATCAACTTCATCGTCGAGTGCAGCCCGTTGCTCGGGCCGCAGCTGATGGACGTCGCCGAGAAGGTCGTCGCCGGCGAGGAGGTCCCCGACCGCATCGTCACCGAGGAGACCACCTTCACCCCGGAGCAGGCCGCTGAGGCGCTGCCCGACCGCAAGTACTGACGCCCGTTGACCGAGGTGTCTCGGTGAGGCGTCGCTTCCCTCGTGGAACTCCACGAGGGAAGCGCGCGCCCACCGAGTTACCTCGGTGAGCATCCGCCGCCGCCCCCTCCGACCAGCAGGAGCCAGTACGACATGAGCCAGGCAGAAGTGAAGCCACCCCGGCCGGTGGTGGAGATGCTCGACGTCTCCATCACGTTCGGAGCGGTCCGAGCGCTCGACAGCGTCTCGCTGCGACTCCTGCCGGGGGAGGTGCACGCGCTCATGGGGGAGAACGGAGCCGGGAAGTCCACGCTGATCAAGGCCCTGACCGGGGTCTACACGATCGACTCGGGTCGGGTGGAGATCGCCGGCGTCGAGACCCAGTTCGCCACCCCGGCCGCGGCTCAGCACGCCGGGATCAGCACGGTCTACCAGGAGGTCAACCTGGTGCCGAACCTCACCGTGGCCGAGAACATGCTCCTCGGCCGCGAGCCCCGCCGCTTCAACGGGATCGGCCCGATCGACCGCCGGGCGATGAACCGCCGCGCCGCCGCCTCCCTGCAGGGCCTCGGTATCGACATCGACCCCGGTTCGGAGCTCGGCAGCCACCCGATCGCCGTCCAACAGCTCGTCGCGATCGCGCGTGCCGTCGACACCGACGCCCGGGTCCTGATCCTCGACGAGCCGACCTCCAGCCTCGACGCCGACGAGGTGGCTCGGCTCTTCGAGGTGATGCGCAGGTTGCGGGACCAGGGCACCGCGATCGTCTTCGTCTCCCACTTCCTCGACCAGGTCTTCGACATCTCCGACCGGATGACGATCCTGCGCAACGGCCGGGTGGTGGGCGAGCGGCTGGTCGAGGGGACCACCCAGCTGGAGCTGGTGCAGCTGATGATCGGCCGCGACCTCCAGGTCCTCGAACGCCTCGACCATGCCGTGCACGAGGCATCCGAGGAGGCTGCGACCGAGCAGCGCCTCCCGGTGCTCAGCGCGGTCGGGCTGGGCCGGAAGGGGAGCCTGGAGGCCACCGACCTCACCCTGTACCCCGGCGAGGTCGTCGGCATCGCCGGCCTGCTCGGCTCTGGGCGTACGGAGCTGGCCCGGCTGCTGTTCGGCGCTGACGCCCCGGACACCGGAGAGCTCACGGTTCGCGGCTCGAGCCGGCGGAGGCTGCGCAGCCCTCGGCACGCGATCGACCGCAAGCTCGCCTTCTGCAGCGAGGACCGCAAGGCCGAGGGGGTCTTCGAGGAGCTCTCCGTGGCCGACAACATGCTGCTCGGCCTGCAGGCCACCCGTGGCTGGCTGCGGCCGATCCCGACGGCCACCCGCGAGAAGCTGGTCACGGAGTTCATGACCGCTCTCGACGTACGGCCGGCCGACCCGAGCCTGCCGATGCGGAGTCTGTCCGGTGGCAACCAGCAGAAGGTGCTGCTCGCGCGCTGGCTGATCACGGAGCCCGACGTCCTACTGCTCGACGAGCCCACCCGCGGCATCGACATCGGTGCCAAGACCCAGATCCAGCAGCTCGTCGCCGATCTCGCGGAGAAGGGGATGAGCGTGGTGTTCATCTCCGCCGAGCTCGAGGAGGTGCTCCGGTTGAGCCACCGGCTGGTGGTCCTCAAGGACCGCCGCAAGATCGCCGAGCGGCCCAACCGGGGCATCGATGTCAACGACGTACTCGAGATCATCACCGGCGAACCCGGCGGTCTCGCCGAGAAGGAGCGAGCAGATGCCTGAGAACATCAGATCGGGCCAGGGGCTCGGCGCCCGCGCGATGGCCCACCGCCTCTTCTGGCCGCTGACCGCGCTCGGCGCGCTGCTGGTGGTCAACCTGATCGCGACGCCGACCTTCTTCAACGTACGCATCCAGGACGGTCACCTCTTCGGCAGCCTGGTCGACATCGTCCGCAACGGTGCCCCGGTGCTGCTGGTCGCGATCGGGATGACGCTGGTCATCGCGACCCGCGGGATCGACCTCTCGGTGGGGGCGGTGGCGGCGATCGCCGGCGCAGTCGCCTGCGTCTACATCGTCAAGAGCCCCGCCGACGGAGCCCTGGGCACGGCCGTCGTCGCGATCTCGATGGCGCTCGCTGTCTGCGTCGCACTGGGGCTGTGGAACGGCTTCCTGGTTGCGGTGGTCGGCATCCAGCCGATCATCGCCACACTGGTCCTGATGGTTGCCGGCCGCGGGATCGCGATGCTCGTGACCGGCGGCCAGATCACCACGGTCAACAACGACGCGTTCGCCGCGCTGGCCTCGGGCCATCTGCTCACCCTCCCGGTCGCCGCGCTGATCGCGCTCGGGGTCTTCACGGCCACCCAGATCGTCGTACGCCGCACTGCGCTCGGCCTGCTCATCGAGTCGGTCGGGATCAACCCGGAGGCGAGCCGGCTGGCCGGCGTACGCTCCCGCACGATCATCTGGACCGTCTACGTCTTCGCGGCGCTGTGCGCCGGGACCGCCGGCCTGATCATCGCCGCCAACACCCACTCGGTGAACGCCAACAGCCTCGGACTGTGGATCGAGCTGGACGCCATCCTGGCCGTCGTCATCGGAGGTACGTCGCTGGCCGGCGGTCGCTTCTCGCTGACCGGCACCCTGGTCGGGGCGATGCTGATCGCCACCCTCACCCGGACCATCCCCAACATCGGCATCCCGGCCGAGGCCAACTATCTGTTCAAGGCGCTGGTGGTCGTGGTCGTGTGCCTGCTGCAGTCGCCGAAGGCGCGAGCGGTGCTGCAACGGCGCAGCGACCGTACGCCGACCAGCCGCGAGGAGGCTGTCGCATGAGTGCTCAGGTGCCCGCGATCGAGACCGGGCTCATCGCCCGGGTCGCACGCTACAGCCCACCGCGCCGCTACCTGCCCGTGCTCGGCACGTTCGCGCTGTTCATCGGCATGTTCGGGGTCGGCGGGATCCGGTATGAAGGGTTCGCCAACCCGCAGGTCTTCCTGACGTTGCTGCTCGACAACGCGTTCCTGATCGTGCTGGCGGTGGGGATGACGTTCGTGATCCTCACCGGCGGGATCGACCTCTCGGTCGGCTCCAACGTGGCCCTCTCGACCCTGATCGCGGCTCGCACGCTCGAGCTCGGCCTGCCGGTGGTCGCGGTGATCGTGATCGTGCTCCTGTCCGGCACCCTGCTCGGCACCGCGATGGGGCTGCTGATCCACTACTTCGACATCCAGCCCTTCATCGCCACCTTGGCGGGCATGTTCCTGGCCCGCGGGCTCTGTTACCTGATCAGCGTCGACTCGATCCCGATCAACGACGAGACCTTCAAGGCCATCGCGTTCGGCACCATCACCCTGCCCGGTGGCTACTACCTCGGGTGGACTGCGGTCTTCGCACTGGTGATCGTCGCGGTCGCTGCGTACGTCCTCTCCTCGACCCGCTTCGGACGCACCGTCTACGCGCTCGGCGGCAGCGAGCCGTCGGCGCTGCTGATGGGGTTGCCGGTGGCGGCGACCCAGGTCGGGGTGTACGCGATCAGCGGGCTGTGTGCTGCGCTGGGTGGGCTGCTGTTCGCGCTCTACACGCTCTCGGGCTACTCGCTGCACGCCGTCGGGATGGAGCTCGACGCGATCGCTGCCGTCGTCATCGGCGGCACGCTGCTCACCGGCGGCCGTGGGTTCGTGATCGGGTCGTTGCTCGGGGTGCTCGTGCTCGGCACGATCCAGACCTTCATCTCCTTCGACGGCACGCTGTCTTCTTGGTGGACTCGGATCACTATCGGGGTGCTGGTGCTCGTGTTTGTCGTTGCGCAGAGGGTGTTGACTCGGCGGGGATAGGTTTTCCGCCTCTTCGGTGCTGTGTCTTTGTGGTTGGGGTTTGCCGCCGACCCTTTCGGGGAGGGTGTTCTCGCCGTCGTCCGGAGTAAAGGACGGCCTTCGGCCGCCGGCTGACGCCGGTCGCCTGCGGCCATCCTTGACACCGGTCGTCGCCGAGAATTTTGGCTGGTTATCGGGTCGGCGGCAGGGGTTTGGTGCGGAGGTTTGGGTTGGGCGGGGGCTTGGGAGCTTGGGTGGTCGGGCCGACCGGTGGAAGGAATTTTCTTTCCGCCCAGAGCCCGTTCTCCGCGGGAGGGTTGGTGGGCGAACGAATTTTCGTTCGCCGTAAGACGCCGCCTACACCGGGGCGGGGTTGGCGGGTGGAAGAAATTTTCCTTCCCCGCGGAGACCCCATGGCCGATGTAGGCGTGGAGCGGTCACCTTCCGTGGGTGAGTGTGCTGTTGCCACACCCGGGCCGCCGCCCCGATAGCCAGCCAAATCTTTCTCGACGTGGTCCGGTGTCAAGGACCGCCGCAGGCGGCCGGCGTAGCCGGCGGCCGCAGGCCGTCCTTTACTCCGGTCCAGGTCGAGAAGACCGTGAAGAACGGGTCGGCGGCCCAGCCCGACCCCGAAAAACAGAGCGCAGACGAAGCGGCACCCCGTGTAAGACCAAATCTTCTGACCAACCCCGCAGAACTACAGCCGCCCGAGCGCAGCCCGAAGAGGATCGAGACCGAGCGAGCCGAGGTCGAGCGCGGCGCGATGGAAGGCCTTCATGTCGAACGCGGCGCCGGCGCGAGCGCGGGCGTCCTCGCGGGCCTGCAGCCAGATCCGCTCACCGACCTTGTAGGACGGTGCCTGGCCGGGCCAGCCGAGGTAGCGGGCTACCTCGAAGTCGAGGAAGGCGTCCTCCATCAGGCAGTGCTGCCCGATGAACTCGCGGCCGAGTGCGGGAGTCCACACCTCGCCGGGGTGGAAGCCGAACGGGTTGTCCTCCGGGATGGTCAGCTCCAGGTGCATGCCGATGTCGATGATCACCCGCGCCGCCCGGAACGACTGGCCATCGAGCATGCCGAGACGGTCACCGGGGTCATCGAGGTAGCCGAGATCGTCCATGAGGCGCTCGGCGTAGAGCGCCCAGCCCTCGCCGTGGCCCGAGACCCAGCACATCAGCCGCTGCCAGCGGTTGAGCAGCTCGGCGCGGTAGGCGGTCTGGGCGACCTGGAGGTGATGGCCCGGTACGCCCTCGTGGTAGACCGTGGTCAGCTCACGCCAGGTGCCGAACGAGGTGACCGACTCGGGCACCGACCACCACATGCGGCCGGGCCGGGAGAAGTCCTCGGAGGGACCGGTGTAGTAGATCCCGCCATCGGTGGTCGGCGCGATCATGCACTCGATCCGGCGGACCGGCTCGGGGATGTCGAAGTGCACGTCGGCCAGCTCCGCGATCGCGCGGTCGGCGGCGGTCTGCATCCACTCCTTGAGCGCGGCGGTCGAGGTCAGCTGCCGCGCGGGGTCCTTGTCGAGATGGGCGGCCGCCTCGACGACGCTCGATCCCGGCAGGATCCGGTCGGCGGTGGCCTCCATGTCGTCGGAGAGTCGCTTGAGCTCCTCCCAACCCCAGGCGTACGTCTCCTCCAGGTCGATCTCGGCGCCGAGGTAACGCCGGGAGGAGAGCTGGTAGTGGTCGCGCCCGACGGCCTCCTTCGGCAGCCCGTTGGGTACCAGGTCGGCGGCCATGAAGCGCCCGAACTCGGCGAACGCCTCGTTGGCCTTCGTCGCGGAGGCGTCGAGCTCGGCGCGTAGCGAGGCAGGAACGGCGTCAGGGGCACGCGAGACCAGACCGGTGAAGAAGTCACCGGCGCCCTTCTGCCCGGTCCAGCTCAGGATCTGGTCGGCCACCTTCTCGTACTGAGCCGTCGCCGAGACCCGTCCGGCCGCGGCCTCCTCCCGAAGGGTCGCGGTGTAGCCCGCGACCGCGTCCGGCATCCCGGCCAGCCGGGCGCCGATCGCGGCCCAGTCGTCCTCGGTGCCCGTCGGCATCAGGTCGAAGACCTCGCGCAGGTTGTGGATGCCGCTGGTGATGACGGAGACGAACTTGCGGTCCAGCTGTGCCTCGGCGAACTCGATGTCGAGCCCGACCCGCTCCAGGAACGCGTCCTTGGCGACCTGCTCACGCTCGTCGACCGGCTTGATCGCGGCCACATCGGCGTAGGCCGCACGGTTGAGCTCCTCCACCGCCTGCATCCCGTCGGGGGAGAGGTCGGGGAGCTCCGCGTCGTGGCCGGCGACACCGACGTACGTCGCGGTCAGCGGGTCGAGGGCGCAGAGCTCCTCGACATAGCGGTCGGTACGGGCGTCTACTTCACGGGTCACCCGGCCAACCTTAGGACCGGGGAGTCTTGGGGCAACTCAATTCCGCTTTACACGCAACGAACACGTCAGACTTCGCGTAGGAGGGGTGTGAACGTGCCAGAGGAGGTGTCCGTGGACGCCGACGAGGAGGAGAGGGGCCAGGCCCAGAATGTGGATTTTGGGGCCTGGGTGGCCTCGAGGGGGCCCGCGCTACAGCGGTTCGCCTATCTGGTGACCGGCAACAACTCCGACGCTCCTGACCTGGTGCAGGACGCCCTCGCCCGTGCGCTGCCGCGGTGGGAGTCGCTGGCGGCGTCCGGGACGGCGGAGGCGTACGTGAAGAGGAGCATCGTCAACGGGTCGATCAGCGGCTGGCGCAAGCGGCGCCGGCTGGTGCTGGTCGAGGACGTCGAGCCGATGGCGACCAGCCATGAGCCGGGCCCCGAGGAGCGAGACGCGGACGAGGCGTGGGAGCTGGTGCAGACGCTCCCGTCCAACCAGCGAGCAGCGGTGGTCCTCCGGTTCTACGAGGACCTGTCGTTCGCGCAGATAGCGACGGTGCTCGACTGCGCCGAGGCGACTGCCCGCTCACATGTGCACCGGGCGCTGGCCAAGCTGAGGCAGCGGTTGAACGAGCAAGGCTCTGTTGATCAGAGAGGGAACGAGGGGGTTGACAATGAGTGACTTCGAGCGCGAGGAGCGGGCCTTCCGGGCCGCCCTGGCCCGTGCGGCCGACGGTTTCGAGCCGCGGGAGCTCGCGATCCCCGGGGCTTCTGAAGGGTCTGGACCGGCTGACCTGTCCGACGAGACCGAGAAGGCCGAGGAGAAGGCACCCGTACGCCGGAAGGCGCCCTGGATCCTGGCCGCTGCCGCCGCGGTGCTGGCAGTTGTCGGCCTGGGTGGCGTGGTGGCCAACCTGCAGCCCACCGGCAGCGGTGGCGAGAGCACTGCCGCCAGCGACGCCTCCGGCGCCGAGGACGGCGACGCGCCCAAGGCGTTCGGTGCAGATGAGGCGGCCCCCGAAGGCACCTACATCGAGCGCGGCCGCACCGACCTGCCCGCGCCTGCGGACGGGAACCGCTGGGCGGTCCGCTACGACATCGCCTTCCAGGTGCCCGAGGAGTGGGCCGACGCCACGGCACCAGCGCTGCCGGAGTGCATCGCGAAGCCCGGCGACCAATGGGACACCGTGCCGCGGACTCCCTACGTCGCGAACATCACCAACCAGCCGGTGCCGAGCATCGCCTGCAACGAGACCAGCGACCGTGACTTCCCGCCGCAGTTCGGCAAGGTGCCGTTCGCGCTGTGGCAGCCCTACGTCCTGATCGAGAAGCCGGGCAAGGGCGCCACCCTCCAGACCGGCTCCTGGGAGCACGAGGGCTGGCTGCTGACCCGGGTGCAGGTCGAGGACGCGTACGCAACGATCCTCACCGGGCCAGGCGACGAGCGGGTCAACCAGGAGATCAAGGGGTCTCTGAGGACCGTGGCGAAGGATCCCTACGGCTGCGAGACCGCCTCGCCGCTGGCTGAGGGCGACCCGGTGCGGCCGAAGAGCGACCCGGCGACATCACCGCTGGAGGGCGACGCCCCGGAGTCGATCGCGATCTGCGAGTACGAGCCGTCCTCGGCGTCGCTGACCGGTTCGCGAGAGGTCACCGGCGGCGACGCCGCGGGGCTCGTGGAGGCGATCCGCAGCGCGCCGGCTCGTTCCGGTCCCAACACGCCGCAGAACTGTGCCGCCGGGCAGCCGGTGACGGCGTACGTCATCCTGCGGATCTTCCGCGACGGAGGCGAGCCCGGGGAGGTCTTCGTGAACTACGAGAACTGCGACGACCACGGGTTCTACGACGGCGTCACCGTGCACGAGCTCACCGTGGCGGCCTGCCGGCCGGTGTTCGCCGAGGAGCCGGTCACGATCTACTCGGCTCAGGGCGACGTGGCCAAGGTCTGCCTCTCCTGACCCTCGATTGCTGGCCGCCCCCGCTCGGGGCGGGCGGCCAGCAACCGAGTAGTGCGCCACGCGGCGTAGAGGAAGAGAAGCACCAGCAGGCCGTTGCGCCAGGCAAGCACCTCGGTGATCCACGGTGAGCCGATGTCGTTGAAGGTGAGCATGTAGCCGTACATCCGCGGGAAGATCTCGTGGGTCAGCAGCGTCGCCACGACCAGCACGACCGACCAGATCCCGAGCTGCCGGCGAGCGCGGCCGCGGAGCAGGACCAGCCCGGCGGAGGCGGCGGGGAGCAGCCAGAGCATGTACTGCGGGCTGAGCACCTTGTTGGTCACCAGGAACGCGGCCACCGTCGCGAGCACCAGCCACACGATCGTCTCCTCGGTCCGTGCGCCGCGAGGGAGGCGACGCCAGGCGAGCACCCACCAGACGATGACGAGCGCCCCGGCGACCACGGAGGCGACCGTCGCCGCGAGGAGCAGCGCCTCGACCAGCGGCCCGCTGATGTCGTAGGCCTTCCACTCGGTGTAGTCGATCGCGTAGCCGCTCTCCGGACCGCCGTGGCCCCACTCGTACATCGCCGGGGTCGCGAAGACCGACTCGATCTGCAGACCCCGCTCGCCCTGGTAGTTCAGCGGTGTCCAGAGGCGGTCCCAGCCACCGAGGACAAGACTCAGCCCGGCTAGGGCGATGCCGGTGCCGGCGACGGTCAGGAGGACCCCGTGGCGGGTGGTGCGCTTCGCGGCGAGGGCCGGGATGACCAGGATCGGCCAGTACTTCGCGCCGGTCGCGAAGGCCGCGAACGCCGCGGCCACCTTCGGTCTCCTGACCGCGTAGAGCACCGCCAGGCCGACCATGATCCCGGGGAAGAGGTCGAAGCGGGCGTACGCCGTCGCCCCCATCGCCGGGACCGCGACCAGCCACATCACCTCCGCGAACGAGATCCCGAGTCTCGGGTGCGTCCCGCGGCGGTTGCGGACGAGCAGCACCATGAAGAGCAGGTCGGTCAGCGCCGCCATCGCCAGCACGGCCACGATGTAGGCCTCGCCGCCCAGTTGGAGCAGGCCGATCGCTGCGTACGGGATCCAGAGCAGCAGCAGTGCCGGCACCGGATACTCGACCAGCGCCCCCGCGACCCCGTCCGTGGCCAGTGCGTCGAGGCTGTCGCGGTAGTAGTTCACGTCGCCCACCACGCCCCACTCCGCGCCCCACCAGGAGAACGAGCCCTCCGCTGCTGCCGGGAAGCCGTAGAGGATCACCACCCATCCCCGGGTCACCAGCCACGCCAGGGTGACCAGGAGATATCGCCGAGAGAACGTGATCACGGAGCGATCATGACATTGCGGTCCTCGTCAGCGTGGCAGGCCGCTGGCGCGCCAGGCGTTGGGGCCGGGGTGGAGTGGGGTGCGCAGCTGGGGGGTGGCCCACAGGGAGCGTGGCTTCTTCTTGGCTGCCTCGCCGGCTGAGCCGAGGGCCGCGAAGACGGCCACGATCGCGGCGATCTCTTCGGGGGTGGCGTTGTGGTCGATGACCTTGAGCAGGGGCTGCTGCTCGGCCTTCGACTCCTGGGGCTGCGGCTCCTGGGACGCGGTCACAGCGGGATGTTCCCGTGCTTCTTCGCGGGGAGCGTTTCCCTCTTGGTGCGCAGGAGCCGGAGGGCGCGGGTGACTTCGGCGCGGGTTTCGTGGGGTGGGATGACGGCGTCGATGTAGCCGCGTTCGGCGGCGATGTAGGGGTTGGCCAGGGTGGTTTCGTATTCGTCGATGAGCTGGGCGCGTTTGGCTTCGATCTCGTCGGTGCTGGCGCCGGAGGTTTCCAGGTCGGCCAGGGTGCGGCGGTGGATGATGTTGGCCGCGCCTTGGGCGCCCATGACCGCGATCTGGGCGGTGGGCCAGGCCAGGTTGATGTCGGCGCCGAGGTGTTTGGAGCCCATCACGTCATAGGCGCCGCCGTAGGCCTTGCGGGTGATGATCGTGACCAGGGGGACGGTGGCCTCGGCGTAGGCGTAGATCAGTTTCGCGCCGCGGCGGATGATGCCGTTGTGTTCTTGGTCGGTGCCGGGTAGGAACCCGGGGACGTCGACGAAGGTGATGACCGGGACGTTGAAGGCGTCGCAGGTGCGGACGAAGCGGGCGGCCTTCTCGGAGGCGTCGATATCGAGACAGCCGGCGAACTGCATCGGCTGGTTGGCCACGATCCCGACCGGGCGGCCCTCGATCCGGGCGTAGCCGATCAGGATGTTGGGGGCCCACAACGGCTGGACCTCGAGGAACTCCTCATCGTCCACGACGTGGGAGATGACCTCGTGCATGTCGTAGGGCTGGTTCCCGCCATCAGGGATGAAGGTGTCCAGCTCGCGGTCCAGGTCGGAGATCTCCAGATCCGCGGCCTCGTCGAACGCGGGGGGCTCTTCCATGTTGTTCGAGGGCAGGTAGGAGAGCAGGGCTTTGACGTAGTCGATCGCGTCGGCCTCATCAGCGCCCATGTAGTGGGCCACCCCGGACTTGGAGTTGTGGGCCAGGGCGCCGCCGAGCTCTTCCATGGTGATGTCCTCACCGGTCACGGTCTTGATCACGTCGGGGCCGGTGATGAACATGCCGGAGGTCTTGTCGACCATGATGGTGAAGTCGGTGACCGCGGGGGAGTAGACATGCCCGCCGGCGCAGTTGCCCATGATCAGGCTGATCTGCGGGATCACCCCCGAAGCGTGGACGTTGCGTTTGAAGATCTCCCCATACAGACCCAGGGAGACCACACCCTCTTGGATCCGGGCGCCGGCGCCCTCGTTGATCCCGATCAGCGGGGACCCGGTCTTGATCGCCAGGTCCATGATCTTGGTGATCTTCTCGCCATAGACCTCACCCAGGGAGCCACCGAAGACGGTGAAGTCCTGGGAGAAGACACAGACCTGACGGCCCTCGATGGTGCCGTACCCGGTGACCACACCATCACCGAAGGGCCGGTTCCTCTCCAGCCCGAACGCCACCGACCGGTGCCGGGCCAGCTCATCGACCTCCTGGAACGAGCCCTCATCCAGGAGCATCTCGATCCGCTCCCGCGCGGTCTGACGACCCTTCGCATGCTGCTTCTCCACCGCCTTGGCAGAACCAGCATGGACAGCCTCGTCAAGACGACGCTCCAGCTCGGCCAGCTTCCCGGCAGTCGTGTGCAGATCGATCTCGGGCTCGTTGGTCGGTTCGGCGCTCACGTTGCTCCTTTGGACTTCGTGCGGTGCGAGGGCCAATCTAATCCTCGTGCCACCTTTCCCGATGCGACGCCCGTCACTTGACCGCTCCCGGCTCGATGCGTTGCCGGGAGGATGGCGCGTCGAGGTCCTCGACCAGACGCCTTCGACCAATGCCGTGCTGGCCGAGCGCGCGCGCTCGGGCGAGGCGCCGGGCCTGGTGATCACCACCGAGCACCAGACCGCCGGCCGGGGACGCCTGGATCGGGGCTGGACCACCCCGGCGCGCTCGGCGCTGACCGTCTCCGCGCTGCTGCGGCCCTCGCCCTCGATCCCGGTCGAGCGGTGGCCCTGGCTGCCGTTGATGACCGGTGTCGCGGTCGCATCGGTGCTGCGGAACAAGGGGTACGCAGCCGGGCTGAAGTGGCCCAACGACGTACTCATCGAAGGTCGCAAGGTCTGCGGGATCCTGATCGAGCGCATCGAAGGGCCTGAGGGCGCGGTCGCGGTGATCGGGTTCGGGCTCAACACCTCGCTCACGCGCGAGGAGCTGCCGATCGAGACCGCCACCTCGCTCGAGCTGGAGAGCGGTACGCCCGTCGACCGCACCGAGATGCTTGCCGCGCTGCTGGAGGAGCTGGGGGCTGCGTACGAGATCTGGGGCTCGGACCCCGCCGAGCTCGCTCGCCGCTACCGGGAGCTGTCGGTGACCGTCGGTGAGCAGGTACGCGCCGAGCTGCCGGGTGGGGACGTCTGGGAGGGCGTGGCCACCGAGATCGACGACTTCGGCCGCCTGGTCATCGCGACCGACGAGGGCTCTCGGGTGGTCGGTGCGGGCGACGTCATCCACGCCCGGCTCCGTCCGCGGTCGTGACGAGCCGGATGGCATGATCTGTTCGTGGCGAAATCGAAGCAGCCCGTCAACCTGACCTCGGCGGAGGTCGCCGAGAAGGCCGGCGTGAGCCTGGACCAGGCGAAGCGCCTGTGGCGTGCGCTCGGGTTCCCGGAGATCAAGGACGACGAGGCCTTCTTCGACGAGGCGGATGTGCAGGCCCTGGCCAAGGCCAACGAGATCGCCGGCAATGGGCTGGTCAGCTTCGACCTGGTCGTCAACCTGACCCGCGGCATCGGGCAGTCGATGGCACGGCTGTCCGACTACGAGGTCTCCGCGCTGCTGCACCACGTCGAGACCCAGAACGAGGACGACCGGACGCCCGCCGAGCTGCTGAAGGCGACCGTCTCGGTCTCCGAGCAGTTCGAGAGCGCGTTCGAGGAGATGATGATCTTCGCCTGGCGCCGGCACACGCGCGCGGCGCTCGCGCGGGCCGAGGCTTCGGTCGCCGGCCCCGAGGAGCAGCTGGGCACGGTCTGGCAGACGGTCGGGTTCGCCGACATCGTCTCGTTCACCGCACTGTCGAACACGCTGACCGAAGAGAAGATCGGCGACCTGGTCGAGCTCTTCGAGTCGCGGTGTGCCGACGTGGTGGCGACCTGGGGCGGCCGGATCATCAAGTCGCTCGGCGACTCGGTGCTCTTCGTCAACGACGACCCGCTCCAGGCGTACGGCACCGCCGAGGGGATCATCAACGTGATCGGCCGGGACCCGCGGATGCCGGACGTACGTGTCGGGCTCGCCTCCGGCAACGTCGTCTCGCGTCTCGGCGATGTCTTCGGACCGCCCGTGAACATGGCCGCGCGGCTGACCGCCGTCGCCCGCCGCAACCGAATCATCGTCGACGAGGCGACTGCCAAGACGTTGCCCGAGGACGAGTTCGAGACCCGGCGACTGGCCGCTCGACCGGTGCGAGGCTTCGGGATCGTGGAGCCCGTCGCTGTTCGTCGTGTCTGAATCGTGACCTTCAAGGGTGTGGCTGACCTGCAGATTCGCAGATTTGTTCACATTCCGTTGTAGTTAACAGTCGATCAACGCTGGGTGCTGACTGCTTTACCTGACCATGCCTTCGTGGGCATGGTTGAGTGCGCCATTCGGGGACGCACGTTTGTCATGCCCAATTCGTTGCACTCTGGCATGAAGATGTCAGTGGCAATATCGTGCAATCCTTTGCCAAGGGCTCTTTACCTCTTTAATGTCGGTCTCATGATCGAGGTACAGGAGATCAAGCTCGACCCGGAGACCCGGCGAGCATGGCGGAACGATGAGGAGCTGACGCTCTCTCGCAAGGAGTTCGACCTGGTCCACGCCCTGATCAAGAGGGCTGGCAACGTCGTCTCCCGTGACGAGTTGATGAGGGACGTGTGGAACGCGACCTTCTACACCTCGTCGAAGACCATCGACGTGCATCTGGGATGGGTGCGTCGCAAGCTGGGCGACGACCCCCGGAAGCCCCACCTGATCACCACCCTGCGCGGCAAGGGCCTGCGCTTCGAGAAGGCCTGACCTTCGTTCACCTGCCGGGGGTCGGGTTTCGCGGATAGCGTGAGGGGGATCCGCGAAATCGGCCCCGGCGGTGCAGTTTCCTTATTCTGTCCGTCGTGACCCTCGCACCGACACTCGCGATCATCGGCGGCGGCCAGCTGGCCCGCATGATGGCTCAGCCCGCAATCGCGCTCGGCCTCCCGCTCCGGCTTCTCGCCGAGGGCGAGGGTGTGTCGGCCGCTCAGGTGATCCCCGACCGGCTGGTCGGCGACTACCGCGACCTGGACACGCTGAAGAAGGCCACCGAGGGCTGTGAGGTGGTCACCTTCGACCACGAGCACGTCCCGACCGAGCACCTGCACGCGCTCGAGGCCGGCGGCGTCGCGGTCCGCCCCGGTCCGGACGCGCTCGTGCACGCCCAGGACAAGGGCGTCATGCGCGCTCGGCTGACCGAGCTCGGCGTCCCGTGCCCGCGCAACGCCATCGTGTCGTCCACGGCCGAGGTCGAAGCGTTCGGTTTCCCGTGCGTCCTCAAGACCACCCGCGGCGGCTATGACGGCAAGGGCGTCTGGGTCGTACGCGACGTCGCCGATGTCGCCGAGCCGCTCCGCGTCGCCGAGGAGGCGGGTGTCCAGGTTCTGGCCGAGGAGCTCGTCGACTTCCGTCGGGAGCTCTCCGCGATCGTTGCCCGTTCGCCGAGCGGTCAGGCCGCTGCGTACCCGGTCGTGCACACCTACCAGGAGAACGGCGTCTGCAAGGAGGTCATCGCTCCCGCGCCCGACCTCTCGCCCGAGCTCGCCGTCCAGGGCGAGCAGATCGCGCTGCGCATCGCGGGTGAGCTCGGCGTCGTCGGCATCCTGGCTGTGGAGATGTTCGAGACCGTCGACGGCCGGCTGCTCGTCAACGAGCTCGCCATGCGCCCCCACAACACCGGCCACTGGACCCAGGACGGCGCCGTCACCTCGCAGTTCGAGAACCACCTGCGCGCGGTCATGGACCTGCCCCTGGGCTCTCCCGCGCCCCGCGCGAAGTGGTCGATGATGGTCAACATCCTCGGCTCGACCCGGGAGAACGTCGGCCGCCTCTACGACGGCTACCCCCACGCCATGGCCCGCGACCCCCACCTCCGCGTCCACCTCTACGGCAAGGAGATGCGCCCGGGTCGCAAGGTCGGCCACGTCAACGTCTACGGCGACGACCTCGACGACTGCCTCGAGCGTGCCCGCCACGCCGCCGACTGGTTCCAGGGCGACCTCGGCAACGACTCCGACTGACAGCCGAAGCGTCACCCCCGTCGGCCGAAGCGTCACCCCGGTCGGTCGAGACGTCACCCCGGTCGGTCGAGACGTCACTCGCGCCGGCCGAAGCGGCATTCGGCTGCCAACTCGGCCGACCTAAGTGACGCCTCGGCCGACGTACCTGACGTCTCGGCCGACGTAGCTGACGTCTCGGCGGGGGTCAGACGCCGAGGCGCCGGCGTTCGGTGGCGACGACGTCGCGGGCGATCTCGGCGTCGGAGGCTTCGGACGCCAGGGCGGTGACAGCGTCGTCGGGGTGCGAGGTCTCGTACGCTTCGGGGCTGCTGGCGGCGGTGGCGCTGACCCGGGCGAAGTCGTCGAAGAGCTCGGCTTTGGCCGCGAGGATGTCGTGGACGCGCTGGTCGACGCCGATCTCCGAGAGCAGGCGGTGGACCTGGACGGACTGGAGCTGGCCCATCCGGCGGGCGCGGGCGATGGCCTGCCACTCGATGGTCGGCTTGAGTTGGGGCTCGCAGATGACGACGACGCTGGCCGACTGGATGTTGAGGCCGACGCCACCGGCGACGATCTGGGTGATCAGCACGGCACCGTGCCCGGCCGCGGAGAACTCGTCGACCATCTGCTGGCGTTCCTCGGCGGGGACCGACCCGGTGAGCGGGCCGAAGACCTCGCCCGGCAGCAGCGTGACCAGGTCGTCGAGGACCTTCCTGAAGTGGGAGAACACGATCACGCGGCGGCCGTTCTCCTCGGCCTCGCCGACGATCTCGACCAGCCGCTCGACCTTCGCCGACGAGGTGCCCTGAAGCATCGCGGCCTGCCGCATGGCCATGAAGTTGCCGTCGCGGACGCACTCGGCGTACGCCCTCTCGTCGGCCACGGACAGCGGCAGCCAGTCCTCGACCTCGACGAGGTCGGGCAGCTCGGTGAGCACGTCCTCCTGGTTGCGGCGCAGGTAGACCGGGGCGACCTGTTTGCGGAACCGGTGGGGGTTGAACTCGTCAGCGGAGAGCAGCAGGTCGGGGCGGAGATAGGAGACCAGGTTGCGGAACTCCTCGATCCGGTTCTCCATCGGGGTGCCGGTGAGCAGGATGGCGCGCTCGCAGGCGTCGAGGACGCGGCGTACGCGTTCGGTGCGCTGGGTGCGCGGCGACTTGATCATGTGCGCCTCGTCGACCACGACGCAGGCGACCTTGACCTGGTCGAGGAACGGCTGGATCGCGTTGAGCGTCTCATAGGTGGTCACCGCGACGCCGCCCTGCTCGACCCAGATCTTGGCGGCCTTCAGGCGGCGGTTGCCATGGAGACGGTGAGGGACCAGGGTCGTCTTCGAGTCGGTCTCGCGCACCCAGTTGGTGACCACGGCAGCGGGGCAGACGACCAGCGTGTGGGACGCGCCCATCGCGTGCAGATGAGCGAACACGGCCAGCGACTGGAGCGTCTTGCCGAGCCCCATCTCGTCGCCGATGATCACCTTCATCTGCACCAGCGCGAAGCGGACGCCGAAGTGCTGGTAGCCGCGCAGCGACGCGGTCAGGTTGTTGGTGCGCAGCTCCTGGGCCCGCACCGCCTCGATGATCTCGGCCGACAGGTCACCATGGATCTTGTCCTCGTCCTCGGTGAGGAAGCCGAGCTCGGAGAGCATCGCGTAGTAGTCGGCCGGCCGTTTCTCGAAGTCCTCCCACGGGTCGGCGGGCCGGTTGCCAGGGCGCACCCGGCGGGCCATCTCGGCCCGGTGAGCGATCGCCTGCAGCGCGCCCTGGAAGTCGTCGAGGCTGGCCGCGTTGGCCAGGATCAGATGGAACCTCGCACCGCCCTTGGACGGCTGAGTGAGCGACCGGGTCAGCGGCCGCAGCGACTGGACCAGGGCGAGCTCGGCCCCCGCGTCCTTCGTACGCCGCCCGGCCTCCCACTCCGCCAGCCGCGCGAGCAGCCTGGTGGCCGCCGGGGTGCGGCGCTCGTGGTCGATGGCGAGCGGCATCTCGTCGTAGGTGCGCTGCCACAGCGCCTGTGCCGCCTCCTGCATCCGCATCGCGGTGGCCGGTCCGACTCCGGGGAGTTGTCGCAGGTCAGAGGCGGGATGGATGACCTCGTGGACGGTACGGATCCCGGCCTCGAGGAGGGGTTCGACGCGTACGAGATCGGCGAGCTCGTCGACCGGCAGCGACCTCACCGCCGTGTCGGTGTCCGCGCTCCGGACCGCGTTGGCGGCGTCGGTCGCGGCTCGGCGCGCGGGCTCCTCGGAGCGCCTGGCCTCGTTGAGGGCCTCGCCCTCGTTGCGCAGCACGAGGACGCCCTTGCGCGGAGCCAGCACCGCCTCGGAGCCGAGGTCGGAGAGCGCCTCCAGGAGACCGACGCTCGGCAGCAGCGCCTCGCGGATCCGTACCCGGCGCCGGGACGGGAGCCTGTTAAGCTCGTCGAGCCGCGCCGGCGCCTGGATCTCGCTCGCGCGCTGGCGCAGATCGAGGACCTGTCTCCCCGCCAGCTCGGCCTCCTCGCGGCGGCTCCTGCGCACCAGCAGACGCCGCGCCCCGGAAGCCCTCTTGGCCTGCGTCACGACGTCCGCTGCGTCGGCGAGCGAGTCGACGAGCTCCTGGGTGGTCTCCTCGACCGGCTCGAGCGCGTGCCGCCGCGCGATCGCGGCCAGGCGCGGCCCGTCGCTCCGGTCCAGGGCGATGCTGCGCCAGGCCACCTGCGCCGCGCGCTTCAGCTCGGCCGCGCTCGCCCGGTAGTGGTCGACCGCCTCGGCCGCCTCCTGCTCGATCTCGGCCCGTGCGCGGGTCGCCGACGCCGTCTGCCGGGACCAGGACGCGACCTGCCGCAACTGGGACGGCAGCGCCTTGCGCTCCGCCTTGGTCAGCCCGGTGAACCGCTCGACCGCGGTCGGGTTCGGCGGCGCGCTGACGACGACGTCGGTGCTCGTAGCTGGATCCATCTGCCTTTGTGGGGTCGTGGGGGAGAGTGGCCAGCACACTAGCGGGCAGGACCGACACTCAGGTGACAGGCAGAGGTCGGGGCCATGACGCGACCCCCTCGTCGAGGGTGAGCTCGGCGTCCGCCTCGGCGGCGGCCTCGGGGTCGTGGGTGGCGAGGACGACGATCGCGCCGCGCGCCGCCTCGGCCCGAAGCGCGGCGATCATCCGCTCCCGGTTGCCGGCGTCCAGGTCGCTGGTGGACTCGTCGGCGAGGATCACCGCGGCCCGAATCGCGAAGGCGCGGGCGAGCGCGACCCGCTGCTGCTGACCGCCGGAGAGCTCGTCGACGAGGTGGCGTCCGGACTCCGCGAGGCCGACCAGCTCGAGTGCGGCCGCGGTGCGCTCGAGCGCTTCCCGGGGTGGCACCTTGCGGGCAAGCATCGGTACCAGGACGTTCTCCTCCGCGGAGAGCGCCCCGGCGAGACCGTTGCCCTGGGGGATGAGGGTGACGCCGCGGTCGGCGGCGTCGTCCCGGCCGGCGAGGGGTGCTCCGTCCACGTTCACGGAACCTGCTGCCCGGGGCAGGGCGCCGGCCAGCGCCCACAGCAGCGACGACTTCCCGGCGCCCGAGGGCCCGGTGACCGCCAGCATCACGCCCGCCCCGAGGTCGAGATCGATCGCCTCGACGGCGACCAGGTCCCCGTACGTCACCGTCAACCCGTTCGCGCGAAGCTCACTCATCGCTCGCCTCCTCGTGCTCGGGAACGAGCTCATAGTGACCGTCCACCGGATGGAAACGGACCAGTGTGCCTGGTGGAAGCACGTCGCGTACGTGGCCGGGAAGCGGGAGCGAACCATCTGCCGTCACCACGGCGTACTCCTCGCCGCTGCGCCCCTCGCCACCGATACGGCCGTCGCGGATGGTGACCGTGCGGGGCAGGAACGAGGCGACGTGCGGATCGTGGGTGACGAGTACGACAGTCGTACCGTGGGCGCGGTTGATCCAGGCGAGCCGCTCGAGGACGAGATCGCGGGCGGCGTGGCCGAGCTGGCTGGTCGGCTCGTCGGCGAGGACGAGGCCGGGCCGGGTGGCGAGAGCGACCGCCAGTGCGACGAGCTGCAGCTCGCCAGGGGTGAGGCCGGTCAGCGGACGGTCGGCCACGTCGGCGATGCCGAGCTCGCCGAGCACCTCCCCAGCGGTGGGTAGATCCTTGGTCGCGCGGGCCGCGCGCTGCGCGAAACCCACGTTGGCTGCCGCAGTGGCGTAGGGCAGCAGGTTGCGTCCGGCACCCTGGAGCATGAGTGAGACCTGGGTTGCCCGGAGTCGGTCCAGCTCCTTCGTGCTGGCCGATGAGACCTCGTGCGCGCCCACGAAGATCTTGCCGGCGCTGGGCCGGAAGACGCCGGCCAGGAGACTCATCAGCGTCGACTTCCCGGATCCTGAAGGGCCCAGCAGCCCCATCAGCTCGCCGGGTCTCACGTCCAGGTCGACGCCGGAGAGGGCGGCCACGTCGTGTCCCTCTGCGTGGTAGATGTGCACCAGGCCGTGGGTACGGATGCCCATCCCGCTGCTCATCCCGCTGCTCATTCCGTCTCCCGGACCCGGTCGAGGCGCGCAGCGGCCGCGACCGCCCGGCCGAGGAGGACGGCTGCTGTGCTGAGGACCAGCAGACAGCCGAGCGTGGTCAGTCCGACCGCCAGCCATGGGACGGACAGGTCGATGGTGTCGACGGCAGGTGGCACTGCGAAGAGGGGTATGTCGGGCAGGGTCAGCAGGGCGCCGAGCACACCGGCTCCGGCACCGGCGAGGACTCCCAGGATCACCGGCACCAGCTGCGTGGCGCCCGGGAGCCCTCTGACCGTGCGCCGATCCACGCCCGCCAACCACAGCGAGGCCAGATCGCGAGCGCGGGTGCGCCAGCCGGTCACCGTGAGCACGCTCAGCGCGAGCACGGCGATCGCCACCGCGGCGAGCCCGACCACGACGCCGAGCCGCAGGCTCCAGGCAGCGACCGACTCGTCCAGGCTGCGGCGTACGTCTCTCAGGGTTCGGGTCTCGGCGATGATGATGCCTTCTTCCTCGAGGTCGGCGCTGACCCGGTCGAGCAGCCCCCGATCCTCGGCGGCGAACCACAGGGAGATGGTGGAATCGGCGTCGGGAGGGGCGAGCTCCTGGGCGGTGGTGAGGTCGACAAGGGCGACGTCCGGGCCGCCGCCGGGGACCCGGTCGATGGCCGCGATCTCCTCGCCGTCCTGCTCGATGCCGTCGAGGCCGACGATGGTGACCTCCTCGTCCTCGAAGAGCGCCCCGGTGGTGATGACCGGGACCGGTTCGCGCGCGCTTCCGTCTGTGAGTGCTTTCCATTGGTCGGCGCTGGGCGCGTCCCCGGTGTCAAAGAGAGCGATCTGCCGGAACCCCTGCGGATCGACAGCGAACGTCGTAGCGCCGCCGCTGGGCGCTGCGGCCCGTACGACGGGGGTCACCTGGGCGCTCTCGGGGTCGATCCTCGCGAGCGCACGACGTACTGACCTGAGGTTGTCGGCGGTCGACCGCTGGCCCTGGAGCTCGGCGATCAACGGGGCGCCCGCCGCCTGTTCCGCTGCGACGGCGCGGTTGCGCTCACCCACGAGGAGGCCGCAGACCGAGAAGACGGCGAGCGCGCTGGCGACGGTGGCCAGGGCGACCGTACGCCGCGTGGCGATGCTCCGCGACGCCTCCAGCAGCGAGATGCCGGCGCGCAGATGGCCGCGGCGCAGCAGCGTGCGTCCGATTCGCATCGCCGTCGGCGTGAAGAGGTGTGCGAGAACGAGACCGACCAGCGCGGAGAGCAGCGCAGGGGCGGCGAGCGCGATGGGCCCGGTCAGGCTGCCTGTCACAAAGGCGACCACGCACGCCCCGCACGCGGCCATGGCCACGGCGTCGCCAGCGCCGATCGCCCATCCCGAGCGACGGCGGCGGGTCCGGTGGAGCAAGGTGCCGAGGGGTTCGCGGGCGACCCGGTAGACGGCCGCGTACGTCACCAGGACCAGGACCGCGCAGGCGATGACTCCGGACGCCAGCATGTCCCGGGGAAGTTCGAAGGGTGGATCGCCGGGCAGCGCGTACTCACGCGCGAGGGTGGCGGCGAGGATCGCCACGGCCGTCCCGGGGACGATCCCGGCGAGCACGGCGGGGAGCAGCTCGCCCATCAGCAAGGACCTGGCGCCTGACGCACCTCGTCCCCGAAGCCGCGCGACCACCACCTCCGGGCGGCGCTGGTCCGTCGCGGCGAGCAGCATCAGCCACAAGACGATCACCCCGAGCACACCCAGCTGTACAAGGAGCAGCGGCACCGTCGTCCGGCTCTGTTCGATCTGAGTATCGACCTCGTCGGTGAGCTCGGGAAGCGATGTCACCAACGACGTGATCGTGTCCCCGAACATCTCGTCGTGCTCCCCGACCTTCTCGGCCCGCGCCCGGAGGTCACGTAGGTCGCCCTCGAGAGCGGTGAGCTCGTCCACCCCCACGGCATCGGCGCGCAGCCGCGATCCCACCCATGGGCGCTCGGCGTCGAGGAACGGTGTCGAGCCACCGAAGGTCGACTCGTCGGTCAGCCACACATCGTGCTGGACGATGTCACCGGCGGCGATCCCGGCCCGGCCCTCCAGCTGAAGGCCTTGCCACCACGCGTCGTCGTCGGCCCGGTAGGTGCCGACGACCCGGTAGGTCATCGACGGCGTCGGCGGCTGGTGATAGTTCATGTCCACCGGCGGCCTGGCTGCCATCGACTTCACCGTGCTCCCGATGGCGACGTCGTAGGTCTTCGCCTCGTTGTCGGTGATCAGGATCTCGCGGCTCCGGTCGGGACAGGTGCCCGCGGTGATCCTGATGTGGTCGCACTGGCCCTCGCGCCACCAGATGTCACCTCGCGGGACGGAGAGCGAGGCAGGACTGAGATCGAGGTCGGCGACGGCATTGCGCCCGGTGACGGGGGTCTCGAAGAGCGAGGAGCTCGGAAGCTGTCGTGCGAGCTCTGCGGGGTCGGTGCGCTCCAGAAGATAGTCCGCCGGTGGTCCGAAGATCTGGAGGTCGCGCTCCACGCTGGGCGCGTTGTCGAGGGTGACCGCGGTGGCAGCCTGCTGCATCGCGCGGTCGTAGAGCGGAGCGAAGACAGCACACGCGGTGATCAGCGCGGACAGCAGCGAGATGACCACGGCCTGGCCGAGCCGGTATCTCATGGCGGATATCACGGGGCACACGATCTCTTAACCTTGTGAGGCGCGACAGCGAATTACGGCCACCGTTGGGCGGCCCGGTTCCCGCGTACACATGCTCGTCGGCCTAGCCTTGGCCCATGAGCGCTCGCGTAGGCATCGTGATGGGATCCGACTCCGACTGGCCGACGATGAAGGCCGCGGCCGAGCTCTTGGACGAGTTCGGGATCGAGTGGGAGGCCGACGTGAAGTCGGCCCACCGGATGCCGCAGGAGATGCTCGACTACGGTCGCGAGGCTGCCGGTCGCGGCCTCTCCGTGATCATCGCCGGCGCGGGTGGTGCGGCTGCGCTTCCGGGCATGCTCGCCTCGGTCACACCGCTGCCCGTCATCGGCGTCCCCGTGCCGCTGAAGTACCTCGACGGACTCGACTCGCTGATGTCGATCGTCCAGATGCCCGGCGGCATCCCGGTGGCCACCGTCGCCATCGGGAATGCCAAGAACGCCGGCATCCTCGCCGCCCGCATCCTCGGCGTCGCCGACCCCGAGCTGCAGCAGAAGCTGGTGGCGTACGAGACCTCGCTCGCCGACCTCGCCCGCGAGAAGGGCGAGGTCGTACGCCGAGCCACCTCCTGAGGCTCAGGGCAGGAGCGAAAGCCCCTTGACCAGCTTGTCGATGATCCGGCGTGGGCCGAAGAGGCTGACCGCCGCGTAGGACAGGTCGGCACCGCGACTGCTCCCGACCGCGAACAGATAGTCGTCGTACACCTTCGTGTGCTGCGCCTGGGTGGGCATGTCGATCACCGTGACCCCGGGCTGGGCGACGGCCTGACGCCGCAGATCGGTCAGCCGCTGAGCAGGGGCGCCCAGCACCGTACAGCCGATCCAGGGCAGCCCCGGGTGTGCCGAGTCGTCGGCGTCGACCGCGTCCTCCCCGAGCAGGCCGGCCGTACGCTGCGTGGTCGCCGCCGCGACGCAGACGGCCGCGTTCACCGCGCGTCCGGCCGGAACTGTCTGGTCGACGACGACCACCCACTTGAACGGTACGTCCCGCGTGCTCGCGGACTGGTCGATCTCGTCCGGCGCGAACCCGATCCGGGCCGCTTCGACGTCTGTGCTCATCGCTCTGCCTCCTGTCATTCGTCAACTGATCTGGCGACAAGTCTTAGGAATGTCAGGTCAAGAATCAATCGGGCCGGTCATTGTCAGGAGAATCGGTTAAACTGGAGTGCATGGATGAAGTCGACCGTCAGATTCTGGCCGCCTGGACGATGGATGCACGGCGGAGCCTTCGCGACATCGCCGCCGAAGTCGGCGTTTCGGCTACCACCGTGCACGACCGCGCGCGGGCGATGCAGCGTCGCGGGCTCATCCGCGGGGCCTACCTCGACCTCGACCTACGCCAGATCGACCGGGGGGTGCAGGCGCTCGTCGCGGTGCGCATCCGGCCGCCCTCGCGCGCCAACATCGAGGCCTTCCGCGACTGGGTCGCCGCGCTCCCCGAAGCCGTCGGCGTCTTCGTCACCTCCGGCCGGATGGACTTCATCGTCCACGTCGCGGTCGCCGACAACGACGCGCTCTATGCGTTCGTGATCGACCGGCTCACCTCGCGAGCCGAGATCGCCGACGTGGAGACCTCGGTGATCTACGAGCACCTGCGGACGATGACGTTCGAGCCGTAGCTCTTACGCCTGTGCGCCGGACCTGGCGCGCTGGAACCAGATCTTGCTGGGGCAGGTGTCCATGACCATCGGTACGCCGGCCGCGGTGGTGCGCTCGAAGGCCGACTCGTCGACGACGCCCATCTGGAACCAGACGCCGCCGGCGCCGATCGCTACGGCCTCGTCGGCGAACTGGCCGGCGGCCTCGGAGCGGCGGAAGACGTCGACGACGTCGATCCTTCCGACGGCCGCGGCGGCGTCGGCCAGGGTCGCGTAGACCTTCTCACCGAGCACCTCCTTGCCCTCGGCGGCGGCGCCCGGGTGGATCGGGATGATCCGCTTGCCGTGCTGCTGGAGCTCCTGCGCGATCGAGTAGGCGGTACGCCACGGATCGCCCGAGAGGCCGACGATGGCCCACGTCTCGGAGTCGTCGAGAAGCTTGTCGATTGTGTTCTGGTCAAGCCATGCCGAGGTCATGTAGCGCACAACAACAACGTGGCTCGGAGGATTCCGTGACCCGCCGACGTGGCGGCGACTTACTGGCGAGTAGCAAACAGGCATAGACTCCGGGACATGAGTGCCGAGTACCCGTTGTTCGCCCTCTCCGAGGAGCACCAGGAGATCCGCAAGGCCATCCGCGAGATCTGTGACGCGAAGATCGCGCCGGCCGCTGCTGCGGTCGACGAGGAGGCTCGCTATCCGCAGGAGGCGCACGACGCGTTGGTCGAGACCGAGTTCTTCGCGCCGCATGTGCCGGAGGCGTACGGCGGTGTGGGTGCGGACGCTTTGGCGACGGTGCTGGTCATCGAGGAGATCGCTCGTGCGGACGTCTCGGCCTCGCTGATCCCCGCGGTGAACAAGCTCGGTTCGCTGCCGGTGCAGATCGGTGGCTCGGAGGAGCTGAAGAAGAAGTACCTCGGTGCACTTGCCGCCGGGCAAGGGAACTTCTCCTACTGCCTCTCCGAGCCCGACGCGGGCTCGGACGCGGCCAACCAGAAGACCCGGGCCGTACGCGACGGCGACTTCTGGGTGCTCAACGGCGTCAAGCGCTGGATCACCAACGCGGGTGTCTCGGAGTACTACACCGTGTTGGCGGTGACCGACCCGGAAAAGCGTTCCAAGGGGATCTCCGCGTTCGTGGTGGAGAAGTCCGACGAGGGAGTCTCGTTCGGTGCGCCGGAGAAGAAGCTGGGCATCAAGGGCAGCCCGACCCGCGAGGTCTACTTCGACAACGTACGCATCCCCGCCGACCGGCTCATCGGTGAGGAGGGTCTCGGGTTCACGTACGCCATGCAGACCCTCGACCACACCCGCATCACCATCGCGGCCCAGGCCGTCGGGGTGGCTCAGGGTGCGCTGGACTACGCGCTGGGCTACATCAAGGAGCGCAAGCAGTTCGGCAAGGCGATCGCGGAGTTCCAGGGTGTGGAGTTCATGGTCGCCGACATGGGGATGAAGATCGAGGCCGCCCGCCAGCTCACCTACGCCGCCGCCGGTCGATCCGAGCGGGGCGACAAGGACCTGACCTTCTTCGGTGCCGCGGCCAAGGCGTTCGCGAGCGATGTCGCGATGCAGGTAACCACCGACGCCGTGCAGCTGTTGGGTGGCTATGGGTTCACCCGCGACTACCCGGTCGAGCGGATGATGCGCGACGCCAAGATCACCCAGATCTACGAGGGCACCAACCAGGTCCAGCGCATCGTCATGGCCCGCCAGCTCCTCGCCGGCATCCAGTCGACCCTGTGACCGATCGGTGCACTGCGTCGGCATCGACGAGTGCACCAATCGGTCACGTGCACGATCCATGCACCCGTTATCCCGTAGACGTGCACGGATCGTGCACGGCCGTCAGCGGATCACCGGGAAATGGGGTCGCCAGGCGTCCGAGAGGTGCGGCGGCACTCCCGGTTCGCCTCGTACCAGCAGCACGCGGTGGATCTTCTCCAGCGTCAGGTCGGGGCGGCGGTAGATGCCCTTGGCGACGACGGTCACGATGCGCCAGCCATCGTCGTCGGCTTCCTCGCGTCGCTCGAGGTCACGCTCCCACTGCTCAGCCGGGTGCTGCTTGCCGTCGTACTCGATCGCGGTCTTCGACGCCGCGTAGACCAGGTCGTGCTCGCGTTTGAGCATGCCATCTCCGCTGCCGACGAGCGTGTTGATGCGCGGCTCGGGAAGTCCGGCGAGCACGATCAGCATTCGCAGCCGGGTTTCCATAGGGGAGCGCACGTTCTCGCGTACGTAGCTCGCTGCCCTGGCGGCCAGGCGCGAGCCGGGGAGCGTGCCGGTTGTCGCGAAGTCGGCCAGTGTCGCCGGAGTCACGCGCGGATGGTGGCGTACGAGATGGTCGCCCGCGACGACGAGGTCGACCAGACTGACCTGGCTGGCAAGCTCGGTGAAGAGCTGGTCAGGGGCGGAGACGCCGATGCCGTCCATGACCACCGCTCTCGGCTTCCTCAGGACGTGGCAGACGATGCCCGGATGCGCCCGCCGGTGGGCCGCTGTCGTCACCGTCACATGCTCATCGGGCAGTGTCGGGATCGGCACCTCATAGACCCGGGCCGCGGACGCGTGACTGGCGAACCCGTTCTCCCCGAATGGTATGAGCGCGGCCTGCACCCTCTGCAGCGGGGTTGCTGGGGCGTCGGCGGCGACGTACACACCGCTGAAGAGACGGGTGAATCGTGGCCCGCGCAACGTGCTCGGTTTGATCTTCGCCTTCGCCGCATCGGCGCGCGAGAAAGGTCGCGAGGTGTCCAGGACGAAACCCTCGTCCGGATCGGATGTGTCCCCCATGAAGGCATCATCCGTCGCCCGTGCACGATTCGTGCTGCTTTGCGGAGAGTTCCGCCGCACAGATCGTGCATGTGCACGATCGGTGCATGTTTGAGGGTGGTTGAGGTGCACGGATCGTGCACGGCAGGTCGGCGTTATCGTGTGCGACATGAGGAACGACGGATTTCGGCTCCGGGAGTGGGAGGAGTCGGATGCGGCGGTCCTGCTCGCTGCGTACGCCGGGGTCGGGATGGAGACCGAGCGGCCGGCGGACGTGGTGACCGTCGAGGATGCCGAACGGCTGATCGCCGGGTGGGCTGAGGACGCGGTCGCGGACAGGGCCCACACCTTCGCGGTCGTCGACGGTGCCGACGTCCTCGGGCAGATGCGGGTCACCACCCAGATGCGGGTCCACAGCATCGGCTGGATCTCCTACTGGACCCTCGAGAAGCATCGCGGGCGAGGTGTCGGCAGCACCGGCCTGAAGCTGCTGGCCAGGCACTGCTTCGACGTGCTCGACCTCTTTCGTCTCGAGACCGGCCACCGGCTCGACAACCCCGGATCGTGTCGTGTCGCCACCGCGGCTGGCTTCCTCGTCGAGGGCCGCGAACGTCAGAAGCTGCTCTACGACGGTGTCCGCTATGACACCGAGACCCACGCCCGCTTGGCCACCGACCCCGATCCTGCCTGACGCCGACAGGGCTCGTACGCCCGAAGCGTCGCTCCGGTCGCCCGAGGCGTCGCTCCGGTTGGACGAGGCGTCGCTCCGGTTGGACGAGGCGTCATCCCGTTGAGCGAGGCGTCGCGTACGTCGCGCGAAGCGTCGCTCCGGCGAATCGAGATGTCCTTGGTGGCATCTCGCCCGACGTACGTGACGCCTCGGCCAACCCACGTGACGGCTCGGCCGACCTAGGCGACGCCTCGGCCGACCGGGTTGACGCCTCGACCGACGGGGGTGACGGCTCGCGAGGTCAGTCTTGGACGCGGCCGCGGAGCTGTTTGGTCTGGCCGCGCTGGCGCTTGGCGTCGAGGCGGCGCTCCTTGGAGCCACGGGTGGGCTTGGTGGGGCGGCGGGTGGGAGGTGGCGGGGCGAGGAGTTCGCGGATGCGGAGGGCGAGTCGCTCGCGCGCGGCGATGCGGTTGCGGTGCTGGGAGCGCTGCTCGTGGGAGACGACGACGAGCGGCCCCGAGGAGCGGGCGAGGAGGCGGGCGAGCTGGCGTTCGTCGAGGGCGGCTGACACGGCCGGGTCCCAGGAGAGCTCGACGCGGGAGTCGGTGGTGTTGACCGACTGCCCGCCGGGGCCGGGGGAGCGGGAGAAGCGTTCGACCAGCTCGGTGTCGGGGATGACGAGACCTTCGGGCAGCCCAGGGCCCGGTGGTACTCGAAGATCCTTCACTCGAAGAACCCTAGACCGCGGGTCTACCGAGCGGCGGGCCCGGTCGAGTCGCGTACCACGAGCTGGGCGGGGACCCGCTGCCGTCGGGCGCGTGAGCCGGGCTCCTTCAACGCCAGCGTCAGCGCCCGGGCGCCCATCTCGGCCATCGGCAGGCGGACGGTGGTGAGTCCGGGGGACAGGTCCTGGGCGACGGCGACGTCGTCGAATCCGCTGACCGAGACCTGGCCGGGCACCGAGACCCCGGAGCTGCGCAGCTGCGAGAGGCACCCGATGGCCATGTCGTCGTTGAGGGCGATGACTGCGGTCGTACGTGGGTGGTCGGCGAGCATCCGGCGGATGCACTCGCGCCCGCCCTCGCGGGTGAACGGCCCCTCGAGGACAGGTACGTCGCCGGGGTCGAGCCCCGCCGCCGAGAGCGCGTCGCGCACCCCTTCGAGACGGTCCGCGACGGTGGTCAGCTCCAGCGTGCCCGAGACGACCACGATGCGCCGGTGGCCCAGCCCGAGGATGTGCTCGGCGACGGCGCGGCCGCCGGGACGGTTGTCGGGCAGCACGCTGTCGACCCCGAGGTGGTGCCGGCCGACGACGGCGACCCGGCCGCCTGCCTCCGCGTAGCGCTGCACCTCGAAGCGCATCGGCGCCTCGACCGAGGCGTCCACGAAGCCCGACCCCGCGATCAGGATCGCGCCGACGCGGTTGGCCACCAGGCTGCGTACCTGCTCGACCTCGGCCTCGGGGTCGCGGCCGGTGTGGCAGATCTGGACGGTGCGCCCGTGTTCGGCGGCGAGGCTGAGCACGCCGCTGGCGATCTCGGAGAAGTAGGGGTCGCCGATCTCGTGCACGACGAGCCCGACTGTGGCGGTCGATCCGCTGGCGAGCGAGCGGGCATGGAGATTGGCGACATAGCCGAGCTCGCGTGCCGCCTGGCGGACTTTCTCGGCCACCGAGTCGCTGACCCCGGGGGTTCCGGAGAGCGCGCGGGAGGCGGTTGCGATCGAGACGCCGGATGCATGCGCGACGTCGATCAGGCGGGGGGAGCTGTTGGTTCGGACCATCGATGCCCCTTGTCGTAAGGAATGTGACTCTTGCCACACTAAGCGAGAGTGGGTAACGTCATCGTAAACGCTTACGTAAGCGCTTTCGTAGAGGAGACCCACAGATGCGCTTCACGAAGACCCCCACCGCGAGCAAGCGGTTCAGAGCAACCCTGGCTGCCGCGGCGGCCGTGACTCTCGCCTCCACCCTCGCCGCCTGTGGCGCCGCCGAGGAAGGTGGCAGCGACGACGAGATCGTGATCGGCATCTCGCTGCCCCTGACCGGCGACTTCAGCGAGCCCGGCAAGGGCATCCAGCGCGGATACGAGGCCTGGGCCGAATACGTCAACGCCAACGGCGGCCTGCTCGGTCGCGACGTACGACTGGAGATGCTCGACGACCAGTCCAGCGCCGAGCGTGTCGCCGCCGACTACGAGAAGCTGATCAACCAGGAGCAGGTCGACCTGATCGTCGGGCCGTTCTCCACCCGCCTGGTGATCCCGGCCGCCCAGGTCGCACAGGACTACGGCTACCTCTTCGTCGAGCCGGCCGGCGCGGCCCCCGAGGTCTTCGAGGAGGGTTTCGACAACCTCTTCTACGCCGCACCCGCGGTCGCCGACGACCACTACAAGCTCCTCGCCGAGCACATCCTGGCGATGCCGGAGGCCGAGCGGCCCAAGACCGCGGCGTACGCCTCGATGGACGACCCGTTCGCCCAGGGCACCGCCTACGGCCTCAAGGAAGCTTTGGAGGAGGGCGGCGTCAAGACCGTCGTGGACGAGGTCTACCCGCCCAACACCACCGACTTCAGCAGCATCGCGGCCAAGATCGCCGACAGCAAGGCCGACATGGTCGTGGGCGGCAGCCAGTATCAGGACGGTGTCAACCTGATCGTGGCGCTGCAGCAGCTCAACTACCAGCCCAAACTGGCCGCGTTCTCGACGGCGCCGACCGAGACCGAGTTCGCCGAGGCGATCGGCGACAAGACGCAGGGCATCATCGCGCCGACCGGCTACACCACGAAGGCGGACTACCCGGAGAACCAGGAGTTCGTGAAGTTCTACGAGGAGAAGCACGGCGAGGCGCCCGGTGAGGACGAGGCCAACGCCTGGACCACGGGCCAGGTCGTCGCGGCAGCGGTCGAGGCGGTCGAGTGCGCCGAGCCCGACCCCGACTGCCAGTCCCAGCTGATCGACTGGCTGCACGAGAACGAGGTCGAGACCGTCGTCGGGCCGCTGAGCTGGGACGACAAGGGCCGCCCGCAGAGCGCCCACATGATCCAGCAGTGGGTCGACGGCGAGATCAAGATCGTCCTGCCCGAGGACCAGGCCGAGGCCGAGTTCGTCTACCCGAAGCCGGCGTGGTGAGCCGATGTCGTCAGCTCTTCTCCTGCAGAGCCTGATCCTGGGGCTGCTGCTCGGAGGCCTCTATGCCCTGCTCGCCGCCGGCCTGACGCTCTACTTCGGCGTCATGCGGGTCGTGATGATCGCCCACTCCGCGTTCCTGATCCTGGCTGCGTACCTGGCCTGGTTCTTCACCACGCAGACCGGTCTCGACCCGCTGCTCTCGCTGATCATCACCGTGCCGCTCTTCTTCGCGGCCGGCTATGGGATGCAACGGGCGCTGCTCTCCCGGCTGCGGCCGGCGACGCTGACCATGATGTCGGTGCTGCTGACCTTCGCGATCGCGCTGGTCATCGAGGGCGGCCTCGGCTACCTCTTCTCCGGCACCCAGCGGCGGATCCAGCTCGACTACTCCAGCGCGAGCCTGGAGCTGTGGGGAGCGCGGATCGCTGTGGTGAAGCTGGTCGCCTTCGGCTTGGCCGCGGTCTCGCTCCTGGCGCTCTACCTGCTCCTCAAGAAGACCCGCTTCGGCCAGGCTCTGCGCGCCACGATCCAGCACCGTGAGGCCGCCCAGCTGCTCGGCATCGACACCGACCGGATCGCCGGCTTCGGCTTCGGGCTCGGCCTGGCGACCGCAGCGGTCGGTGGCACCGCGCTCGCGCTCGACGCCACCATCTATCCCTCGCTGCACTGGCACTGGATCGGACCGTTGATGGCGATCATCGTGATCGGAGGCCTCGGCAGCATCCCCGGCGCCGCGGTCGCGGCGATGGTCCTCGGTGTGACCCAGAGCCTGCTGCAGATCCCGATGGGCACCACGTGGGCGCAGACGGTCTTCTACCTCGCCCTCTTCGCCACCCTCATGTTCCGCCCCCAGGGATTCTTCGGAGGTCGCCTTGCTCAGCGCTTCTAAGCACAGGGAAAGCCGTACGTCCTCGGGCCGCTCCGTGCTGGTGACGAAGCTCGTCGCGGCTGCGGTCGCGCTGGGCCTCGTGCTCGCCTTCCCGGCGCTCGCGCCGGACCCGTTCATCCTCTCGGTGGGCGTGGTGATCGCCAGCTACGCCGCGCTCGCGGTGGCGTGGAACTTCGTCGGCGGACTGACCGGCTACATCTCGCTGGGACATGCCGCCTACGCCGGGCTGGGTGGCTACGGCACCGCCCTGCTGGTGACCGAGGCCGGGGTGAACCCGTGGGTCTCGATGGTCCTCGCGGCCGTGCTCGTGGGCCTGGCGGCGGTGCCGATCGGGATCGCGTCGCTGCGGGTCCGAGGCGCCTCGTTCGTGATCGTCTCGATCGCGCTGGTGCTCATCCTGCTGCTGGTCGCGCAGAGCTGGGCCGACGTGACCGGCGGGTCCAACGGGCTGCGGGTGCCGCGGCCGTTCGGCACGGACGTACTCCGTCCCGAGCAGCACGAGCGGTTCTTCTACCTGTTCGTGGCGTTGACCCTCGTCGCCCTCGTGCTGTGGTGGGTGATCGACCGGTCGCGGCTCGGCACCGGGCTCAAGGCGATCCGGGAGGACGAGGACAAAGCCCAGGCGCTGGGAGTGCCCACGTTCGCCTACAAGCTGGTCGTCTTCGTCGTCTCGGCGTTCATGACCGCGATGGCGGGCGGAATGTACGCCCTCTGGTTCGGCTCGCTCGACCCGATCTTCCAGTTCTCGATCCTGACCGGCTCCTATCTGGTGCTGATGTCGTTGCTCGGCGGCGTACGCAGCCTGCTCGGTCCGGTCGTCGGCGCGGTGATCGTGGGCTATGCGGTCGAGTTCTTCAAGAACCAGTACGGCGACACCCAGCTGCACCTGGTCGCGCTCGGTCTGCTGCTCGCCCTGGTCGTGCTCTTCATGCCCGACGGGGTCATCCCCTGGCTGACCGCGCAGTTCGACCGGTTCCGACCCAGCGGCACCTCGATCCGCGAGGTCGACGCCGCCCAGCTGGCCGAGGAGCGCAAGGCGCTCGAGGAGGCGAAGTGATGAGCTCGTTCTTGGCGACCGAGAACCTGACCAAGGCGTTCGGCGGCGTACGCGCCGTGGACGAGGCCACGGTCACCTTCTGCGAGGGCAAGATCAACGCCCTGATCGGCCCGAACGGGTCGGGCAAGACCACCTTCTTCAACTGCGTGACCGGGATGATCCGGCCCGACTCGGGGACGGTGACCTACCAGGGCCGCGACGTGACCGGCCACGCACCTCACCGGATCGCGAGGGCCGGGCTCGGGCGCAGCTTCCAGCTGTGCCGGATCTTCCCGCGGATGACGGTGCTCGACAACGTGCTCGCCGGAGTTCGGTCCACCGGCCTGGTCCACCGGCTGCGCGGGGCGCACAACCCCGACGACATCGCCCGGGCGCGAGAGCTGCTGGCCCGGGTCGGCATCGAGCACCTCGAGCGCAGCGAGGCCCGCGACATCTCCTACGGGCAGCAGAAGCTGCTCGAGCTCGCGGGGGTGCTGATGGCCGAGCCCGACACGATCATGCTCGACGAGCCCGCCGGCGGCGTGAACCCGGCCCTGATCGGCCGGATCGCCACGCTCGTGCGCGAGCTCAACGCCGAGGGTCGCACCTTCGTCATCGTCGAGCACAACATGGAGCTGGTGATGAGCCTCTCCGACCATGTCGTGGTCTTCGACCGCGGCCGCCCGATCGCCTCCGGTGCGCCGGCGGACGTGCAGAACGACCCACGAGTCCTGGAGGCCTACCTTGGTGTCTGAACCTCTCCTCGAGCTGCGCGACATCGAGGCCGGCTACGGTCGTGCCGCTCTGGTGCTGCGAGGCCTCACCGTCACCGTTCCCGCAGGTCAGATCGTCTGTCTGGTCGGTCCCAACGGGGCCGGAAAGTCCACCGTGCTCAAGGTCGCCAGCGGCATGCTGACCCCGCGCTCGGGGACGATCACCGTCGCCGGCAAGGACGTCACCCGCAACGGGCCGCAGCAGATGCTCCGCGCGGGCATGGCCCACGTCCTCCAGGGCCACTCCGTCTTCAAGGAGATGACCGTGGCCGAGAACGTCGGCCTGGGCGCCTACACGGTGCGCGACGCGGCCGCGATCCAGGAGCGGACCGACTTCGTGAAGACGCTCTTCCCGGTCGTCGCCGAGCGGTGGAACGCCCTCGCCGGCGCGCTCTCGGGCGGCCAGCAGAAGCAGGTCGAGTTCGCCCGCTCGCTGATGGTGAGCCCGAAGGTGGTGCTGCTCGACGAGCCCAGCATGGGCCTGGACCCGAAGACCACGGCGACCGTGTTCGAGCAGGTCGTACGCATGCGGGACGCCGGTCTGGCGGTCCTGCTCGTCGAGCAGAACGCCCGGCGGGCTCTGGAGTCGGCGGACCTGGGGTGCGTACTCGACCTGGGGAAGGTGCACATCGCAGGGGCCGCTGCCGACCTGCTCGCCGACCCACGCATGGCCGAGCTCTACCTCGGGGGAGCCGCAACAACCTCAGCAGGGACCACCGACGGTTCCGATTAGGGGAAGGGAAAGCACCATGAGATGGAAGCTGAACCGAATGGTGGGGCGAGGCGTACGCGCCGGTGTGGTCGCCCTCGCAGTGGCTCTGGCCGCTCCGGTCGCCGGAGCCCATGCCCAGACACATACACAGCCGACCGAAGGACCCGGCCTGGCCGTGGTCAAGCCCAGGGCGAGCCTCGCTGACTGGGACCCGGTCACGGAGAGCAAGTGGGCCTTCGAGGACGGCCAGGTCATCCTGACCGAGCCTGGGACGGCACAGCCCGGCCCGCGACGCCCCTTCGAGTACGCCGTGGTGACCAAGGGTCCCCGGCTCGGCTCGCTGACCTACCGCGCCGAGGTCCGCATCGACGAGGCCGTCGAGGTCACCAACCGCGACGTGATCCTGGTCTGGAACTACCAGTCACCGACCCGCTTCTACTACGCCCACCTCTCGACCGACAACACCATCTACCCCCACAACGGCATCTTCGTGGTCAACGACGCCGACCGGCTGCGCATCGACCACCAGTGGAATGGCACCGTCGGCGCCGCGCCGTCGATCACCGATGCCGAGTGGCACGACGTACGACTCGACTACAACGCCCGAACCGGCGCGATCGCGGTCTATCTCGACGGTGCCGACGAGCCCCGGATGACCGCCACCGACACCACCTTCGCCGGAGGCCGCTTCGGCTTCGGTTCCTTCGACAACTTCGGCCGCATCCGTGACGTCACCGTCGCGGGCCTACGGCGCTGATCCCTCGGTAACTCGGTAAGGAGAAGAACCCATGGAAACCTCACGTCTATGGGGCAGACAGGCACGTGCCGGCATCGCCGTCGGTGCCATGCTCGCCGCGCTGCTCACCCCCGCACTCTCTGCCAACGCCGCCATCCCCGGCAGCGAACCCGTCCCCGACCCCATCCCCGAACAGCCAGTACGCAGCAGCCTCGGTCTCGTGCTCGAGGAGGTCACCCAGCTTCCCGAGTCCGAGCCCTACCCGGCGCCCACCGACCAGCGCCTCGTACGTCACAACCGCATCAACTTCATCGGCGAGGTCCCCGACGGCTCGGGCCGGATGTACGTCCCCGACCTCAACGGGCCGATGTACCTGCTCGACCGCGGGCAGCAGCACGAGTATCTGAACGTGAAGGACCACTTCCCGGACTTCTGGTCCGGTGCGGGGCTCGGCAGCGGAGCGGGATTCATCACCTTCCACCCGGAGTTCGAGAAGAACGGGCTCTTCTACACCACCCACACCGAGCGCTTCGGCGGCTTCGCCAAGACGCCGACCTTCCCGTCGCAGACCAACCCCGGCTCCGGGCGGACCGTCAGCGTCGTGACCGAGTGGCACGCCACCGACCCGACCGCCGACACCTTCGAGGGCACCAGCCGTGAGGTGATGCGGATCGACTTCGCCGGCCAGATCCACGCCATCCAGCAGATCGACTTCAACCCGACCGCCGAGCCCGCTGACGAGGACTACGGGCTGCTCTACATCGCCTCGGGCGACGGCGGAAACGGCGTCCGGAGCGACGACCCGCAGAACCTCGGCAACCCGTTCGGCAAGATCCTGCGGATCGACCCGCTCGCCCGCGACGGGCGCAACGGGGCGTACGGGGTCCCGGACAGCAACCCGTTCGTCGCCCGCGAGGGTGCGATCGGCGAGATCTGGGCGTACGGGATGCGCGACCCGCACCGGTTCTCCTGGGACGTCGATAGGGGCACCCTCCTGCTCGGCCACATCGGCCAGCACGCGATCGAGGGCGTCTACGACGTACGCGCCGGGGACAACCTCGGCTGGAGCGAGATCGAGGGCCGGCTGCTCTACGACAACACCGACGAGTGTGCCCTCTACACGGTCCCCGACGACTACGACATGTCCGGCTTCACCCTCCCGGTGGCCTCCTTCGACCACGACCCGCCGGCCAACTACTCCTGCACCTCCGACAGCGGCCACGCGGTCAGCGGCGGCGTCGTCTACCGCGGGAAGCTGAACAACCTCCGGGGCAAGTACGTCTTCGGCGACCTGGTCAACGGCGAGGTCTACTGGAGCGACGCCAAGCAGATGCGCCGGGGCAGCAGTCGCGAGGCGACCCTGCACCAGATGCAGCTCTTCGACACCTCCGGCAAGCGGCTCTCGATGCAGGACTTCGTCGACGACCCGCGCGTCGACCTGCGCTTCGGGACGGACTCCCGCCGCAACCTCTACCTGCTGGCAAAGGCCAACGGGAAGATCTGGAAGGTCGTGAACACGGTGCAGCGGCCCTGGCCGAGCGAGGTCGTGCCGTCGCTGCGCGAGGACCTGGTCAGCTACTACGACTTCGAGCACCCCTTCGCCCCGGGGTCGCGCGAGGAGGACCAGGGTTTCTCGCGGACGCTGCTGAACCAGGTCAACGGCGGCAACGCGATGCAGGTGCGTGACTCGGCCTACCGGACCAGCAACAACGCCCTGCAGACCCAGCAGGTCGACCCGGAGGTCAACGGCAACGACGACTGGAAGGCGGGGGCGTGGAACCAGAACGGGGTCGCGTCGCTGGCACCGTTCGCGGGTGCCGAGCAGATCACCGTGGCCGGCTGGTTCAAGGTCGACATGGACGGGCCGGCACTCAACTCGGTGACCGCCGATCCGACGGACCGGTTCAACGCGATCGGACTGGCCGGGGTGCTCTCGGGGAACTCCGACGGCCATGGCGTACGTGCCCTGCTGGAGCTCATCAACGTCGACGGCACCCTGCGCCTGGTCGCGCTGGGACGCCGGCTCGACGAGGGGGCCTCGCAGACCTTCGCCGCCTCGGCGGACTGGCAGACCCTGCTGCCACGAGGTCAGTGGGTGCATCTGACGGCGACGTTCGACTACACCACGGGCAAGATGGCGCTCTACCGCAACGGCAAGGCCGTCGAGGGGTTCTACACCTCCGCCGGTGACCCGTGGCAGGTCGACGGCACCGGCACCTCCGACACGTTGCCGCGCGGCTACAAGGTCGGCGGATCCTTCCCGCAGGACACCGTCGAGCGGAACCCCTGCAACTGCCGGATGGACTCGCTGATGTTCCTCGACCGGGCGATCACCCCGGACGAGGCGCGAGCCCAGTATCAGCGGTTCGTCAACGGCCGCTGACCCCAAGGCTCGGCCCGGGCGAACACCGCCCGGGCCGAGTCGCTCGGATCACCCGAGCTCGCATCGGGGCAGGGGATCGGGCTTCCAAGCCCTCTGAGCACAAACTCGTTCAATCTGCTGCAAACCTCGTTAGGCTTCCGGTGTGCCCACTGTGGAAGCGCCGCCTGACTGGGTCCCCGTCGAGCGCCGTTGGCTCGGGATGGACCGCCGAACCCTGCTTCCTGCCGGTGTCGTGGCGCTGCTGGTCGCCATCACCTTCTGGGTGCTGCCCGGCGTCGACAGCCTTGTCGCCGTGGATGACCCGATCAAGGCCGGCGACGTCATCCAGGTCGGCCGGTCGGTCGGGTTCGACCCGGCCGTCGGCTGGAACCTCGAGTCCGGGCTGCGTTCCGGGTCCGCGACCTCGGGGACGTACCCCGACTCGGCGACCCTGACGAAGGACGGCGTCACCTTCACCGTGACGACCGGGGAGTTCGACGGGTCGGCGACAGCGCTTCTGGCCCAGCTGCGGAAGAACAATGGCAAGCTCGGCCCGAACGCGCTCGACCTCCAGAGCGGTACGGCGGCGACGTTCCGCACCGCCAGCGAGATCACCGGGGTCATCGCACGCTTCTCCACCACCACCGTCGAGGGACTCCTCGGGGCCCTGGTCAGCGACGGACAGGGAATCGAGGTCACCGTCTACGGTCCGGCGGACATGGCGGGTGACCGCCACCTCGAGAACCAGATCGTCGCCATGCTCGAATCGGTCCGGCTCGTCGATGGAGATGCCTCATGACCGCCACGTCCACCACCGAGACCGACCTCCTCCAGGCCCGCGACGCGGCCATAGCCGAGGTCGGGTGGGGCCAGAGGGTGAGCTGGCTGCAGCCTCGCAACGCCTGCTTGTGGGTCTTCGTCGCCGTGATCGCCTACGGCCTCTGGTACACCGTCAGCACGGTGCGGACCGAGGCGCCGATCTACGGCACTCCGCTCGGCATCGCCGCGATCGTCTTCAGCCTCTACGCGGTGCTGTTCTGGTGGTTCACCACGCACATCGACCGCTACTCGCGGCAGCCGCTCGACCTACGGATCGCCGCCTTCGTCTGGGGCGGCTTCGGTGCTACCTGGACGATTGCGATCCATGGCAACACGGCGCTGATCCACCTCTACGCCAAGCTGGTCAGCCCGGACTTCGCCGTCGCGTGGGGAGCCGGCCTGGCCGCGCCGTTCGTCGAGGAGTCGGCCAAGGGCGCAGGGGTCCTGCTGCTGATGTTCATCGCACCACGGGTGATCCGAACGGCCTTCGACGGCTTCGTGATCGGAGCCTTCGTAGGTCTCGGGTTCGAGATCGTCGAGGACATCCTCTACGCGATCAACTCGGCTTCGGCGAACTTCAGCGTCGACCCGGTCGGGTCGAGCCTGCACACCGCGGTGCTGAGGTTGGCGACCGGGTTCACCTCCCACATCCTGTACTCCGCGCTCGTCGGGGCCGGGATCGTCTACCTGGTCGGCACCGTCGCGGAGAAGCGCCGGATCGGACGCGGGGTCGTGCTCGTCGCCGCCGCGGTCGCCCTGCATCTGGTCTGGGACAGCACCACCGCGATCGCGCAGGGCAACGGACCCGCCACCATCGTGCTGCTGGTCCTCTTGGTCGTCGCCGCCCTTGCGATCGCCGTCACGGTCTTCCACCTCACCGTCGGCACCGAACGCGAGGCGATGCGCAGCCTGATGTCCCCCGAAGTCGCCAACGGCACCATCACGGCCGAGGAGCTGGATGCGCTGGCCGGGTCCCACAAGGAGCGTCGGGCTTATCGCAAGGCCGCCCGCGACGATCGTCGACGTCGTCGGCACCGGCTCGAGGCGGCGCACGACCTGGCCGACGAGCTCGGACGTTCCGGCGGTGTCGAGACCGACCGCGTCGCCTTCGCCCGCAGCGAGCTTGGCCGACACAGCCCGGCCGCCCCCTGAGTCAGCGGCCGTCCGTCAACGGCCGCTGGTGCCGTGGACCTCGCTGCGGAGCCTGGCCATGGTGGCGTCGAGGTCGGCCGCGGTGCGGGCGGCGGCGCCGAGCTCGTCGCGCAGGGTCGTGGGGACGGTGCCGTCGTACTTGTAGTAGATCGAGTGCTCGACGCTGGCCCAGAAGTCCATCGCGATCGTGCGGATCTGCAGTTCGACGGGCACGTCCACGGCGCGGTCGGAGAGGTAGACCGGGACCTTGATGATCAGGTGGAGGCTGCGGTAGCCGTTGCCCTTCGGGTCGGCGATGTAGTCCTCGACCTCGACCACGTCGACATCGGACTGGCTGCCCAGCATCTCCATGATCCAGTAGACGTCGGAGACGAACGGGCACACGACCCTGATCCCGGCGATGTCGCGGATCTGCTGCTCGAGCGCCTCGAGGGTGAGCGGGCAGCCGATCTTGCGGGCCTTGGCGAGGAGGCTGTCGGGCGTCTTGAGCCGGGTGCGTACGTGCTCGATCGGGCTGTGGTCGTGGGCGTGCTCGAACTCCTCGCGCAGGATCGCGATCTTGGTCGAGACCTCGTCGATCGCGAACTTGTAGCGCATCCGGAACCTGGCCAGCTCGCGCGCCATCTCACGGGTCATGTCGCTGGCACTCGTCTCGACGAGATCGATCAACCCGTTGATCGGGTTGTCGTCGACTGTTGTCATTGTCCCCTCCTGACAGAGCCATCTTTGCAGGCAGCGGCAAGAAGCTCGCGCGGTGCCCGGCACGTGATCGGGGCGAGCGGCCCGGAGGTCACCGGGTATTCGGTCCCTCTTCTGGACACCGAGGTGCAGTCGGCTGGGTGCGCTCGATACAGTGACACCCCTCGGGGGATAAATACCCCTCGGGGGATACGAGGTCTGTTCGGGCTACTGACTAGAAAGACACTTCCCCCACATGCGCATTCTTCTGCTCGTCTCCGCATTCAACGGTCTGACCCAACGCGTCTGGTGCGATCTCAAAGAGGGCGGCCACGACGTCGGTGTCGTGCTGGCGCCGGTCCACGACGACTCCTCCCTGGTGGCGGCGGTCGACGCGATCGAGCCCGAGCTGATCCTGTGCCCGTTCCTCAAGCACCGCGTGCCGGAGGCGGTCTGGGGTCGCTACCCGACGGTGGTGATCCACCCGGGGCCGGTCGGGGACCGGGGCCCGTCCTCGCTCGACCACGCCACCCTCGACGGACGGGACCGCTGGGGCGTGACCGCGCTGTCGGCCGTCGAGGAGATGGACGCCGGCCCGGTCTGGGCGACCGAGACCTTCGCGATGCCCGAGATCCCGATCGCGAAGAGCGCGCTCTACAACGGCCCGGTCGCCGATGCCGCGATGGACTGCGTCGCGGAGGTCCTCCGTATGGTCGCCGCGGGGGAGGCGCCGAAGCCCGCCGAGGATTGGGCTGCCGAGGTCGAGGGCACCGGCGAGCTGCCGCTGCTGCGCCGCAAGGCCTTCGAGATCGACTGGTCTGCGCGGGCCACCGAGATCGCCCGGCGGATCGCGGCGGCCGACGGTGCCCCGGGTGCGCCTGCGACCGTCGACGGGAAGGCGTACTGCCTCTTCGGCGCCGCCACGACGCCTGAGGACCATGGCGACGTGGAACCGGGTACCATCGTCGGTGTCGACACCGACGCGGTCGCGTTCGCCACCGGCGAGGGCACCCTGTGGGTCGGCTACGCCGCCACGCTCGAGAAGAAGCGCGGTCCCAAGCTCCCGGCGGCCTGGGTGCTCGACACGGGTCACGCGCCCTACCGGCGGATGCCGGACGCGCTGGCCGAGACGACCTATGAGCGCGACGGCGACGTCGGCTACCTCACCCTCCGCTCCTACAGCGGCGCGATGCACACTCAGCAGTGCCGGCGGATGACCGATGCCGTCCGCAAAGCGCTCATCGAGGACACCAGGGTCCTGGTCGTACGCGGCACCGAGCACGCCTTCTCCAACGGCATCCACCTCGGCGTGATCGAGGCGGCGCAGGACCCGGCGGCCGAGGCCTGGGACAACATCCGTGCCATCGACGAGCTCTGCCTGGCGATCGCCGAGGCCGAGCAGCTGACCGTCGCCGCGTTCACCGCCAACGCCGGAGCCGGCGGGGTGATGGCCGGGCTCTGTGCCGACATCACGGTCTCGCGCGCCGGTGTCGTGCTGAACCCCTACTACGACATGGGCATCTTCGGGTCCGAGCTGCACACCTGGGGCCTGCCGAGCCGGGTCGGCGCACGGACGGCCGACGAGCTGCTCGGCGCGAAGCTGCCGATCTCGGCGGCTGAGGCAGAGCGGATCGGCATGGTCAGTGATCTCGGTCCGCGCGACGCGGCGGAGTTCGAGGGCTGGCTGCGCCACCTGGCGCAGGGTCTTGCGGAGCCCGAGGCGTACATCCCGGCCCTGGCGGCACGCGAGGCACGCCGTGCCTGTGCGATGCCGATGTCCTACTACCAGAGCATCGAGCTGGCCGAGATGGCCCGCGACATCTTCGACGACCGCTTCGGGTTCGCCGCGAAGCGGAAGGCGTTCGTCACCAAGGCCGCGCCGACCGAGACGCCGGCGAAGATCGTGTTCTGACTGGTTGACAAACTAGAACGTGTTCCACCAATCTGGTGGCGTGTGACCTGACTCACACGCCACCAGGAGGAGCACGTGACCCAGGCGCCCCCGCCGCCCGAGATGACCTTCCAACGATCGGGCCGCGACCCTGCGACGATCGGCGCGAGGCTGAAGCAGTGGCTGGCCACGGCGCTACCGCCCGGCGCTGATCCCGAGGTCGTCCTCATCGGGGGTATCGACGCCAACGGGCTCTCCAGCGAGACCGTTCTGCTCGACGTCACCTCGACCGTCGACGGGGAGAGGCGGACGAAGGCGTACGTCCTGCGGGTCGCACCCCGCCCCGAGGACATCCCGGTCTTCGCGACCTATGACCTGCAGGCGCAGTACGACGCGATGCGCCTGGCCGGCTCGCTGTCTCCTGTGCCTGTGCCGGAGGTCGGACTCGCCGAGATGAGCGGCTCGGTCCTGGGCACGCCGTTCTTCCTGATGGAGCGGGTCGAAGGGGTCGTCCCGCCCGATGTGATGCCGTACAACTTCGGCGACAGCTGGCTCTTCGATGCCTCGCCCGCGGACCGCGCGGCGCTTCAGAGGCGTTCGGTCGAGGTGCTCGCGGGGCTCCATGCGATCCCCGACGCCGCCTCGCGGTTCGCCTTCCTCGATCCGGCCGCGGCCGGTCATCCCGGCGAGACGCTGGTCGCCCGCAACCTGGCCAAGACCCGCGCCTGGTACGCCTTCGCCTCCACCGCCGAGGAATGGGGCGGCCGATCGCCGCTGGTCGAGCGAGGTCTGGCCTGGCTCGAGGCCCACCTTCCCGAGACCGGCCTCTCCGAAGATGGCGGCGAGCCGGTCCTGTGCTGGGGTGACGCTCGGATCGGCAACATCATCTACCGCGACTTCGCGCCGGTGGCGGTCCTCGACTGGGAGATGGTCAGTCTCGGGCCTCGCGAGATGGATGTGACCTGGATGATCTTCGCTCACCGCATCTTCGAGGATCTGGCCGCGATGCTGGAGCTGCCGGGGATGCCGGGCTTCCTCACCGCGTCCGAGGTGCGGGAGGCGTACGCCGCGGCTAGCGGTGTCGAGCTCGGAGACCTGACCTGGCACGAGGTCCACGCGGCCGTCATGTGGGGGATCATCTATCTGCGGATCGCGGCGCGGCAGATCCACTTCAACGAGATCGAGGCGCCCGAGGATCCGGAGTCGGTGCTCTACCACCGGGCGATGTTCGCGGCGATGCTGGACGAGGTCGGCGCATGAGTGCGCTGGGTGGGCACGGGGAGTACGTCGGTGTAGGGCCGCTCGACGAGTACCCGATCCATCAGCTCCCGCGCCCGGTGGCCTGGGCGGGGAGCAGCGACCGCAACTTCTACGACCGCTGCTACCTCAACGCCCACGACCGCACCGGCGACCTCTTCCTCATCTCCGGGATGGGGTTCTATCCCAACCTCGGTACCAAGGATGCGTACGTCCTGCTCCGCCGTGGTGACGAGCAGACCGCCGTTCACCTGGGCGACGGCGCCGACCCGCGGGGCGGTGACCGGCTGGAGCAGCGCGTCGGGGCGTACCGGATCGAGGTCTCGGAGCCGCTGCGGAAGCTCCGGCTGGTGTTGGAGGAGACCCACGGGATCGCCCTGGACCTGCGATGGGAGGGCTCGTTCGAGGTGGTCCAGGAGCAGCCGCACGTGATGCGTCAGGGTGCGGCGACAGTGCTCGACGCGCAGCGGTTCGCGCAGGTCGGGACCTGGGAGGGGGTGATCGAGGTCGACGGCGAGACGATCGTCGTCGACCCCGACCGCTGGGTCGGCACCCGCGACCGGTCCTGGGGCATCCGCCCCTCCGGCGAGGGGCTGCCGCCGGGCAAGCCGGCCGACCCCGGGTTCGACGGGATGTGGTGGCTCTATGTGCCGCTGCGGTTCGAGGAGTTCGCCGTCGTCCTGATCATCCAGGAGACGCCGGACGGTCATCGCACCCTCAACGACTGCACGAGGGTCTTCGCCGACGGACGGGTCGAGCAGCTCGGTTGGCCGCACGTCCGGATCCGCTACGAGGACGGGACGCGCCTCCCGGAGGGAGCGACGATCACGTGCGCGACTCCGGCGGGGGAGCCGCTGGTGCTCGAGGTCTCCACTCTGCTGGGGGTGCCGATCCATGTCGGTGGTGGCTACGGCGGCGACTCCGACTGGTCCCACGGGATCTGGAAAGGCGCCGGGTTCACCGAGCGGCTGACCTATGACATGAAGGCGCCCGACGTCGTCGGCCGCGTTCCGTTCGGGGTGATCGACCACGTCGGGCGTGCGGTCGCGCACGGACCGGGTGCCGATGGGGTCGAGGGCTGGGGGCTCTTCGAGCACGGGATCCTCGGTCGTCACGACCCCTCCGGCTTCACCGACTGGTTCGACCGCGTCTGACCCCATCCCGCCGAGACGTCACTTGCGT
>NZ_JBHXNY010000028.1:0-60153 GCF_042719275.1 Nocardioides sp. NPDC058538 | reverse complement strand
CGTTGATGAAGGCCGGGCTGTTCTCCCAGTGGCAGGCCACCATCCTGGCCCGCGAGACCGCGTGTCTCTCACTCGATGACCGCAAGGTCATCGACTACGAACTCTGCGCCACCGGCCCGGACGCGCAGCCCGCCAAAGCCGTGTCGATGGGCCTGCGGCAGCTCGAGAACGCCGCCAAGAAACTCGCCATCACCCTCGACCAGACATCCGTCGTGGCCCGCGCCGCCAACGCCGAGAAAGACCGCCGCGTCAGCCTGCGGCCAGCCCCCGACACGATGACCTGGCTCGGTGCACTCCTCCCGGTCAAGGACGGCGTCGCCGTCTTCGCCGCGCTCGACCAGGCGGCCAAGGCGGCTGCGGCCGCCGGGGACGAGCGCACCCGGGGCCAGGTCATGGCCGACACCCTCGTCGACCGAGTCACCGGCCGCGCTGAGATTGGCGGCAAGCCTCGGATCGAGGTCAAGATCGTGATGACCGCCGACTCGCTCACCAACGACGCCGATCAACCCGCACTGGTGGAGGGCTACGGGCCCGTCCCCTCGGCCTGGGCCCGGGAAGCACTCGCCGATGCCGAGGTCTTCGTCCGCCGCCTGTTCACCGACCCCGCCGGGCAACTGGTCGCCATGGAATCCCGCTCCCGCAAAGCACCCGAGGGGCTCGCGGAGTTCATCACCACGCGTGACGGAGGGATCTGCCGGACCAACGGCTGTGATGCGCCGATCCGGAACATCGACCACGTCGAGCGCCACGCAGATGGGGGTGCGACCAGTGCGGAGAACCTGCAGGGTCTCTGTGAAAGGTGCAATCAGGCCAAGGAAGCTCTCGGCTGGCGGGCCAGACCAGGACCCGACGGCAGCATCATCACCATCACACCCACCGGGCACACCTACACCAGCCCACCACCAGACACCTGGAAACCGGATCCACCACCACTGTCGCCGGCAGAGTTCGTGCTGCGCGACGTACTACTGGACTACGACCTCGCCGCGTGAGAGTGCTGCGCCGGGCCCGGTCACCACCCGGCGTCGCCTAGGACTCTCGCCGCGCGGTGGGTTTCCCCTCCGCCTTCAACCGATCGGAGCGCGGTCGCCCTGCCGTTCGCGGGCGTGGGATCTGGTCGACCACGTTCAGCATCAGGTTTCACCCCTCCTCTGCGACGTCCTCTCCGGAGGCGGGGTCGTAGAGGTAGACCTGCTCGCCCGCGCGGGGGTCGCGGGCGGAGAGCACGTGGAAGGTGGGGGAGGCGGGGTCGGCGAGGTCGACGACGGAAGCGCCGGCACCGAGCACGCCGCGTACGAGATGCGGGGGAGCGGTGGTGTCGATGCGGGTGACGACGCCGGGCGTCACCCAGACGGGTACGCCGGCGAGGAAGCCGCTGACCTGGAAGTGCAGGTGTCCGGTGAGGATCGCGCGTACGTCACTGCTACGGATCACGCGGCCGAGGGCGGAGATGTTGTGGAGGACGACGTCAGCGACGTACGGCACCGAGGCGAGGTGGAGGGGCGGATGGTGGAGCACCAGGACCGTTCCGTCTCGCGTCGGGGTGGCCAGCTCGTTCGTGAGGCGGGCCAGCTGGTGCTCGTCCAGGAAGCCATGGGTCTTGCCCGGGACCAGGCTGTCGATGGTGATGACCCTGAGCTCGCCCAGGTAGCTGACCGCCGCGCACAGGTCCGAGTCCGGGTCCAGCAGCCGGCCGCGGTCGCTCCCGTCGGGATCGCGATGCCCGCTGCCGAGCACCTCGCGGAACGGGCCGCGGGCATCGTGGTTGCCCGTCGAGTAGAGGTGCGGGATGCCGCGCTCGGCCGCGAACGCGCCCACCCGCTCCATGACGGAGCGGCAGCCGGCGGCCGAGCCGTCGTCGGCGATGTCGCCGCTGACCACGACGGCGTCCAGGCCGGGCACGTGGCGGGCGTCGTGCAGGATGCCCTCGAGAGCTGCGACGGCGTCGACACCGTCCATGTCGGCGCCGGTCGCGGTGACATGGGTGTCGGAGAGATGCAGGATCCGGGTCAACGTGTGCTTCCTGTCAGAGTCGAAGGGGGTCAGGTCGTGAAGGCTGACATGCGAACCTCGGCGACGCCGTCGTGCTCGCCGAGGACGGCGACGTGGAGGTAGTGGGCGTCGACCTCCACGCCGACCTGGGTGAGGTCGACCTGGACGCAGGCGACCGCGTCCGTGCAGCCGGCCTCGCCCAGCACGGGGGAGCCGGGAACCTGCGCGAGCCAGGTGTCGAGATCGGAACGCGGGACCGTCATGGTGCCCTCCATCTGCCAGTCCTGGAACCCGACATAGGTGCAGGTCGCGGCCGCGCTCCCGGCCGGCAGGTCCGGCACGCCGACGGCCTGGGCGAGCTCGACGCAGTCGATCGGCTCCGCCTCCGCGGACTCATCGAGGTCCGTGCCCACCCAGGCGACCAGCCCGACGAGAACGACCAGCACGAGGACGACGAACACGGCACCCGCCACGAGCGCCCAGCCCCACCAGGGCACCCGTCGCGGTGTGCTCATGCCCAATGTCGGGAGCGCTCGACGGCCCTGGTCCAGGAGGCGTACGCCTCATCGGCCGCATCGCGGCGCGACGCGTCGGGGGAGAAGGTGCGGTCCAGGGCCCAGGTCTCGCGGATCTCGTCGAACGAGGACCACACGCCGACCCCGAGGCCCGCGAGGAAGGCCGCGCCGAGACCCGTGGTCTCGACGTAGCGGGGGCGGGAGACGTCGACGCCGAGCTGGTCTGCCTGGAGCTGGCACAGCAGGTTGTTGGCGGCCGCGCCGCCGTCGACGTTGAGCGAGGCGACGGGCGTTGGCATGGTGGCCATCACGTCGCGTACCTCGAAGGTGATCGCCTCCAGGGTCGCCCGCACGATGTGGGCGCGGGTGGTGCCGCGGGTGATGCCGATGATCGTGCCGCGGGCGTCGGGGTCCCAGTGGGGCGCGCCGAGGCCGGTCAGGGCGGGCACGAACACGACGCCGTCGGACGAGGTGACGGTGTGCGCCAGGGCCTCGGTCTCCGCGGCCGAGCCGATGATCTGCAGGCCGTCGCGCAGCCACTGCACCGCGGCGCCGGTCACGAAGATAGAGCCCTCCAGGACGTAGGTGACCTCTCCGGAGGGTGACATCCAGCCCGGGGAGGTGAGCAGCCCGGAGTCCGACCGCTGCGGGGTGGTGCCGGTGTTGGTCAGCACGAACGAGCCGGTGCCGTAGGTGCACTTGGAGTCGCCCACCTCGAACGCGGCCTGCCCGAACAGGGCCGCTTGCTGGTCCCCGGCCACCCCGGCGATCGGCAGCGAGAGATCCAGGAAGGAGCGCGGGTCGGTGACCACGCCCTCGCCCCAGTTGGGACCGATCTCCGGAAGCGCGTCGCGCGGCACCCCGAAGAGATCGCACAGCTCGTCGGACCAGTCGTTGGCGCCGATGTCGAACAGCAGGGTCCGTGACGCGTTCGAGACGTCGGAGACGTGGTGCATGCCGCGGGTCATCCGGGCGATGAGGTAGGAGTCGACGGTGCCGATCGCGTAGCGCCCCGACTCCACGTGCGCCCAGGTGTGCGGCTCGTTCTCACGGATCCAGGCCAGCTTCGTCGCGCTGAAGTAGGGGTCCAGGCGGAGCCCGGTCAGCTCCCGGACGCGGGCGTCGTGGTCGGCCATCGAGGCGCACATCGCGGTCGTACGCCGGTCCTGCCACACGATCGCCCGCCGGGGCGACCCCAGCGTCTCCCGGTCCCACAGCACGACCGTCTCGCGCTGGTTGGTGATCCCGATGCCGACGAGGTCGTCCTTGCCGTGGGCCGCGAGGACCGTACGGCACGCCTCCAGGGTCGCCTGCCAGATCCCCTCGGGCACGTGCTCGACCCGGCCCGGGCTGGGGAAGAGCTGGTCGAACTCCTCATAGCCGCGGGCCGCGACCTCACCCTTCTCGGTCACGATCAGGGCCGTGACGCCGGTGGTGCCGGCGTCGATGGCGAGGATCGAACTCACTTCGGGGTCCTGACGATGTCGAGGATGCGCCGGTCGATCCAGGACAGGTCCTCGGCCACCCGCATCTCGTAGTTCTCGGTGGCGACCCAGGCGAGGAAGCCCGAGTCGCCCTGTGCCGCGGCGTACGTCTCCACCTCGGCCTCGATCTCCGGGGTGACCTGCACCTTCTCGGCCTCGGTCGACGCGGTCAGGTAGAAGTCGCTGAGATCCAGGAGCCGCTTCAGCTCGGTGATCGGCGCGGCGTGGTCGTCGACCCGGAGGTCGGCCGCGATGTCGTCGTTGCCGCCGTAGCCGGCCTCCTCGCGCACCACCAGGAGGGCCGCGCTCTGCCGGCCGCGGCTGTCCCCGCCGGCCTCGTCGCCCGCGGCCAGGGCCGCCAGCAGCCGGTGCTGCAACGGCTCCTCGGGGGCGGAGGCCAACCAGGCGGCCTCCATCGCCTCGACGACCTCGGGGCCGGTGAGGATGTTGCCCTGGATCGCGTACGACCCGTTCTCGGTGGAGCCGGTCCGGCCGCCCGCCCAGGCGAAGCAGGACGGTCCGGTGTGGGACGCGGCGTTGCCGTCGACGTCGACGATGCCGACCTGACGGTGGTCCCGTCGCTCGTCCTCCTCCAGCAGCCTCTCGAGGGCGACCGAAGCGGTCGCACCGTCGTCGAGGTGAGCGAGCGCGAGACCCTTGTAGGCGACGTTGGCCTCGGCCTGGGTGGCGATGGCTCCGACTCCCGCGACGGCGGCCGGGACGGCCGATCCGACGGCGAGGAACTTCGAAGCGACGGCCACACCCCAGGTGGGCTCCCCGGTGCCTGGATCAACTGCTCTGGCGACGATGGAGAAGGTCATGGCGTGACCCTATCCACGAAATTTCGTCCGGTTACGGCGTGTTGACGAATTGTCGTACACCTGACGGCGAGGTTGGGCTTTGATTGAGGGATCCCTTCATCCCAATTTCGGAACTGAGTTTCGAACGTGACCAGGAAGGACATCATGACAACCCTGGCGAAAGAAGAAACACCCGAGTTGAAGCGAGTGATGGGGCCTTGGCTCCTTCTGCTCTTCATCGTCGGTGACATCCTGGGAGCCGGCGTCTATGCCGTCACCGGGACCATGGCCGGCTACGTGGGCGGCATCCTGTGGCTGCCGTTCCTGCTCGCCTTCGTGGTGGCCACCATGACGGCGTTCTCCTACCTCGAGCTGGTGACGAAGTATCCCAGCGCCGCCGGTGCCGCGCTCTACACGCACAAGGCGTTCGGCATCCACTTCCTCACCTTCATGGTGACCTTCGCGGTCGCCTGCTCGGGCATCACCAGTGCGTCGACCTCGGCCAACACGCTGGCGCAGAACTTCTTCGGTGGTCTGGAGATCAACGGCTGGATGGACGCGCCCAGCGAGGGCGTCGTCACGCTGGTCGCGTTGGGCTTCATGGTCCTGCTCGCGCTGATCAACCTGCGTGGCGTGGGCGAGAGCGTGAAGTTCAACATCATCCTCACCGTGGTCGAGATGGTCGCGCTGTGCATCGTGATCGGCGTCGGCTTCTACGTGATCGCCCAGGGCAAGGCGGAGATGTCCGAGCTGATCTCCTTCGACGACTACTCCAACATGGGCGTGGTCTTCGCCGTCACCGCGGCGACCTCGGTGGCCTTCTTCGCGATGGTCGGGTTCGAGGACGCGGTCAACATGGTCGAGGAGACCAAGGAGCCGGAGAGGATCTTCCCGCGCACCATGTTCATGGGCCTGGGTGCAGCCGCGCTCCTCTACATCCTGGTCGCGGTCTCGGTCGTCAGTGTCCTGTCCCCCGGAGAGCTCGAGACGATCCGTGAGTCCGAGGGCCGGGCCCTGCTCGAGGTGGTCGCCAAGGGTGCTCCCGACTTCCCGATCGACAAGGTGTTCCCGTTCCTGGCAGTCTTCGCCGTCGCCAACACGGCGCTGATCAACATGCTGATGGCCAGCCGGCTCGTCTACGGCATGGCCAAGCAGCGGGTGCTGCCCAAGCAGCTGGGCGCAGTCCTGCCGGGCCGGCGCACGCCCTACATCGCCATCATCTTCACCACGGTGCTGGCGCTCTGCCTGATCTGGTACGTCTCCAGCGACCCGGACAGCAACATCGTCTCCAACCTCGGCTCGACGACCGCGCTGCTCCTGCTGTGCGTCTTCGCGATCGTCAACATCGCCTGCGTGGTCCTGCGCAACCGACGTGCCGACACCGACAAGGTGTTCTTCACCGCGCCGAGGTGGCTGCCGCCCATCGCCGCGATCCTGTGCATCTACCTGGCCGGCCCGTGGGTCGACCGCGACGGGATCGTCTACGAGATCGCCGGCGGCCTGATGGTCATCGGCGTGATCCTGTGGGCCATCACCTGGCTCATCAACAAGTTCGCCAACAAGGACGACGAGCCGCCGCACTTCCAGGACATCGAGCACATGGACGTGAACCCCGAGGACGACAAGTAACCGGGTGAATTCGGTCAGGGCCGGCGTACGTTCTCTCGAGGACGTACGCCGGCCCTGCCGTCTCTGAGATGACTTCGTAACAACCGGGTGATCCGCGTACTCTGAGGCTCGTGAACGACGCCTTCCCCTCCCTCGAGCAGCTGCACGCCATCGGAGCCCTTCAGCAGCCGACCTATTCCGACCCGGCCGCGCTGGCCGCGGCGGTCGAGAAGCTGAGGAACCAGCCGCCGCTCGTCTTTGCGGGGGAGTGCGACCAGCTCAAGAGCTCGATCGCCGCCGCCGGCCGCGGTGAGGCGTTCATCCTGCAGGGCGGCGACTGCGCCGAGGTCTTCGCCGAGGCGACCGCCGACAACACCCGCAACAAGCTGCGCGTGCTGCTGCAGATGGCCGTGGTCCTGACGTACGCCGCCTCCGTCCCGGTCGTGAAGATCGGCCGCCTCGCGGGGCAGTACGCCAAGCCGCGCTCCTCCGACATGGAGACCCGCGACGGGGTGACCCTGCCGGCCTACCGCGGCGACGCCGTCAACGGCTTCGAGTTCACCGCCGAGTCCCGCATCCCCGACCCGCAGCGGCTGCTGGACGTCTACCACGCCTCCTCCTCGACCCTGAACCTCGTGCGCGCGTTCACCACCGGTGGCTACGCCGACCTGCGCCAGGTGCACACCTGGAACTCCGAGTTCGTCCGCAACTCGCCCGTCGGCGCGAAGTACGAGGCGATGGGCGCAGAGATCGAGCGCGCGATCGCGTTCATGGAGGCCATCGGCGCCGACCCGGAGGAGTTCCACCGGGTCGACTTCTACTCCTCCCACGAGGCGCTGCTGCTCGAGTACGAGCACGCGATGACCCGCATCGACTCGCGCACCGAGACGCCGTACAACGTCTCCGGCCACTTCGTCTGGATCGGTGAGCGCACCCGTCAGCTCGACGGCGCCCACGTCGAATACTTCCGCCACCTCAACAACCCGATCGGCTGCAAGCTCGGCCCCACCGCGACCCCCGACGACGCGCTCGCGCTGGCCGCCAAGCTCAACCCGAAGAACGAGGAGGGCCGGCTCACCTTCATCACCCGCTTCGGCGCGGGGAAGGTGCGCGACGGGCTGCCCGGGCTGGTCGAGAAGATCACCGCCGAAGGCGTCAACGTCACCTGGATCTCCGACCCGATGCACGGCAACACCTTCTCCACCTCCAACGGCTACAAGACCCGCCGCTTCGAGGACGTCCTCGACGAGGTCCAGGGCTTCTTCGACGTCCACCACGCCCTCGGCACCGTCCCCGGCGGCATCCTCGTAGAGAACACCGGCGACGACGTCACCGAGATCATCGGCGGCGGCGAGGAGCTCGACGAGGCCGGCCTCGTGCACCGCTACGAGTCCGTCGTCGACCCCCGCCTCAACCGCGTCCAGTCGCTGGAGATGGCATTCCAGGTCGCGGAGATGCTCAGGTCCCGCTAGTCCCGTGCCCAGGCGAGCTGCATGATCTCGTCGCCGTCGTGGAGGATGCTGCGGTTGTTGGTGTCGGTGAAGTCGGTGCGCTCGTAGAGGCGCTGGGCGCGCCGGTTGTCGGTGCGGGTCCAGACGCTGAGGCCCTCCCAGCCGCGTGACTGGAGGTCGCGGATCATCTCGGTGCCGACGTGGGAGCCCCAGACCGCGGGGTCGACGAAGACCATCGAGATGTGGCCGTAGCCGGGCAGGGGTACGCCGTCGACGAGGTAGGTCTCGGCCACCAGCATGCCCGCCGGGCGGGTGCCGTAGTGGGCGAGGAGCGCCAGCTCGGCGGAGTCCAGCTTCTCGCGGACTCGGCGGATGCGGGCCTCGGTTGCGGTGCGGCGGCGGGCGGCGTTGGCCGCCCGCCAGACGTCGAGCGCAAGGGCGCGCTGCTCGTCGCTGCTGATCTCGGCGACGATGATCCTCGGCATCAGTGCCCCAATCCGAAAGTCCGTGCCGCAAGTCGTGCGATGCGTGCGTGCATCGCAAGGCGGCGTGGCGACGGCATACCGGGCGTCTTCCGAGCGGCGCCAACGCAGCGAGGCGCGTGCGCAGCGTGCGACTTGCGGTGCGGAATTGAGGTGCGGGGCACTAGGCGGCTACAGCGTCATCAGCCAGATGCCGAGCACGAGCATCACGATCATGAAGATCGCGCCCACCCACAGCAGCACGATCCAGGTCGAGGGATTGTCCTCGGACTCGGAGGCCATCAGCGAGGAGACGTACTCCTGCTGGGCGCCGTAGTCGCCGAAGTCCTGCTCGATCGGCTCCTGCTCGGCGACGTAGCCGTAGCCGGTCTGCCAGTCGCCGGCCTCCTCGGTCGCGTAGGCGTCCTCCGCGTAGCCGCTCGCGTAGGCCGGCTCATAGATCTCGGCCGCAGTCTCCTGCTCCTGCGGCGGGGCCCAGTGGCGGACCTGGCCGTTGCGCGACTCCTGGACGAGCATCCCGGAGGGCTGGACGAAGGGCTGGTACGCCGCCTCGACCGTGACCTCGGAGACCGGCTCGGGCTCAGGAACGGGCTCGGGCCCGGGAAGGGGGCCAGGCTCCGGGGTCGGGTCGGGGACGGGCTCCGGGCCGGGGACGGGCTCGGGTTCCGGGACCGGCGTCGGCTCCGGGAAGGGCGACGGGTCCGGGACGGGCGACGGCTCGGGGTCCGGGATCACGGCCTGCTCCGCGGCGGCCGGCTCGTGTGCCGGCGGGAGCGTGGTCGGTGGCGGGGCGGTCGGCGGTGCGTACGCCGGACGGACCGCGGTGGTGCCGTCGGGCTCCTCATCGGTGTCGAGCTTCTCCTCGACGGACGGCGCCTGGCGCCTCGAAGTGCGCTCGGTGGGCTCGTCGTTGGAGGCCGACGATGCCGGACCCGGCACGTTGTCGTCGCCGTAGGCACTGATCCGAGGCAGGCTCAGGGAGGTCTGCGCCGCGTCGGGCCCGTTCTCGACGGCCTCCGGGGCCGTCGAGGAGACGGGCTTCCGGATCACGGTCGCCTCGTTGGGCTCGTCGAGCTCATCGGGCGTGACGTCATCGTTCGCAGTGGGCTGGGTGGCTTCGGGCTTCGCTTCAGCAGCGGACACGGGCGGCGTCCTTTCCTCTACATCGGTGGAGTCAGCCTCGGCTGCTCGGTCGGGCTCCGTGGCGACCTCGAGTCCACACATCGGGCACGCCGGCTCATCGGACAGCCGGTGTCCACACTGTGCGCAGCTGGTCATGCCACCCCCATGGCGTCGAAGATCACTCCCGTGCGTTCCCAAGCGTAGACGACCGGAGCGAGGCCGAGTGGCGAGCTTGCTCGTCCGCTCGTGCCGAGCGAGGAAGTAACCATGCGAAGCATGGAGGTCACCCGCCTTGACCTTGGGCCGACGCCCGCAGATCGCGGAGCAGCGCCATATCGGGGTTGTCCGCGTCGCGAGAGCCGGGAGTCTCCAGGATGAAGGGGACTCCGTCGGTCGCCGGATGCGCGAAGAGCTCCTCGAAAGCCGTCGTGCCGATGTGGCCGCGGCCGATCTGCTCGTGGCGGTCGAGGTGCTTGCCCCGTACGTCCTTGGAGTCGTTGGCGTGGATCAGCCGGAGGCGGCCGGGGCCGCCGATCTCGACGATCCGGTCAACGCACGCGGTCGCGCCACCGGGCTCGTCCAGCGGGGCGCCGGCGGCGAAGACATGGCAGGTGTCCAGGCAGATCCCGGCCTTGGGGTGGAAGTCGACGGCCGCCAGGTATGCCGGCAGGTCCTCGACGCCCGCGCAGAGCGAGCGTCCCTGTCCGGCGGTCGGCTCCAGCAGCAGCCACGGCGCGGTCTCGGCCTCGATGTCGTCGAGCACCGGCAGCAGCGCCTCGCGTACCTGCTTCATCGCGACGGCGTGCTTCTCGGTCGCATCCCCGTCGGGGGAGACGAAGGAGCCGGTGTGGACGACGACCCCTTCGGCGCCGATGTCGGCGGCGCGGCGGAGGTTGTGGGCGACCAGGGCGGCCGACCTCTCGTAGGTGGCCGGGGTCGGCGAGCCGAGGTTGACCAGATAGGGGGCGTGGACGAAGGCACGCATGCCGCGCCGTTCGATCTCTGCCCGGAACGCCTTGTCCTCGGCGGGTTTCCCTGCCGAGAGCGCCCAGCCGCGTGGGTTGCCGACGAAGATCTGAAGGGTCTCGCCGCCGACCGCGTCGGTGTTGGCGAGAGCACCGGCGACGAGACCCTTGCCGACCTGTACGTGGGTGCCGATCGGGTTGCGAAAGGCGGTCCGAGAAGTGGTCAAGGTCAGTTCAGCCAGATCGTGATCTCGGAGCCGTAGGGAGCCTCGCCGCTCGCCGGCTCCTGACGGGTCACGTAGCCGAGGCCGAGGTTGATGCCGGCCTCCGGCTCCTCCTTGACCTTGAATCCGGCGGCCTCGAGAGTCTGCCTGGCTGTGGCCTTGTCTGCGCCGACGACGTTTGGAACCGCGACAGCGGCGGGGCCCTTGGCGACCACGAGGGTCACGGTCTCGCCCTTGGGGAGGGTGCCGGAGTTGGGGCTCTGGCTGAGCACGGTGCCGGGCTGGATCTCCTGGTTCTCCTCCTCCTGGATCTCGACCTTCAGGCCGTCGGCCTCCAGCGACTTCTTGGCGCGCTCGGCGCTGCGGCCGGTCCAGTCGACGATGTCGACGGGAGCCGGACCCTTGCTGATCACGAGCACGATCGCTTTGCCGGGCCGCACCAGGGTGCCGGGGCGCGGCTGGGAGTTGATGACGTGGCCCTCGGGGACGTTGTCGTTGAACTTCTCGATCGGGTCGCCGATGCCGAGGCCCTTGTCGCGGATCTCGTCCTGAGCGTCGTCGGCGAGCATGCCCTTGACCTTGGGCACCGAGTATTCCTCGATGCCTCTGCTCACGCTGATCTCGACCGTCGATCCGGGCAGCGCCTTGTCGTCGCGGCCGGGGTCGGAGTCGATCACGACGCCCTCCTCGACGGTGTCGGAGAACTCGGTGTTGGCCGAGACCTCGAAGCCGGCGTCCTGCAGCTGCGTGGTGGCTGCGGCCTTGCTCAGGCCGGCCACCGAGGGCACCCGCTCGTAGCGGCCGTCGATGAACCACCACAGGCCGCCCGCCACCAGCGCGACGGCCACCACGGCGGCTCCGATGGCGATCGGGCCCGTCCAGGTCGCGGGCATGCTCCAGCGCTGCTTCGGCTGCGCGGGAGTCGGGGCGATGCGTACGTTCTCCTCCGGCTCGCTCAGCGAGAGCCGGGCGCCCGCGGGGAGTCCGACGCCCGGAGGCGGCGGTCCCGGCGGGCCAGGGGGACGGCCGGGCGGCGGACCGGACGGTCCGGACGGTCCGGACGGTCCCAGTCCGAGGGCGGGCAGGACCGCGGTCGTCTCGGCACCGGACTCGTCGTGAGCCCGTGCCGGGGAGTCGGTGCCACCGGCGCCCTGTTCGGGCGCGCCGGGCCGGGGGAGCGCCAGGTCGGCGGTGAGGTCGGGGTCGTCGAAGATGCCCGCGGACAGGGTGGCCATGACCCGGTTGACCATGCGCAGCAGCACGCCGGCGTCGGCCGGGCGCAGCTCGGGATCACGGGCGGTCGCGCGGGCGACCAGGGCGTCGACGTACCGGGGGATACCGGGGGCTGCCTTCGACGGCGGCGGGACGTCTTCGTGGACGTGCTTGTAGGCGATCTCGACCGGCGAGGGACCGCTGTGCGGCTTGCGGCCGGTGAGCAGTTCGTAGAGCACGACGCCGGCGGCGTAGACGTCGGACCGCGGCCCGGACCTGGACTCGGTGACCAGCTCGGGCGCGAGGTAGGAGACGGTGCCGACGAGGTTGCCGGTGGTGGCGTCGTTGGAGTTGTTGTTCATCACCCGGGCCAGACCGAAGTCGGCGACCTTGACCCGCTGCGAGATCGAGGCTGCACCCGTGGTGATCAGCACGTTCTCGGGCTTGATGTCGCGGTGCACGATCCCGACCGCGTGGGCCGCGGTCATCGCGCTCAGGATCGGCTCGATGTAGGCCAGCGCCTTCGCCGCGCCCAGCGGAGCCTGTGAGGCGATGGTGTCGCGGAGGGTGTGTCCCTCGATGTACTCCATCGCGAGGAAGGCGACGCCGTCGTCCTCGTCCTGGTCGTAGACGGCGACCACGTTGGGGTGCGAGAGCTTCGCGGCAGACCTGCCCTCGCGTACGAACCGCTCGGCGAAGTTGCCCTCCTCGTCGAGGTCCTGGTGCATGACCTTGACGGCGACGATGCGGTCCAGCCGCATGTCATGGGCCACGTATACCGTCGCCATGCCGCCCTTCGCGACCTTCTCGACGATCCGATAACGCATCCCCAAGACCTTGCCCAGAAGGGGTTCGGATGCGGTAGCCGAGCCTCCGCCGTGGCGCCCGATGACGTCGTCACGGGGGTCCGCCTCACTAGCCACGCGATCCTCCTGTCTCCGGTTGGAGAAGTATTCCGGACCGGGCAATGGTACGGACCAGCGGGTCCCCCTCACGACTTTCCGGACCGGCTACCCGGGCCGGTAATGTGATTGTTATGAGCGAGCGTCAGCGAGTGACCATGGGCCTCAGGCCGCCACGTCCGTACTCTGGCGCGTGCGCTACGGAGGTGGCGGCATGAGTGAGATGCGGTTGGCGGAGCAGGATCTGGGTGTCCTGGTTGAAGAGTGGATCGACTGGGCTACGGCCGCGTCTCTGCTCGGAGTGACCGTGGGGAAGGTGCGCACCATGATCCGCGAGCACGAGCTCGCCGCCGCGGTCCCTCCGGGGGTGAAGGGCCAGCACATCCCGGCCCTGTTCATCCAGGACGGTCTGCCGGTCAAGGGTCTGAGCGGACTGCTGCACGTCCTCCACGACGGACGCTACGACGACCGCGAGATCATCGCCTGGCTCTTCCTCGACGACGACCTTCCCGGCCGCCCGATCGACGCGCTTCGGGAGAACCGCGGGTCGGAGGTCAAGCGCCGGGCCCAGGCCATGGCACTCTAGACAACCGGTCCGTACGTCTCGGAGGAACCTCGTGAGGTCGAAGTCTGCCCTGGTCGCCCTGCTGATCGCCGTCCTGATGGCGCTGGTCGCCGGATGCGGAGGCGGCACCGGAGGTGACTCCGGGGCGGACGGTGGCGGGAAGACCGGCACCGACCCCGAGAGCGGGCTCGCCTGGATCGCGGAGTCCGACCTGCCGCCCGAGGGCGTGGAGACGCTCGAGCTGATCGACGCCGGCGGCCCGTTCCCCTACCCGGGCAAGGACGGCAGCACCTTCGGCAACCGCGAGCAGATCCTGCCGGAGGAGGCGTCGGGCTACTACGCCGAATACACCGTGCCGACGCCTGGCTCCGATGATCGGGGCGCGCGGCGTATCGTCACAGGCGAGGGTGGGGAGTTCTACTTCACCGAGGACCACTACGAGTCGTTCTCACGGATCGACCGGGGGTGATGGAGATGAGTGGACTGGCAGCACTTCTCGCCGGCAAGGTCGATCCCGGCGTCTATCGCTGGCACACCGAGCTGGCCGCGGCCGACCTCTCCGAGTCGGTGACCGGCGCGGGCTGGTCGCTGGCGCAGATCGCCGACGTCGTCGAGACCAAGGACGAGGTGCTCGGCGCCATCGGCGCCGCGCTGGGCTTCCCGGCCCACTTCGGTCGCAACCTCGACGCGCTCTGGGACTCGCTGCGCGACCTCTCCGCGCCCACGGTGCTGCTGTGGGAGACGTGGGGGTGCGCTGCGTACGCGGATCGTGCCGGTTTCGACAAGATCGTCCGGGTTCTCCAGGACCGTGCCGCGGAGATCTCCGAGGACCGGCCGGCGTTCACCGTGCTGCTGCGCGGGGACGGTCCGGAGACGGACCTGCCCGACCTGGGCTGATCACCCGACCTCGACCGTACGGGTGGGGTAGCCGGTGGCTCCATCGGGAGCGGGCGGCGCCTCGTCGGCGGTCTGCGGAGTGCCGGTGCGGTCATAGGCCCGCGCCTGGATCCGGTGCTCGCCCTCGGTCGCGTCCCAGCGGTAGGTCCACTGGCGCCAGGTGTCGATGCTGTCCTCGGCGGCGAGCGTGGCGGGCTGCCAGGGGCCGTCGTCGATGCGTACCTCGACCTTGCTCACACCCCGGTGCTGCGCCCAGGCGACGCCGGCGATGGTGCGTTCACCAGGCATGACGTCGTCTCCGGGCAGGTCGATGCGGCACTCGGTCTTGATCGGGCCCTCGGCGGACCAGCCGCGGTCGGTCCAGTAGGCGCGGAAGTCGGCGAAGCGGGTGACCTCCAGCTCGGTGAGCCACTTGGTCGCCGAGACGTAGCCGTAGAGGCCGGGGACGACCATGCGGACGGGGAACCCGTGGTCCCGGGTCAGGGGCTCACCGTCCTGGGCGATCGCGAGCAGGGCGTCGCGGCCGTCGGTGAGCGCCTCGAGCGGGGTGCCGATGGTGATGCCGTCGGCGCCGGTGGACTTCACCGCGTCGGCGTCGGGGGAGAGGCCGGCGCGCTTGAGGACGTCGCGGATGCGTACGCCGGTCCAGGTCGCGTTGCCGATCAGGTCGCCGCCGACCTCGTTGGAGACGCAGCAGATCGTCACGCGGCGCTCGTAGAGCGGCATCGCGAGCAGGTCCTCGTAGGTGAGCTCGACCGGGTCGTCGACCAGGCCGTGGATCTTGAGCCGGTAGTCGGCGACGTCGACGCGTGGGGTGAGCAGGGCGATGTCGATGCGGTAGAAGTCGTCGACGGGGGTCAGGTGGGGCGTCAGCCCGTCGATCCGGAGCTCCGCGCCCGCAGGGAGGGGCGCGGCGGGGGAGACGGCCGCGGGGATGGCCACCCTCGTCGCCGGGAGCCGGCGTCCGGTGACCACCTTGGCGCCCACCCCGCCGGCCGCGCCCACCGCGGTCACCGTCGCCGCGGCGACCAGGAACCTGCGACGGTCGAAGCCGTCGGGGGCCTCGGCCTCGGTGGGCGGGCTGTCGGTGTCGCGTAGCGGCCGGGTGAGGAGGATCAGTGCGGTGATGCCGACCGCGAGGCCGATCAGCAGCGCGATGATCCCGATCGTGCCGTTGTCGGCCCGGTCGGCCCGCAGGGCGGCGATGTCGATGGCCCCGAGGAGCAGCAGCATGCCCGCGCCGAGGGCGGGGCGGCGTACGGCCAAGGCGCCGGCCACCCCGAGCAGGACGAGGGTGACCAGCCCGACGCAAGCGAGCAGGATCGGCTTGTCGGCGGTGCCGAAGGTGGCGACCGCCGCCTCCTTGAGCCAGCGTGGGGTCAGGTCGATGACCCGGTCGCCGAGCGCGAGCAGGGGAGAGGCGCCACCGGCCAGGGCGGCGATGAGCTCGGCGACGCCGAGGCCGAGCACGCCGGCGGCGATGCCCGCGAGGGGGCCGTAGAGACGTCCGGGGAGGATGCGGGATGCCATGCTGTGGGTTCGTGGCCGATCGATGGGCGGATGGGACCAATCCTCCCACTCTTCGGCTGCGAACCCGGGATGAGATCTTTCATTTGTCGAAAGGGGTGCGCGTGCGGCGAGCGCTGCGGGTCGTGGGCGACGAGTCGCCGCCTGACCCCGATGACGAGCTGGACCCCGCGGCGGTGCTCGCCGCGGTCGCCGGTGGCGACCTCGATGCCTTCGGCCGGCTCTACGACGACCTGTCTCCGCTCGTCTTCGGTGTCGCCCGGCGGGTCGTGCGCGACCCCTCACGTGCCGAGGAGGTGACCCAGGAGGTGTTCACCGAGATATGGCGCCAGGCGGCCCGGTTCGACCCGTCGCGCGGCACTGTCCGGACCTGGGTGCTGACGATCGCGCACCGTCGCGCGGTCGACACCGTGCGCTCCACGCAGGCCTCGCGGGCTCGCGAAGAGCACGTCGCCCGGCGTGAGCCGGTGGAAGTCGCCGGCCCGGAGGACGCTGTCGTCATGGCGTCGGAGCACGAAGGCGTACGCCGCTGCCTGGACTCCCTCACACCACTGCAGTCCCAGGCCGTGCGGCTGGCCTATTACCAGGGCTTCACCTATCCCGAGGTCGCCGAGATGCTCGGCCGGCCGCTGCCGACGGTGAAGTCACGGATGCGGGACGGGCTGATCCGTCTTCGAGACTGCCTGGAGGTGCAGGATGGCGCCTGACGTGCACGGCCTGGTCGGGGCCTACCTGCTCAACTCGTTGGCGGACGAGGAGCACGCCGAGGTCGAGGCGCACCTGGCTGCCTGTCCCGACTGCCGGGAGGAGGTCGACTCGCTGCGGTCGGCGACCGCCTCGCTCGCCGGTCAGGTCGCCGAGACGCCGCCGGCATCGCTGCGCGCCCGCGTGGTGCGTACGGCCTCGGAGACTCCGCAGCTCCCGCCCGTGGTCTCCGTGGCGCGGCGCCGTCGTCGGCTCGTGGGTGTGCTGGCCGCGGTCGCGGCCCTGGTCATCGGAGTCGGCGTGACGGTCGGCGTGGTCGTAGGAGATGACGACCCGCCCGCGATGACCGCCGCCGAGGTGATGTCGGCCCCCGACGCGCGGATGCACAAGGAGGAGACCTCCGACGGCGAGCTGATGGTCGCGATGTCCCACCAGATGCGCATGGTCGCGGTCGACACCGCCGACCTCGAGCGCCCCGCCGGGATGTCCTACCAGGTCTGGTGGCACACCGACGCCGGCATGGAGTCCGCCGGCGTCCTCGACGAGGAGATGTCGGTCGCCGTCCCGGTCGAGGACGGCGACCTGATGGTCACCATGGAACCCGAGGGCGGCTCCGACCGACCGTCGGAGAAGGTCCTCTTCCAGATGCCTGCCGAGCGCCTCTGACCCGCCGAGGCGTCAGCTAGGTCGGCCGAGGCGTCAGCTAGGTCGGCCGAGGCGTCATCACGTGACGTCTCGGCCAGCGGGAGTGACGCTTCGGCCGACGTACCTGACGGTTCGATTCAGACGGTGCGCTGGGTGGCGGCGGTGGCGAGGGCGCGCAGGACCCCGGCGGCGTACGCGTCGAGGACGCCTGACGTCTTGGCGTCGTCGAGGGCGGTGAGGCCCTGGCCGGAGAGCTCGGTGATGGTCTTCTCGACCTGCTGCTCGGCGCCGGAGAAGGCGATGAGCGCACGTAGCGCCGCGACCTGGTCCGCGTTGAGCGGTTGGCCGAGTGCCTGGTCCAACAGTTCGGCGTCCTCGGGGGTCGACCCTGCTAGGGCGAGGGCCACCAAGACGGTGCGTTTGCCCTCGACGAGGTCGTCGCCGGCGGGCTTGCCGGTGACCGAGGGGTCGCCGAAGACGCCGAGGAGGTCGTCGCGGAGCTGGAAGGCCTCGCCGACGGGCAGGCCGTAGGCCGACAGCGCCTCGATCTGCTCCGGGGAGGCTCCGGCCAGGGCGGCGCCGACGTGGAGGGGGCGCTCGACGGAGTACTTGGCCGCCTTGTAGCGCACCACCTTCATCGCCGCCTCGACGTCCGCGGCACCGCGAGCCTGGACGGTGATGTCGAGGAACTGCCCGGCGATCACCTCGCTGCGAGTGTGGTCGAACACCGAGAGGGCGGCAGAGGTCTCGGCGCCCCCGAACCCAGAGGTACGCAGCAGCTCGTCCGACCAGGTCAGCAGCAGATCGCCGAGGAGGACGGCCGCGGCATCGCCATAGGCACGGGACCGGCCCGGCCAGCCCGCGGCGGAGTGGTCGGCCTCGAACGCGCGGTGCGCGGCCGGCGCTCCGCGCCGGGTGTCGGAGTCGTCGATGACGTCGTCGTGGACGAGCGCCGAAGCCTGGAGCAGCTCGAGCGCGGCGGCTGCCCGGACGAGCGACCCCTCCTCGGACGGCGAGGGGGAGGGGCGGACCGCGTGGAAGCCCCAGTAGCAGAACGCGGCCCGCAGCCGCTTGCCGCCGGACATCGACTCGCGGGCCCGGCGCAGCAGCGGTTCGACCTCGTCACCGAGCGGAGCCAGCCGCTGGGACTGGGTCTCGAGGAAGGTGTCCAGTGCCCCCTGGACGCGACTGCGGAATTCATCGGCGTCCCACGTTTCATTCACTCTCCGAGCCTAGGGCACTGCCTAGGATGGCCCGATGGTGACTGGACGTGGACGCTCTCTCGCGGAGCTGATCAACCAAGGCGAGCGCTCGTTCTCCTTCGAGTTCTTCCCACCGAAGGACGAGACCGGCGAGGAGCAGCTGTGGAACGCCGTACGCGCGCTGGAGCCCTACCGCCCCACCTTCGTGAGCGTCACCTACGGCGCCGGCGGCTCGACCCGTGACAAGACGGTCGCCATCACCGGCCGGATCGCCGCGGAGACCGAGCTGCTCCCGGTCGCCCACCTGACCTGCGTCGGCCACACCCGCGAAGAGGTCGCCGCGATCCTGGACTCCTATGCGGCGCAGGGCGTCGCGCACGTGATGGCGTTGCGCGGCGACCCCGCCGAGGGGCCGCGTGCCGAGTGGACCCCGACCCCGGGCGGCCTCGACTACGCGATCGACGTGGTGAAGCTGGCCCGCGAGCGCGGTGACTTCCGCATCGGCGTCGCCGCCTTCCCGGAGGGCCACCCGGGCGCGGAGTCGCTCGATGCCGACGCCGACGTGCTGGTCGCCAAGGCGAAGGCCGGCGCGGAGTTCGCGGTCACCCAGATGTTCTTCCGTGCGGCCGACTACTTCGGCCTCGTCGAGCGGGTCCGTGCCCGCGGCGTCGACATCCCGGTCCTGCCCGGGATCATGCCGATCCTGAATCTCGCCGCCATCCGCCGCCAGAGCGAGCTGATCGGCGCCGAGGTCCCTGAGGAGATCGTCGAGCGCCTCAGCGCCGCCGGCCCCGAGCCCGCCGACATCCGTGCCGAGGGCATCGCCGTGGCCGCCGAGCTCTGCCAGGAGCTCCTCGACGGAGGCGCCCCGGGGCTGCACTTCTACACCCTCAACCGCTCCAAGGCGACGCTGGAGATCTTCGCCAAGCTCAACGTCACGGCCTAGGCGCTCACTTCTCGGCAGGCCCGATCGACTGCGCGACCAGCGCGGACGAGAGCCCGGCGAAGGGCAGCCCGGAGCCGGGCGTCGCGTGGGCGCCGGCGGCGTAGACGTTGGGGAGAGGGGTGCGCGGCCCGAGGCGCTGGAACACCGTGCCGCGCCCCGCCCACTTCACGCCCAGCGGCGACCCGCGCCAGCGGCGTACGAGCTCGGCGGCGCCCAGGTCGACACGGTGCACGACGTGCTCGCGCAGGTCGATCTTGTGGCGCGCCAGCGCCAGCAGGACGTCCTCCATCAGCTTGCCGTGGGAGTGGATCGTCCAGGCGTGCTGCCCCTCGGGGGCGAGCCCGCGGGTCCGTACGACCAGGGTGGGCTCGCCGTGGAGCACCAGCTCGTCGGGAAGATCGAGGAGGTGCTCGGGCAGCGAGGAGAGTCCGAGGTGGAACGTCATCGGCGGGATCGCCGGCAACGAACGTTCCACCAGCGGCCGCAGTGCCGGCAGCGAGCGCGGGTCGAAGGCGAGGACGACCGCCCCGTCGGCGCCGAGATCGATCTCGCCGGCGGTGGTGCTGACCGCGACCGCCCGTCCGTCGCGTACGACGATGTCCTCCACGCGGGTCGCGGTCTGCACCGAGACCCGGCGGGTGGCCATCCGGGCGGCGAGCACCTCGGCCACCACCCCCATCCCGCCCTCGACCCGCCAGGCGCCGAAACGCTGCTCGAGATAGGCGGTGAGCCCCGCCCAGGCAGGTACGTCACGCAGCTCCTGCCCCGCCGCGACGAACGGGTGCGCCGCGACCAGCCGGAGCCGCTCGTCCTTGAACGTCTTGCGCAGCCGCTTGTGGAGGGTCTCGCGCGACCGGAACCGCTCCGCGACGGCCGCGGGCAGCGCCGAAGGCTCCCACGGCACCTCGAAGTAGTGCTGGCGCAGCACCTCCCAGTCCTCGCTGAACCTGGCGACATAGTCGGTCCACCGCTGACCCATGCCCGCGCCCAGCTCGTCGAAGGCCGCCAGCTGGGCGCCACGGGTGCCGCCGGGCACCGAGACCGAGGTCTTGTCGGCGAACCGGTGCTCGCGGATGACGTCCATCGGCACCAGCTCGAGCTCACGCTCCGCGGGCCGTCCGGACTTGCGGAACAGGTCGCGCATCACCGCGGGCAGCAGCGTCGAGGTCGCCGACGCGTCCCAGGTGAACCCTTCTTCACGCACCGGTACCAGAGCGCCACCGAGCTGACCGGAGGCCTCGAGGAGGGTCACCGAGTGGCCGAGCTTGGCCAGCCTGGCGGCGCTGGCCATCCCGGCGTACCCGCCCCCGAGGACGACTACCGCCGTCACTGGACGGGGTAGGGCTTGGTCGTGCCGTCGGACGGCTCCTCCGGCGGCGGGGCGCCACGTCTTCCACGCCGGGTCAGCCTGCGCCAACCCCCGCGAACGGCGCGGAGGAGGAGATACATCAGCACCAGCCCGGCCACCAGCAGGACCGCGGCGATGCCGGCGGCGGCCAGCGGGTGCGCGGTCGCGAACCAGACCACGCCGAGGACGAGGCCGTCCTCGGCCAGGCTGACCACCGAGTTGGAGACCGGCTCGGGGGAGGAGTTGACGGCCAGCCGCTCGCTGGCCTTGACCAGGTGGGACATGAACGCCGAGGTGCCGCCCACGACGCCGCCGACAGCCGCGTTGAGCGAGTCGGCCTCACCGGCGAGCAGGACGCCGATCACGGCGCCGATGGTGGGCCGGATCACCGTGGAGATCGAGTCCCACGTCGAGTCGACGTAGGGCACCTTGTCCGCGACGAACTCGATCGCGAACATCGCCCCCGCGGCCGCCAGCACCGGCCAGGTGCCGAGCACGTCAGGGATCTCCTCGGCCCCCGTCGTACGCTGCACGACGCCGAGCACCAGCACGACCAGATAGGCGTTGATGCCACTGGCCCACCCGCTGGAGAAGGTCAGCGCTAGAGATTCCATGGAGACATCTTGGCGTACGACACCGACAACACGGACCCGGCCCGAGACCAGGCGCACGCGATCCCGTATTTACCTCCGTTGTGCCCCGTGCGGCAGAATGGGCTGATCAACGCAGAGTTCCCCCCACGTCGCAAGGAGACCGGATGACCATGACGACACCCGACGAGAACGAAGGTGTGGTCGTGAACGAGGACCGGGAGGCCACCGTCGAGGTGGCGGCCCTCGCTGCTGAGCCCGTGCCGCGGGAGATGAGGTGGGCGGTCCGGCTGATCGTCGGTCTGATCGCGTTCAGCGCCGTCGTGGTCGTGGTCATGGTGCTGCGCTCCGATGACCTGGTGCGCGCGTGGGCGGAGGGCAACGCCTCGGCCAAGCGGATCCTGGAGACCGAGGGGCTCGAGGCCCTCATCAACCCGCCCAACGACAACCGGGTCAGCGCGCCGGCGTTCATCGCCCCCGCGATCACCCTGTTCGGCGTGATGGCCATCATGCTCGGCGTGCTCGCGGTCTTCCTCCGCAACGGCTTCGAGTGGGCCCGCATCGTGATCACCTTCCTGGTCTTCATCTCCGCGGTGGCCAGCGTCGGCGGCATCCTGACCGGCCCGCCGGTGATCATCAGCGTGCTCACCACGATCGCGATCGTCATCGCCGCCGGGCTGCTGGTGGTCATGTGGCTGCCGGCCAACACCCGCTACATCCACCCGCCGCACCTCATCCGCGGCGCCGTCGCCGACGACTGAGCGACCCGCAGCACCGCTCGACACGCCCCGCCACCGAAACGTCTTGTGACTGTCGGTGGCGGGGTGTAGTTTGATCACGTGTTCGAACAGATGTTCGAACAACCAGGCTCTGGCGGGCGTCGTCCTCGACCCCCGACGCCCGCCGGAGCCGTCCACTGCGGGGTCGACCGTGAGCGAGAAGGACGACCCGATGCATCTGCTGCCGGCCACGACGCACAGCTACCTCTTCCGAGCCACCGAGACCCTCGCGGAGGCGATCGTGGCCGACGACGTGCCGAGCAGGTACGCCATCGCTCACGTCGCCGCACTCCAGGCCGCCGCCGCGCTGATCGCCGCCCGCACCGATCCTGTCGAGGCCGCGAGCCGCGCCGGTCGCCGCCGCCCGTGGAACGCCTGGGTCCGCCTCAAGAAGGTCGCGCCCGAGCTCTCCGAGTGGGCCGACTACTTCGCCGCAGGTGCCGCCAAGCGCGCCGCCGCGGAGGCGGGCTCCATCCGTGCGGTCACCGCGGAAGAGGCCGACGAGCAGGTGCGTGACGCCGACCGGTTCCTCGCCGTCGTCGAGGAGTCGCTCGGGCTGATGGCTCACACCTCGCAGGCCACCCCGCTCCGGCACGACCGCCTCGTGGGCTGATCCAGGTGTGGCGTACGCAGGGTGGGAGGCAGGGCCTACGCTTGGCCCCATGTCAGCTGGCTCCGCTTCCACCAGTCGTCGGGCAGGCGCCCGGACCGTCGCCGTCTGGGACGCGCTCGACCCGGTCCTGGCCTCCGGCGCGCTCGACGTCCTCGACATCGGCGGCGGCACCGGCACCTCGGCCGTACGCATCGCCGGGCTCGGCCACCGGGTCACCGTCGTCGACCCCAGCCCCGATGCGCTGGCCGCGCTCGATCGCCGGGCGCGCGAGGCCGGCGTCTCCGTCGACGCGCGCCAGGGCGACCTGGCCGCACTCTCCGACGTCGCCGACCCCAGCGGTGCCGACGTGGTGCTCTGCCACGGCGTCCTCGAGGTCGTTCCCGACCCTGCTGCCGCACTGGCGGGGATCCGCGAGGTGCTCCGTCCCGGCGGCACGCTCAGCCTGCTGGTCGCCCAGCGCACCGCGGCCGTCCTCTCCCGCGCTCTGGCCGGCCACTTCGCGCAGGCCGCAGAGCTTCTCGACGACACTGCTCCTCAGGGGCGCTCCGGGCGCCGGTTCGCGCTCGACGAGGTCACCGGACTGCTCGAGGCTGCCGGGTTCGAGGTCACGGACGTTCGTGGCGTACGTGTCTTCGTCGATCATGTTCCTGGGTCGTTGCTCGATGTCGATCCTGGCGCTACCAACGCGCTGGTCGATCTGGAGCAGCGGGCTTCTACTCGTGCTGATTACCTGCCACTGGCTTCGCAGCTTCACTTGCTCGCTTCGCTTCGCTGACGGCTCGCTTCGCTTCGCCGGGTGGCGCCGACGCGGCGCAAAGGTCCCACCTCCGCTAGCGCTCCGGCGTGACATTTGCGCCGAGTCAGCGCTTGTCCGCGTCCTTGGAGGATCGGGGTGACCTCCTCCGCTGGCGCTCCGGAGGTCACCCCGATCCTCCATGTCGACATGGACGCCTTCTTCGTGTCGGTGGCCATCAGGCACCAGCCCGAGCTCTGGGACCAGCCGGTGGTGGTCGGGGGACACGCCCGTGGGGTGGTGACCTGCGCCAACTATCCGGCGCGGGCCTACGGCGTGCGGGCCGCGATGCCGGGCTCGATGGCGAGACGGCTGTGCCCTCAGCTCGTCTCGGTCCGTCTCGACTCCGGTGAGGTCGCCGAGGTCTCCCATCAGGTCCGCGAGATCTTCCGCCGCGCCACCCCGCTGGTGGAGGTGGTCAGCGTCGACGAGGCGTTCCTCGACGTACGGGGAGCGACCAGACTCTTCGGGAGCCCCGAGGAGATCGCCCAGCGGATCCGCCGCCAGATCGCCGAGGAGCTGAGCATCACCTGCTCGGTCGGTGTCGCGCCCACCCCGAGCGTGGCCAAGGTCGGCAGCCGCAAGGCGAAGCCCGACGGCGTCGTGGTCGTCCGGCCGGAGGAGATCCCCGGCTTCCTCCACCCGCTCGACGTCGGTGAGCTCTACGGCGTCGGCCCGAGCACGAGGACCCGGCTGCGGCGGCTCGGCTTCGAGACGGTGGGCGACATCGCGCGCACCCCGGTGCTGACCCTCCACCAGATCCTCGGCCCGCGCCTCGGCGGCCACCTGCACCGGCTCGCGACCGGCACCGACCAGCGCGAGCTGACCGGGCGGCTGGGGCCCGACCTGCCGGACCGGTCCACCGGCGCCCAGGAGACCTTCGGTCACGACCTGAGCGACCGCGAGGACATCGTCCGCGAGCTGTTGCGCCTCTCGGCCCGCGTCACCCGGCGGATGCGGCGGGCCGGCTCGGTCGGCCGCACGGTCGCGCTGACGGTGCGGTTCACCGACTTCAAGACCATCTCGCGCTCGCGCACGCTGCCTGATCCCACCGACGTCACCCAGGAGGTGCACGCCATCGCGGTCCGCCTCTACGACGAGCTGAATCTCCGGGGCCGGGCTCTGCGCCTGGTCGGGGTCCGGGTCGAGCACCTGGTCGCCCGCGAGGGCACCGACCGGCAGCTGGTGCTCGGCGCGCGGGAGCGGGGTTGGTCCGAGGCCGATCGCGCCATCGACCAGGTCACCGAACGCTTCGGATCCAGCCTCGTGCGCCGCGCGAGCCTGCTCGATCAGGGCCGGGGTTGACGCACCAGCCACTTCGCTTGACACAATCGGTCCTGGTTGTGCCATGTGGCAGAACGTCAAGGGGCAAGAATTTTCTGGGCTCACTACCGCCTTCAGGGTGGCCAGCCTAGACTTGGAGATGCCCCAACAGGACATGGGAGGTACGGTGCCACTCTCGGAAGAGGAGCTTCGCCTGCTCGAGCAGATGGAGCGCGCGCTCTCGGCGGAGGACCCGAAGTTCGCCTCCGCCCTCCGAGGCACGGCTCTGCGCCGTGCCCAACGTCGACACGCGGTCATCGCGGGCATCGTGCTCGCCGGTGGTGTCGCGTTGCTGATGACCGGTGTGATCTCGCGGATGTGGATCGTCGGGGTGGTCGGCTTCTTGGTGATGCTGGCCTCGACCTCCGTGCTGCTCACCGCTCTTCGTGGTGCTGCCGCGGTCGAGGAGGACGACGGGGACCACACGCCCCGCAGCTCGTTCTTCGACCGGGCCAGCGAGCGCTGGAAGCAGCGCCGCCGCGACAACGACCTCTGAGAGAACGATCTCTCAGGGAGACCACCTCTAGGACGAGATCAGCTCCCGCCCGGACCGGGCAACCGGTCCGTCGGAGGCTGGCGCCGGCGGGCGGCGGAAGACCGACGCCGGCCACAGGCGTGCCCGGCGACGGGCACGCCGATCAGCGTGCTCCCTGAGCGTGGCCGAGACCAGGCGTACGTCGTTCCCGACCGCCGCGGCGTCGCGACGCTCCGCGTAGCGGTTGCGCTCGACGGCGGCCACGATCCGCTGCAGCGCGAGCATCGGCTCGCGATCCTGCAGATGCGGGGCCAGGCCGGTGGCCTCCTCCCGGGGTGAACGGGTCCCGGTCCACGGGAGACCGAGGTCGATCGCGGTGTCGCCGAGCTCGCTCCAGCCGGCCTCGGCGTCGCCCGCGAGCCGCGTCGTACGCCGCCTGCGCCGGATCACGGCCGGCGCCGCGAGCGCGATCAGGCCGGCCAGGGCGACGATCCCCAGACCGGTCCAGACGGCGCCGGCGTTGGACTCCTCGGTGCCGGTGTCGGCGACCTCGGGCGTGTCGGGCTCCTCGCGCTGCGGACGGTTGGGCACCGGCGCGACGCTCGTGCCGGCGCTGGGAACAGGCGCCTCCGGCTCGTTGCTGGCATTGCTCAGCGCACCCGTGGTGTAGCCGGGCTCGCTGGTGTCTGCGGCCGACGGGGTCGGCTCGAAGCGAATCCAGCCGATGTCCTCGAACCACAGCTCGGGCCAGGCGTGCAGGTCGCGGCCACGGAACTGCCACACGCCGTCCTCGTCCCGGTCGCCGCCCAGGAAGCCGAAGGCGACCCGGGCCGGGATGCCGAGCTCGCGAGCGAGCACGGCCATGGCCGTGGCGTACTGCTGGCAGTAGCCGATCTTGTTGTCGGTCAGGAAGTCCAGCAGGGCCGCGCTGTCGGCGCCGACGTCACGCTCCAGGCTGTAGGTGAACTCGCCGCTGTGGCGGAACCAGTTCTGCAGGGCGACCGCCTTGGCGAACGGCCGGTCCTGGCCGGCGGTCCGCTCCAGGGCGATCTCCTCGATCTCGTCGGGGAGCAGCGGGAGGTCGGTCATGCCCGGTGGGGCGCCGACGCCGGGGTCGCCGGCGGCGAGGAGGCGCTCCTGGGTCGGCTCGACGGGGGCGGCGGTCATCCGCCAGCTCTGCCCGGCGACGGTCTGGTCCCTGCCCTCGGTGGACATGAAGTCGAGGGTGTCCTCGTCATATCGCCACGGACCCCGGGCGGTGACCTCGAGGGGATGGGCGAAGATCGGCAGCCAGGTCGACTGGAACTTCGCGCTCGCCCGCAGCTGGTAGGTCGTGGGATCGCCGAGCAGGGTCGGGTCGGACATCGGCGGCTCGAAGGTGGCCACGCCGCTGTGGTCGGAGGGTACGTCGCGGTTGCCCGAGGTCCACTCCGTGCCGGTGAACTTGGTCAGGGCTCCGACGCGGAGATAGGACGGGGGAGTCTCGGTGTCGCCGTAGACGGGGGTCACGGACACCATCACCTGGTCGCTCTGCCGGCGCAGGTCGTCGTAGAGCCCGACGGTCGGGTTGATCACTCGCAGGGGGCCGTTGCCGTCGCCAGGCCCCAGGCCCGGAAGGGAGACGTTCGGGCTGGGCATCCAAGCCGGGGTGAGCAGGGCGATCATGACCGCGGAGACGCCGATGACCGCCGGCCCGGCGGCGGGCACCACCGGAAGGTCATCGTCGAGGCGCCGGCCCCAGCGGCTCAGCTGCTGGGCTCGGTCGAGGCGGAGCATCACCAGGAACGAGATCGCGGTGAGCGCGAAGACGACCCAGGAGACCCCGCCCCCGCCGCCGGCGCCGATGATGCTGAACGGCACCGTGAAGACACCCAGCACCACGAGCCCCATCATCGGCGGCCGCCGCAGCGAGACGGCGAGGATGTCGGCCAGCAGCACCGCCGCGACGCCGCCCGGGATGAGGTAGGGCGCCACCTCCGGCCCGGACATCGGCAGGTCGAACGGGTTGAACGCGACGTACGCCTCGGTCATCTCGGCCGTGACCTTTGCCCGTCCGGCGCCGGTGACGGGGAAGGGGTGCTGCACGACCAGGAGGCCGGTCGCGATCGTGCCGAGGAGCACCTGCAGCAGGACCACGACCGAGCCGTGCACGCGCAGCAGCCGCGCGGAGATGCCGGTGCCGACCACGAGCAGGCCGGCGACCAGGATCGGGCCGAGGTAGGGGAAGCGGGTGCTCGTGAACGAACCCCACGACGACAGTGCGAACAGGACGGTCAGGAAACAGGTCAGCGGCACCGCCATCGCGGGCACCACGCCGCGTGCGTCTCGGGAGGTCATCATCGCGCCGCCCCCGCTCCCGCTGCCGCACCCCGGGTGCCGAGCTCGCGCCAGCGCGTGGCCACCGAGTCGCCGACCCCGAGCTCGACCGCCTTCCAGCCGTGCTGGATGAGCAGAGGTACGCCGCTGGGCCGCCGTTGCTCCGGCGCCAGGTGCACCGCGCTCCAGCCGTCCACGGCGAGCGAGAAGGCGAGCGCGGCCCCGGTGTGGTGTCGCACCCGGCGAAGCACGCCGGCGTCGTCCTCGTCCAGCGAGCCGAGCACCGCGACGGTGACTCCGCCCTGCCCGGCCTCGCCGATCCACGAGGCGTCGATGCGGTGGTGCTGGACGGTCTCGACCACGGCGAGCGCCTCCAGCAGGGCGGCCGCGTCGGCCTGGCCCTCGCGGTCGTGCCAGCCGGTGTTGAGCTCACCGCTGCCAGCGGCGCCGGGGGTGTTTCCGCCGGAGGTCACCAGCCGCACCGAGTAGCCGGCCTCGACCAGGTGCACCGCGACCGAGGCGGCGACCACCACGGCGTGCTCGAAGGAGGAGCCCGCACCCTGGCCGCGGTGGACCGAGCGACGGTTGTCGAGGAAGACGGTGGCACGAGCCTGCCAGGGCTGCTCCTCGCGGCGCACCATCAGCTCGCCGAGCCGCGCCGAGCTGCGCCAGTGCACCCGCCGCAGCTCGTCGCCGCGGCGGTACTCACGCACCGTGACGTCCTCCGCGCTGCCTCCGAGGAACGCCCTCGGCCGGGAGTCGCCCGACGAGGTGGCGTTGCCGGTCAGGGGAGTCGCGGGCAACGGGACCACTCTCGGGGTGACCGTGAACGGGATCGTGGACTGGAACGCGCGATTGAGCTCGACCAGGCCGAACGGGTCGGCCACGGTCACACGCATCGGGCCGATGTCGAAGCGGCCCCGGATCTCGGAGCGGATCTGGTATCCGAGCTTGTGGCGCCACCCGAAGCCGATCCGGTCGACCACGAAGCGCGGGCGCCCACCCAGTGCGTACGGCACCGTCTCCTCCAGCAGCAGGGTCCCGGTGGGGATCCGGCCCTCGTTGGCGATGGTGAGCTCTACCTTGGCCGGCTGACCGGCCTCGGTCAGGTGCGGCTCGATGTGGCGGACGAGCGCGAGCCGGTAGCGGCCCCAGGCGGCGACCACCGCTGTGACCAGCGGCAGTGCGACCAGCAGCATCCCGATCCGGGACAGTGTGGACTGGTCCAGCAGGATCCCGCAGACGATGGCGGTGATCCCGGCGGCCAGGAAAGCCCGGCCTCGGACGGTCAGTCCGGACAGTGCCTCACGCATCGCGCCCCTCCTTGAAGTCGGCCCGAGGGTCAGGTCTGTGGCACCGGCACGGCGGACACGACGGACTCGAGGATGTCGGTGACCGAGCGGCCGTGCATCGCCGCGGAGGCGCTGGGGAGGAGACGGTGGGCGAGGACCGGACCGGTCAGCCTGCGTACGTCATCGGGGAGGACGAACTCGCGTCCGTGCAGGGCGGCATGAGCCTTGGCGGCTCGCAGGAGGTGGAGGCTCGCCCGCGGCGAGGCGCCCAGGGCGAGCTCGTTGTTGGTGCGGGTGGCCGCGGTCAGGGCCACGGTGTAGCGGCGGACCGCCTCCGAGACGTAGATCTGGTTGACGACGCCGACGAGCTTGCGGATCTCCACGGCGTCGGTGACCGGGTCGAGGTCGTCGAGCGGGTTGGCCGCGCTGTGATTGGTCAGCATCGCGATCTCGGAGGCCACCGGCGGATAGCCGACCGAGACCCGCGCCATGAACCGGTCGCGCTGCGCCTCGGGGAGGGCGTACGTCCCCTCCATCTCGATCGGGTTCTGGGTCGCGATCACCATGAAGGGCGACTCCAGCTGGTAGGTCACGTTGTCGACGGTGACCTGATGCTCCTCCATGCACTCCAGGAGCGCCGACTGGGTCTTGGGGGAGGCACGGTTGATCTCGTCGCCGACCACGATGTTGGCGAAGATGCCACCCGGGCGGAACTCGAACTCCCGGGTGTTCTGGTTGAAGATCGAAACCCCGGTGACATCGCTCGGGAGCAGGTCGGGCGTGAACTGGATGCGGCGTACCGAACAGTCGATGGAGCGCGCCAGCGCCTTCGCGAGCTGGGTCTTGCCGACCCCGGGCACATCCTCGATCAGGAGGTGTCCCTCGGCGAGCAGCACGGTCAGCGTGGAGTCGACGACGTCGGTCTTTCCTTCGATCACCTTCTCGATGCTGTCGCGAATGCGGCCCGCGACCCGCACCAATGTCTCGATCTCTGCCACATGCACTGGGCCCGATCCTGGGGCCTCCAACGGCGTCGTCACGTCGCGTCCTTCCGACTCACCCTGCTTATGGGAACACCGTACGGGGTAGCGCCTACGGGCGTCTGCGTCATTCACCCGACTGTGACCTGTAGGCGGTATGCCGCCGGCTTCAGCCCCACGCGGGCCGGGGGAGCGGGCGGTGGTGGGAAATCGCCTCGTGGGGGAGGAAGGTGGTTTGAATGTGGGGGATTGTGGGGTACGGTGGGGCAAAGTGGAGGAACGATCCACGTTGAGCTGACCGCGGGGGCGAGCACATGTTCTTCATGGGCACGTACACGCCGAAGCTCGATGAGAAGGGCCGGATCTTCCTCCCGGCAAAGTTCCGAGATCGACTGGCGGAGGGGGTTGTCGTGACGCAAGGTCAGGAGAACTGCCTCGTGGTGTGGCCCGAGGACGTCTTCATGCAGGAGGCGCAGCGGGCCCAGCAGACGCCGCTCACCTCTCGGGACGCACGTGACTACGCCCGTGTCCTCTTTGCGGGGGCCGAGCAGACGACACCCGACAAGCAGGGCCGGATCGGCATTCCGCCGCTCCTGCGCGACTACGCCGGGATCGTCAAGGACGTGGTCGTGATCGGTGTGATGGACCGGATCGAGATCTGGGACCCGGCCAAGTGGGCGGAGTACTCCGCGGGTGCACAGGCCAAGTTCGCAGACCTCGACGAGTCGACGGACTGATAAAGGGACAGATCGACAAAGCGACAAGCAGCAGAGCTGATCAGAAACGAACAAGTCAACAGCGGATCCGCAGGACGAGGTCTCAGTCCCGCTCCACTCATCCAGCCATCCGGGGCACCTTCCCCGGCTCCGGACGGCCCAGGTGGTGACGGAGCGGGCATGAGACCTGGCTCTGCGGATCCGTGGCGTTGTCAGCCCGTGGCTCTCTCAACGAGGCGGGGCAGAACACACACCAGACGAAGCCGTGCGATGGGGGTCGAGGCGGTGACGAACCAGAAGCACGTGCCGGTGATGCTCGACCGCATCGTCGACCTGCTCGCGCCGGCGCTCGCCGATGGGGGCGTGCTGGTCGACTGCACGACCGGTCACGGTGGTCACACCGAGGCCGTCCTCGAGCGGATCCCTGGATCACGCGTGATCGGCATCGACCGGGACACCTATGCCCTCGGCATCGCGGGGGAGCGGCTGGCCCGCTTCGGCGATCGGTGGACAGGCGTCCACGCGGTCTACGACGAGATCCTCGACGTCGTTTCCGGGCAGGGCCTGGACGAGGTCCAGGCGGTCCTCTTCGACCTCGGTGTCTCCTCGATGCAGCTCGACCAGCGCGAGCGGGGCTTCGCCTACGCGGAGGACGCGCCGCTCGACATGCGGATGGACGCCACCCGGGGTCAGACCGCGGCGGACGTCCTCAACAACTACTCCGCGGCGGACCTGACCCGGATCCTGCGGGACTACGGCGAGGAGAAGTTCGCCAAGAAGATCGCCTACGCCGTCGTCAAGCGTCGCGAGACGGTGCCGTTCACGACGAGCGGGCCTCTGGTGGAGCTTCTCTACGCGGAGATCCCGGCACCTGCCCGTCGCACCGGCGGACATCCGGCCAAGCGCACCTTCCAGGCGCTGCGGATGGAGGTCAACGACGAGCTCGGGGCGCTGCGTACGGCACTGCCGGACTCTCTCGAGGCCGTCGGTCTGGGCGGCCGGGTGGTCGTGGAGTCCTACCACTCGCTCGAGGACCGGCTCACCAAGCGGGCCTTCGCCGAGGCGACGAAGCTGGACGTACCTCCGGACATGCCGTTCGTGCCGCCCGAGGCCGAGCCGTCGTTCCGCCTGCTCACCCGTGGTGCCGAGCAGGCCAACGAACAAGAGATCGAGGAGAACCCGCGCGCCGCCTCGGTGCGACTGCGCGCGGTGGAGCGCATCAAGCCACGATCCAACCCAAGAGACAACACAGCCAAGTCGAACCCTGGAGCAGCCAGATGAGCATCGCCGCCGCGCCACAGGCGCCCGTGCGCAGCCCGGACCGGGCCACCGAGACGACCCAGACACGGCTCACCGCCGTGCCGGCGCCGCTGCCTGCCCCGATGGCGCCGCGGCTGCCGTTCGTCGTGCTCGTCTCGATGCTGCTCATCGGTGGCGTCGTGGGTCTGCTGGTCTTCAACACCTCCATGCAGCAGTCGGCCTTCCAGGAGCAGCGTCTCCAGGAGCAGGCGACCACGCTGGCCGCCCGGGAGCAGGCACTCGACGGTGAGCTGAAGAAGATGGAGGACCCGCACAAGATCGCCGCCAAGGCGAAGGATCTCGGCATGGTCGTCCCGCAGAACGCGGCCATGCTCCGGGTCCCCGAGGCCAAGATCGAGGGCGAGGCGGCCGCGGCCGACCGGTCCGCGACACCGCCGCTGCACCCGAAGGTCGCCAAGCCTTACAGCGTGCTGGTCGCCGAGCAGAAGGCGGCCGAGGCGGCCGCCGCGAAGAAGAAGGCGGCCGAGCTCGCCGAGAAGAAGCGCGAGCAGGAGGCGGCCGAGAAGCAGACGGCCGAGGAGCAGCAGCGTACGTCTTCGGGCGAGGCTCGGTAGGGGAGCGGAGCGATGGCCCAGCGACAGGTCAAGCGGAAGGTCCGCCGGCCGGCGCGCCGCTCTGCCTCGAGGTCAACGCCGAAGGCGACGCAGCGACGCGGGCCGGTGCACATCCGGCTCCGCGTCGGCTTCATCCTGGTGGCGATGGTGCTCTCGGTCTTCGGGGGCCGGCTGGTGCAGCTGCAGGGCATCGACCCGCACTCGTACGCCGCGATGGCGGCCGCCGAGAACGTCGTCGATGTCGTGCTGCCGGCCGAGCGCGGCGAGATCCTCGACCGTGACGGCGAGGCGCTGGCCGACTCCTCCGACGGGCTGATGGTGCTGGCCGACCCGAAGCAGACGAAGAAGGACGCCCCGGCGATCGCGGCGTTCCTGGCCAAGGAGCTCGGCGTCGACTACGCCTCGGCGCTCGCGAAGCTCCGCAAGGACGGCAGCCGGTTCCAGTACATCAAGCGTCAGGTGCCCGCGACCCAGGCGACCGCCGCGGTCGAGAAGGCGGGCAAGGAGGGCTATCAGGGGCTGTGGACCAGCCGTGACCCGCTGCGCAACTACCCCAACGGCGACGTGGCGGCCAACCTGGTCGGCTTCCTCGGCAACGACCAGCGCCCGCTGGCGGGCCTGGAGGCCGCCTTCGACAAGCACCTGGCCGGCAAGGACGGGCATGCGGAATACGACGCGACCAGCCCGGTAAGCGGCACCCGGATGCCGCTGGGCACCAACAACCGCGTCGCTCCCGTAGACGGCGACGACCTGAAGCTCACCCTCGACCGCGACCTGCAGTACTACGTGCAGCAGACCCTGATGGAGGCCGTGCAGAAGTCGCGCGCGGAGTCGGGGATGGCGGTGGTCATGGACACCCAGACCGGTGAGATCCTGAGTCTGGCCGACTACCCGACCTTCGACGCCCGTGATCCGGGAGCATCGCCGAACACGCTGCGCGGGAGCAACGCGCTCTCCAACGTCTACGAGCCCGGCTCGGTGCAGAAGGTGCTCACCGTCGCCGGCCTGCTCGACCAGGGTCTCGTCTCGCCCTCGACCCGGCTCAAGGTGCCGGGGTCCTACAGCTCGGGCGACGCCGACATCCATGACTGGTACGAGCACGGCATGGAGAAGCTCACCCTGGCCGGGGTGATCGCGAAGTCCTCCAACATCGGCACCGTGATGGCCGCGAACAAGTACGAGGACGGCCAGCTGCGCGACTACCTCTCCGCCTTCGGCCAGGGCCGGCGCACCGGCCTCGGCCTCGACACCGAGTCGGCCGGTCTGCTCGCCTCGCCGGAGACCTGGAACCCAGCCGACGAGGACCGCATCGACTTCGGTCAGTCGATCTCGGTCAACGCCGTGCAGATGACCGCCGCGCTCAACACGATCGCCAACGGCGGCGTACGCATCGACCCCAGCCTGATCGCCGGGAGCGCCACCAACAACTCCGGCATCGAGGTCGGCACCGACACCGCGGATCGCACCCGTGTGGTCTCCGAGGAGGCCGCCTCCCAGACCGCGGAGATGATGGAGCGGGTCATCAACGACCCGGACAACGCCACCGCTCCGCAGGCCGCCGTCCCCGGCTACCGCGTCTCCGGCAAGACCGGAACCGCGCAGCGGGTCAACTCCGAGTGCAAGTGCTACGACGGCACCACCACGGTCTCCTTCGGCGGCTTCGCTCCCACCGACGACCCGCGGTTCACGGTTTATGTGGCCATCCACAACCCCGGCAACGGCGGTGGCGGTGGCACCGTCACCGGCCCGGTCTTCTCCCAGATCATGTCCTTCGCCCTGCGCCGCTACGGCGTCCCGCCGACCGGCACCGAGCCTTCGAAGATGCCTACTGGCTGGTGAGTTGTGCCGGTTGCAGGGATACCCGGTTCACCGGGTGTCCCTGCACATTTCTCAGGCGTGCACTACTCGGGCAACGCAACACCGGAGAAGTGCAGGAACTGCCTGTGCGCTGTGACGGATGAGACAGATGATCCGGCTCAAATGCATAACATAGGTATGTTATGTTTCTTGGGTGAGCACGACATCTGCCTCCGGACGTGACCTGTCGATCGCCCTCGAGAAGGTGGTGCGGCTGGTGCGGGAGGTGTCGACCGCGGGGGACGTGTCGCCGACGGCGGCCACGGTGCTGGCCGGGCTGGCGAGGACGGGACCGCAACGGGTCACCGACCTGGCGCGGGTCGCCGGGGTGTCCCAGCCCGCGATGACGCAGCTGGTCAACCGGCTCACCCAGCAGGGGATGCTCGCCCGGGTCGCCGATGAAGCCGACAGGCGGGCGGTCCTGGTCGAGGTCACCGACGCCGGCCGAGAGGTCCTCGAGACCAGGCGTGGGCAGCGAGCCGGTGTGCTCGGCGCCGCCTTGGCCCGGGTCTCCGCCGAGGACCGCGCCGCCATTGCGGCGGCGCTGCCCGCACTCGACCGGCTCGTCGACGCCGTGCTCGATTCCTGACGCGCCGGCCTGCCGGCGACGCGTACGAAACCAACGTCTGAGAAGAGGCAAGAAGAATGAGCTCCCACCAAGGGGCAGCTGCCGCAAGTCCGTTCAAGCAACCACGCGCCGTGTGGGCGGTCGCGTTCGCGTGCGTGGTGTCGTTCATGGGCATCGGGCTCGTCGACCCGATCCTGCCGGTGCTCGCCGAGGAGCTGGCGGCGACGCCCGCCCAGGTGTCGCTGCTGTTCACCAGCTACCTCGTGGTGACCGCCGTGGCGATGATCGGGGTCGGCTGGGTCTCCAGCCGGATCGGCGCCAAGTGGACGCTGGTCCTCGGCCTGGTGCTGATCGTGGTCTTCGCCGGGCTGGCCGGGACCGTCGACGGTGTCGACGGCATCGTCGGCTTCCGGGCCGGCTGGGGCCTGGGCAACGCGCTGTTCATCTCCACCAGCCTCGCCGTGATCGTCGGCTCGGCGACCAGCGGGTTCGCGGGGGCGATCATCCTCTATGAGACCGCGCTCGGCCTCGGCATCGCGGTCGGTCCGCTCCTCGGCGGCGTCCTCGGTGGCATCTCCTGGCGCGGCCCGTTCTTCGGCGTCTCCGCGCTGATGGCGATCGCGCTGGTCGCCACGCTGGTCTTCCTGCCGCCGACGCCCAAGCCGGAGAAGAAGGTCACCCTGCTCGCGCCGCTCGCCGCGCTGCGCCACCGCGGGCTGCTGACGATGGGCATCATGGCGCTGCTCTACAACTGGGGCTTCTTCACCCTGCTCGGCTACGCCCCCTACCCGATGGGGCTGCACGACCCGCTCCAGCTCGGCTGGGTCTTCTTCGCCTGGGGCATCCTGGTCGCCGTCTTCGCCGTGTGGGGCGCGCCGTGGGTGCAGCGACGTTTCGGCACCGCGCCGACCCTCTACGTCAACCTGCTCGGTCTCGGTGCCCTGCTCGCCGTCATCGGCCTCGGCGTCTCCTCGCCGAGCGTGGTCATCGTGGCCGTCGTCCTGTCCGGCATCTTCGTCGGCCTCAACAACACGCTGACCACCCAGGCGGTCATGCTGGTCTCGCCGGTGGAGCGGCCGATCGCGTCCTCGGCCTACGGTTTCGTACGTTTCATCGGCGGCGGTCTCGCCCCCTTCGCCGCGGGCAGGATCGCCGAGGCGACCGACCAGTCGGTGGCCTTCTACGTCGGCGCCGCCGCCTTCCTGATCGCGATCCCCGTCCTGGCCAGCGGCCACAAGCTGATCACGGCCGCCGAGTCGGCCGAGACCGCCGAGACCGCCGAGACCTCCGAGTCCGTCGCGCCGACGCTGCAACCTGCCGGTTGAGGCTCGCCACGCCGCGCCCGGTGTCGGCCCGGCGGGACCTGGTCCCGCCGGGCGGATAACCTTCGGCAGGTGAGCAGTGCGTACGAGACGGCGGATCCCAAGAGCCCGACCCGCCCGCGAGTGACCGAACCGGTGACGTTGGCCGACCTGGCCGGCGAATTCGGCCTGGAGGCTCGGGGCGAGGCCCGCGTCACCGGGGTCACGCTGAGCTCCCAACGGGTGCTGCCGGGCGACCTCTACGCCGCGCTCCCGGGAAGTCGGGCGCACGGTGCGACCTACGCCGCCAGTGCCGTCGAGGCCGGTGCGGTGGCGGTGCTCACCGACGCGGTAGGCGCCGCCGAGCTGGAGTCCCAGGGGCTCGGTGAGGTGCCCGTGCTGCTCGTGGAGCAGCCGCGCAAGGTACTCGGCGCGCTCTCGGCCCGCGTCTACGGCAACCCGTCGGGCAGGCTCCGGCTGATCGGGGTCACCGGCACCCAGGGCAAGACGACGACCACCCGCCTGGCCGAGAGCGCGCTGCTCGACGCCGGCCACCGCGCCGGCGTCATCGGCACCGTCGGCACCCGGATCGGCGGGCGCGACGTGAAGACGCCGCTGACCACGCCCGAGGCTCCCGACCTGCACGGTCTCTTCGCCCGGATGGTCGAGGAGGGGACCGAGGCGTGCGCCATGGAGGTCTCTTCCCACGCTCTGGTGATGGGTCGCGTGGACGGGGTCGTCTTCGACGTCGCCGTCTTCCTCAACCTCGGCCGCGACCACCTCGACTTCCACGACACGGTCGAGGACTACTACGCGGCGAAGGCCGACCTGTTCACCCCGGAGCGGGCGATGTTGGGCATCGTCAACATCGACGACGAGCACGGCCGCCGCCTCGCCGCGGAGGCGACCATCCCGATCCTCACCTACGCCCTGCACGACGACACCGCCGACTGGCGCGCCACCGACGTCGAGTTGCGCCCCGACGGCTCCAGCTTCACCGTCCACGGCCCCGACGGCCTGGAGTTCCCGGGCGCCAGCCCGCTGGCCGGCGACTACAACGTCAGCAACACCCTCGCCGCCCTGGCGAGCATCCACCACGCGTACGGCGAGGAGACGGTGGTGCGCGAGGTCGCCACCGCCCTGGCGAAGGGCTCCGGAGTCCCTGGACGCCTCGAGCGGATCGACGAGGGCCAGCCGTTCACCGTCGTCGTCGACTACGCGCACAAGCCGGACGCGGTCGAGGCCGCGCTCGGCACGCTCCGTCCGCTGACCGAGTCCCGGCTGATCGTCGTGATCGGTGCCGGGGGAGACCGTGACACCGGCAAGCGGCCGATCATGGGGGAGATCAGCGCACGGCTGGCCGACCACGTGATCGTCACCGACGACAACCCCCGCACCGAGGACCCGGCGAGCATCCGGCGACAGGTGCTGGAGGGTACGACCGGCGGCAGCGCGAGCGTCGAGGAGATCGGCGACAGGCGGGCCGCGATCGTCCGCGCGATCAGCCTCGCCGAGCCCGGCGATATCGTCGTCATCGCAGGTAAGGGGCATGAGACGGGCCAGGAGATCAACGGCGTCACCCACCCGTTCGACGACCGCGAGATCGTGCGTACGGCGTTGACCGCACAGTGATCGATGTGCTGATACGGCGGGGTGCCGCAGAGCCGGCGAACCCGTAGGGAAGAATGCCGGGGGCCGGTGTCTTCGCTATGCACACCGGCCCGGGGGCAAGGACCAGGAACGGCATGGCAAGGAAGGCACCCGGCTGACATGAGAGCGATCTTGCTGAGCGGAGCGATTGCGCTTCTGTTCTCGCTGCTCGGCACCCGATTTGCGATCGTACAGTTCACGAAGTTGGGCTACGGCCAGGAGATCCGCGAGGACGGCCCGACCACCCACCGCACCAAGCGCGGCACCCCGACCATGGGTGGCGTCGCGATCGTGATCTCGGTCGTCGTGGGCTACTTCGCGGCCAAGCTGTTGACCGGGGACGCCCCGAGCGCGACGGCCTATCTGCTCCTCTTCCTCCTCGTGGGCATGGCCGCGGTCGGCTTCGTCGACGACTTCATCAAGGTCTTCATGCAGCGCAACCTCGGTCTGCGCGCGTGGTCCAAGATGGTCGGACAGACACTGGTCGCGGTGGGCTTCGGCGCGGTCGCGATCCATCCGAGCCTGGCCAACGCCGACGGCATCACGCCGGCGGCCGACCAGCTCTCCTTCATCCGTGACTTCGGTCCACACTTCCTCGGCGGCGACGGGATCCTCTATTGGCTCGGTGGCGCCCTGCTGCTGGTCATCTTCTGGATCATGGTCACCGGCACGTCCAACGCCACCAACCTCACCGACGGCCTGGACGGGCTGCTGGCGGCCTCCTCGGCGATCGTCTTCGCCGCCTACACGATCATCTCGATCTGGCAGAACAACCAGCGCTGCGGCCGCCCGAGCGTGGAGATCGGCACCTGCTACGAGGTGCGCGACCCGCTCGACATGGCGATCCTCGGCGCCGCGATCAGCGGCGCCTGCATCGGCTTCCTGTGGTGGAACGCCAGCCCGGCGAGGATCTTCATGGGCGACACCGGCTCGCTCGCGCTCGGCTCGGTGCTGGCCGGCTTCGCGATCCTGTCGCACACCGAGTTCCTGCTGATCATCCTCGGCGGCCTCTTCGTCACTGAGACGCTCTCGGTGATCCTGCAGACGGGCTGGTTCAAGCTCACCCGCAAGGTGACCGGCACCCCCAAGCGGATCTTCCGGATGACACCGATCCATCACCACTTCGAGATGCTCGGCTGGGAACAGGTGACCGTGGTGATCCGGTTCTGGATCATCACCGGTCTCTGCGTCGCTGCCGGTCTGGGAATCTTCTACGCCGAATGGGTGGCGACCATCTGATGACCGAGCCGGACGACATGGCTGAGAAGCTCGACAAGCTGGGCCGCAACGACTCCTGGGAGGGCGTGAAGGCGGTCGTGGCCGGCTTCGGCGTCTCCGGTTTCGCCGCCGCCGACAACCTCACCCACCTGGGTGCCTCGGTGATCGCGCTCGACGAGTCGCCGGGCGACGAGGAGCGCCAGGAGAAGGCCAAGCTCCTCGGCATCCTGGGTGCCGACGTACGCCTCGGTGAGGGCGCCACCCACGTGCTGCCCGACGACGTCGACGTCGTGGTCACCTCACCGGGCTGGAGGCCGACGGCTCCGCTGCTCGCCCAGGCGCGCGAGCGCGGGATCCCGATCTGGGGAGAGGTCGAGCTCGCCTGGCGGCTGCGCGACCCCGACAACGCCGCCTCCTGGCTGGCGGTCACCGGCACCAACGGCAAGACCACGACCGTGCAGATGCTCGACAACATCCTGCGTACCGCCGGGCTCCGGTCCGTCGCCGTCGGCAACGTCGGCCTGCCCATCGTCGAGGCCGTGATGGACCCCGAGCCCTACGACGTCTTCGCCGTGGAGCTCTCCTCCTTCCAGCTCCACTACACCTCCTCGATGGGCGCCGAGGCCGCAGTCGTCCTCAACATCGCCGAGGACCACCTCGACTGGTACCCCTCGATGAAGGAGTACGCCGCCGACAAGGGCCGCGTCTACGAGGGCGTCGAGCGGGCCTGCGTCTACAACGTCGCCGACGAGGCCACGCTGCATCTGGTCGAGGAGGCCGACGTCGTCGAGGGCGCCCGCGCGATCGGCTTCACCCTCGGCACCCCGGCGGTGGGTCAGCTCGGGATCGTCGAGGACATCCTGGTCGACCGGGCCTTCGTCGAGGAGCGTCAGACCTCCGCCGCGGAGCTGTGCCAGATCTCCGACCTCGCCTCGTCCGCACCCCACTACGTCCAGAACGCGCTGGCCGCGGCCGCGCTCGCCCGGGCGCACGGGGTCTCCCAGGCCGCCGTACGCGACGGGCTGAAGTCGTTCCGTCCCGACGGCCACCGCATCGAGGTCGTCGCCGAGGCCGGCGGCGTCACCTGGGTCGACGACTCCAAGGCGACCAACCCGCACGCCGCCCAGGCCTCGCTGCAGGCCTACGACCCGGTGATCTGGATCGCCGGCGGGCTGGCCAAGGGTGCCCGCTTCGAGGACCTGGTCGCCTCCATCCACGACCGGCTGCGGGCCGTCATCCTGATCGGCCAGGACCGCGACGTCATCGCCTCGGCCCTCGCCGCCCACGCCGGCGACCTGGAGATCGTCGAGCTCGAAGACCCCGACGGTGTGGCCGCCCTCGCGGAGGCGGTCGAGATCGCCGCAGCCCTGTCCAAGCCCGGCGACACCGTGCTCCTGGCCCCCGGCTGCGCCAGCCAGGACCAGTTCCGCGACTACAAGGCCCGCGGCGACGCCTTCGCGGACGCCGTACGCCGCCAGATCTGACCCCACCCGCCGAGACGTCACTCCGGTCGGTCGAGTTGGTACCGCGCTGCCAGCTCGACCGACGCGGGTGACGCTTCGGCCGACGCGGGTGACGCCTCGGCTGGGGCGACACGCGGAGGAGATGCGCCGCGAACGCGGAGACGGCGGCGAGAATGTAATGGACGTACGTCGCACCGCAACTGGGAGGTAGGCCGTGACGACCACCAGCCCCGACCAGACCGGTTCCGGCTCGGCCGAGCAGGCCAAGGCGTACCCGAAGTCGGTCCTCGGCTACCTCAAGGCCTGGTTCCACGCGCTGAGAGTGGCGCTGAACCGGCCGCTGGCCGCCTACTACCTGCTGCTCACCAGCACCGCGCTGCTGCTGACCATCGGGCTGATCATGGTGCTGAGCGCCTCGAGCGTGTGGGCCTACACCCAGATGGGCAACTCCTACGCGATCGTCGGGCGGCAGGTGCTGTGGGTGATCATCGGCATCCCATGTGCGTTCATCGCCTCCCGGATCCGGCCGAAGCACCTGCGACGGCTGGCCTGGCCGGGATACGTCATCGCCTGCGTGCTGCTCTTCCTGACCATCTTCCTGGGCCACGACGTCAACGGACAGCAGAACTGGATCGGGGCCGGCCCGGTCAAGATCCAGCCGAGCGAGATCGCCAAGCTGGGGATCGTGCTGTGGGCGGCCCACGTCTACGCACTCAAGGAGCGCCGGCTCGACAGCCTCCACGAGGTGCTGATGCCGGTACTGCCGGGCATCGCGCTGGCCACCGGCCTCGTCCTCGCCGGCCGGGACCTCGGCACCGCCCTGGTCTTCTTCGCGATCGTGCTCGGGATGCTGTGGGTGGTCGGGGCGCCCGGGCGGCTGTTCGGGATGGCGATCTCGATCATCGGCGTCTCGGTGCTTTTCCTGATCAGCACCGACACCGAGCGGCTCGCCCGGTTGACCAGCTTCGCGGACCCGTTCAAGGACTACCACGGACAGGGCTGGCAGCCCTCCCACGGCCTCTACGCACTCAGCTCGGGCGGCATCCTGGGCCAGGGGATCGGGGCATCGCAGCAGAAGTGGGGCGACCTGCCGGAGGCCCACACCGACTACATCTTCGCCGTGCTCGGGGAGGAGCTCGGCCTGGTCGGCACCCTGCTCGTCGTCGGCCTCTTCCTGACCCTCGCCTTCGCGCTGGTCAAGGTCGCGCGCCAGACCGACCGGCCGTTCGTACGCTACTTCAGCTTCGGCGTGCTGGTCTGGCTGCTGGGCCAGATGATCATCAACGTCGGCATGGTGCTCGCGCTGCTGCCCGTCATCGGCATCCCGCTGCCGCTGGTCTCCTACGGCGGCTCGGCGCTGATCCCGTCGATGGTGGCGCTGGGCGTCGTGATCGGCTTCGCCCGTCGTGAACCGGCGGCAGCCGCGGCGCTGAAGCAGCGTAAAGCCTTGGCAAAGGATCGTGCGCGCCAGGCAGCCGCTTACCGGTCCGCTCAACGCAACCGATAAGTTCGGAGGCATCATGAAGGCCCTCCTCGCCGGTGGTGGCACCGCCGGACACACATCCCCCCTGCTCGCCACGGCTGATGCCCTGCGCCGTCTGGACCCCAGCGTGGAGGTGACCTGCCTCGGCACGCCTCGCGGCCTGGAGAACCAGGTCGTTCCCGCCGCGGGCTACCCGCTCGAGCTGATCCCGCCGGTCCCGATGCCGCGCCAGCTCAGCAGCGACCTGCTGAAGGTGCCGGCCAACCTCAAGGGCGCGGTCGACGCGACCTACGAGGTGCTCGACCGGGTCCGGCCCGACGTGGTCGTCGGCTACGGCGGGTACGTCTCGGTGCCGGCCTACGTCGCTGCGAAGCGGCGCCACATCCCGGTGATCGTCCATGAGGGCAACTCGATGCCCGGCTACGCCAACAAGGTCGGTGCTCGCCTCGCGGACCGGGTCGCGGTGAGCTTCCCGGACACCAAGCTGCCCAAGGCCGAATACATCGGGCTGCCGATCCGCCGGATGATCTCGACGATGGACCGCTGGGCGCTGCGCGCCGAGGCCCGCAGCTTCTTCGGGCTCGACCAGCACCGCCCCACGATCGTGGTCACCGGCGGCTCGCAGGGCGCCCGGACGATCAACGAGTCGGTCTCCGGTGCCTACCCGGTCCTGGCCAGCAACGGGATCCAGGTGCTCCACGTGATCGGCCCGAAGAACGAGCTGGTCTCGCCCGGCCCCGGCTACCACGTGCTCAACTACGTCGACCGGATGGATCTCGCGCTCGCCGCCGCCGACCTGATGATCTGCCGCTCCGGCGCCAACTCGGTGATCGAGGCGAGCGCCGTGGGAGTGCCGGCCGTCTACGTGCCCCTCCCGATCGGCAACGGCGAACAGGCCCTCAACGCCCGCGCCGTCGTCGACGCCGGTGGCGCCGTGCTCGTCTCCGACGCCGACATGAACGCCGCCTGGGTCACCAGCCACGTACCCCCGATCGTCACCGACCGCGCCCGGCTCGAGGCGATGTCGAAGGCCGCCAGCGACCTGGTGCCGCGCGACGCCGACGAACGACTGGCACGGATCGTCCTGGAGACGGCGCAAGGAGGTAGGTCGTGAGCGAGCGTCAGCGAGCGAACCGCGGGCACAACATGTCGACGCGTCCGTATTCTTTCTTCTTCGCGACGGAGGCGTCGGCATGAGAGTTCCGGTTCCTGAGCACATCCTGCCGGCCGAGCAGCTGGGCAGGGTCCACTTCATCGGCATCGGTGGGGCGGGTCTGTCCGCGATCGCCCGGGTCATGCTGGCCCGCGGGATCGAGGTCTCCGGCAGCGACGGCGCCGACTCCTCGATGGTCGCGGCGCTGCGCGAGGAGGGCGCGACCGTCTACGTCGGTCACGACGCCTCCCAGGTCGAGGGCGTCGACACGCTGATCGTCTCGACCGCGATCCGCGAGGACAACCCCGAGTACGTCGCTGCCGTGGCGAAGGGCCTGCGGATCTACCCGCGCTCGGCCGGCCTGGCCTCGGTGATGGAGGGCCGCCGCGTCCTCGCCGTGGCCGGCACCCACGGCAAGACCACCACCACCTCGCTGCTGACCGTCTCCCTGCAGGCTGCGGGCGCTGCGCCGACCTACACCGTCGGCGGCGAGCTGGCCGCCTCGGGCACCAACGCCGCCGAGGGTTCGAGCGACCTGTTCGTCGCCGAGGCGGACGAGTCCGACGGCGCCTTCCTCGTCTACAAGCCGTACGCCGCGGTCGTCACCAACGTCGAGGCCGACCACCTCGACCAGTGGGGGACCGAGGAGGCCTACCGCGAGGGTTTCGCCCAGTTCGTGGGGCGGCTGGCGCCCGACGGGTTCCTGGTCGCGGTCATCGACGACCCCGGCGCCGCGGACCTGCGCCACGTCGCCCACTCGCTCGGTCGCCGCTTCGTCGGCGTCGGTGAGTCGGAGCTGGCCGACGTACGCGCCGTCGACATCGTGCTGGAGGGCACCACCTCCTCCTTCACCGTCGTCGACGGGCTCGACGAGCTGGGCCGGATCACGCTGCAGATCCCCGGGCGCCACTACGTCGCCGACGCGCTGGCCGCGTTGACCGTCGGCCTGCGTCTCGGTCACTCCTTCGACCTGCTCAAGGCGGGGCTGGAGTCCTTCACCGGCACCCGGCGGCGGATGGAGCGCAAGGGAGAGGCCGCAGGCGTACGCGTCTACGACTCCTACGCACACCACCCCTCCGAGATCGCCGGCGACCTCGTCTCCGGCCGGTCCGTGGCGGGGCAGGGGCGGCTCATCGTCGCCTTCCAGCCGCACATGGTCTCTCGCACCCGGATCTTCGGCGAGGAGATGGGCCGCGTGCTCGGCGCCGCCGACGAGGTCGTCGTCCTCGACGTCTACCTCGCCCGCGAGGACTACGACCCCGAGGTCACCGGCAAGCTGGTCGCCGACGCGGTGCCGCTGCCGCCCGACCGGGTCGTCAGCGTCGCCGGTCTCGAGGAGGCCGCCGCCGAGCTGGCTCGCCGCGCCCGACCGGGTGACCTGGTTCTGACGCTCGGGGCAGGTACCGTGACCGAGGTGGGCCCGATGGTGCTCGCCGCGCTACGTAGGGCAGAGCAGTAACGCTGGGGGAGGCGAGCATGGGGGAGAAGGGATCGGACACCGAGATCGCCGAGGCCCTGGAGATCGCCCAGTCGGCGTCCGGGGAGCGCGAGATCGACCTTGACTCGGAGGAGGCCCAGGCCGGCGCTGAGTCGGAGCCGGAGTCTCAGGACGAGCGTGCTGCCGTCGATCCGGCGACCCTGAAGAGCCGTAAGGCCTTCGCCCGGCGCCAGTGGCGCCGGCGCTGGCTGGCATGGCGCTACCTCATCGTCGGCACCCTGGTCATCGCGCTCCTGCTCGGCGGGATCTGGGCGGTCTACTTCTCCACCTGGCTGCAGGTCAAGGGCACCTCGGTGCACGGCGCGATGAAGATGACCAGCGCCAAGCAGGTCGTCGAGTTCGCGGCCGTCCCTGTCGGGGAGCCGCTGGCCACCGCCGACCTCGAGGCCGTACAAGTGCGCGTGCTCAACGGGCTGCCGATGGTGCGCTCGGTCAACGTCTCGCGCGAGTGGCCCGACAAGATCCGGGTCGACGTCACCGAACGTACGCCGGTGGCAGTCGTCTCCATCGGCGGTCGGCTCCGTGCGCTCGACGAGACCGGCACCGTCTTCTGGGACTACAAGAAGGCGCCGCGTGGTCTGCCGATGGTGAACACCGTGACCGGCGCCAACTCCGACGCGCTCCGCGAGGCGGCCGCGGTGGCCTCGGCGCTCCCGGCCGACCTCGCCAAGACGGTCGACCACGTCGAGGTGACCACCGTCGACTCGATCTCCCTGGAGCTGCGCAACGACAAGCGGGTGGTGTGGGGGAGCAGCGCCCAGTCCGACACCAAGGCCGACGTTCTGGTCGCGTTGATGAAGGCCGAGCCCGACGTGGCCCGCTACGACGTCTCCGTGCCCGGCCAGCCCGTCACCAGCAAGAGCGTCGACTGATCTTCCCTACCGGATGGCTCTGCCATATTGCCCCTACCGGACGGCACGAGATCGGCACAACTGATCCGCGTCCGCGTGTCGCGCCAGTTTGAGGACGTACGTCTGCCTACTGTTCTGAGAACGGCGAGGTTGACATAACTATAACCCTCAGGTTGAGGGTAAGGGTTCAGAACTCGCCGTGAGAGCCAACCAGCGAGCGAAGGGGCGACCACCGTGGGAGCTGCACAGAACTATCTGGCGATCATCAAGGTCGTCGGCATCGGTGGCGGCGGCGTCAACGCTGTCAACCGGATGATCGAGGTCGGCCTCAAGGGGGTCGAGTTCATCGCCATCAACACCGACGCCCAGGCGCTGCTGATGAGCGACGCCGACGTCAAGCTCGACATCGGTCGCGAGCTGACCCGCGGTCTCGGTGCCGGCGCCAACCCGAGCGTGGGGGAGAGCGCGGCCGAGGACCACGCCGACGAGATCGAAGAGGTCATCAAGGGCGCCGACATGGTCTTCGTGACCGCCGGCGAGGGTGGCGGCACCGGCACCGGTGGCGCCCCGGTCGTGGCCCGCATCGCCCGCTCCCTCGGCGCCCTGACCATCGGTGTGGTGACCCGCCCGTTCGCCTTCGAGGGCCGCCGTCGCGCCAACTCCGCCGAGGAGGGGATCAGCAAGCTCCGCGAGGAGGTGGACACCCTCATCGTCATCCCCAACGACCGGCTGCTGTCGATCTCGGACCGCAACGTGTCGGTGATGGATGCGTTCCGCCAGGCCGACCAGGTGCTGCTGCAGGGTGTCTCCGGCATCACCGACCTGATCACCACGCCCGGCCTGATCAACCTCGACTTCGCCGACGTGAAGTCGGTCATGTCCAACGCCGGCTCGGCGCTGATGGGCATCGGCTCGGCCCGCGGTGACAACCGCAGCGTCGAGGCCGCCGAGATGGCCGTCTCCTCGCCGCTGCTGGAGGCATCGATCGACGGCGCCCACGGAGTCCTGCTCTCGATCGCGGGCGGCTCCGACCTCGGTCTCTTCGAGATCAACGAGGCCGCCGCGCTGGTCGCCGACGCGGTCCACGAGGAGGCCAACATCATCTTCGGCGCGACCATCGACGACGCGCTCGGCGACGAGGTCCGGGTCACGGTGATCGCCGCGGGCTTCGACGGTGGCATGCCCAAGCGTCGCGAGGGCGCCTCGGCGCTCGGCAGCGTGCAGGGCCGCTCCACCGCCTCCCAGTCCGCCAACAACGGTGAGACCGCCGCCGTGGCCACCGCGGTCGCGACCCGGCGCACCGAGGAGGCCGAGGAGACCCCGGCCGCCGCGCCCGCCAAGCCCGCCCCGGCCACGCCTCCGCCTGCTGCCCCGCCGGCCGAGCCCGCCCCGGTCGCCAAGAAGCCCGCTCCGAGCGTCCAGTACAGCGATGACGAGCTCGACGTTCCTGATTTCCTTAAGTAAGCACAGTCTGAAGTAGGTCCCTTTCTTGTATTCGTTCCGAGCCACAGCAGGCCTCGTCGACCTGGCGTTCACCGACAGGTACGGCGGGGTCAGTCTCGCTCCGTACGCCGAGCTCAACCTGGCGGTCAACGGCTCGGACTCGCCGGAGGCGAAGGCCGAGAACCATCGGCTGCTGATGGCCGACTTCGCCGACGGCGCGCCCTATGCCGACCTCTACCAGGTCCACGGCAACGCTGTCGTCGACGCTGGTCGAAGCGGAGCCCGAGACAACCCGGCGAAGTGCGGCACCCGTCCCGAGGCGGACGGGATCGTGACCACCGAGCGTGACCTGGTGCTGCTGGTCCGCACCGCCGACTGCGTACCCGTGCTGTTCGCGGACGAGGCGGCCGGGGTCATCGGCGCGGCGCACGCCGGACGCAAGGGGATGGCGGCCGGGGTGGTGCCCGAGACCATCGCCCGGATGCGCGCGCTCGGCGCGACGCGGATCAGCGCCTGGGTGGGGCCGCACGTGTGCGGCAAGTGCTACGAGGTGCCTGCCGAGATGCAGGAGGAGATCGCCGCGGCCGAGCCGGCCGCGCGCGCCACCACGAGCTGGGGCACCCCGAGCCTCGACGTCGGCGCCGGAGTGCTCGCCCAGCTGGCCCGCGAGGGTGTCGAGGCGGTCGACGCCGGTCGCTGCACCCGCGAGTCCGAGGACCTCTACTCCTACCGTCGCGACGGCGCCGGCATGTCGCTGGGCGCCCTGATCCGGCTGCGCGGTGCCTGATGGCGACCGATCGCGCCGATGAGATCGCCGCGGGGCTCGCCGAGACCCGCGAGCGGGTCGCGGTGGCCGCCAAGGCCGCCGGTCGCCCCGCCGACGACGTCCACCTGGTCGTGGTCACCAAGTTCTTCCCTGCCTCCGACGTACGCATCCTGGCCGGCCTCGGGGTCACCGACGTCGGCGAGAACCGCCACCAGGAGGCGGCGGCCAAGGCGGCCGAGTGCGCCGACCTCGGGCTGCGCTGGCACTACATCGGCGGGCTCCAGTCCAACAAGGCGGCCGCCGTGGCCGGCTACGCCGACGTGGTCGAGTCCGTCGACCGGTCCTCCCTGCTGCCCCGGCTCAGCCGTGGCGCGGGGGAGCGTGGCCAGATCCTCGACGTCCTCCTGCAGGTATCCCTCGACCCGCCCGGGCGCGAGGGTCGCGCCGGGGCGGATCCCGGTGACGTACGCGACCTGGCTGCTGAGGTCGAGGCGACCGACGGGCTCCGACTGCGGGGGCTGATGGCGGTCGCGCCTCTCGGTGAGGAACCGGAGCCGGCGTTCGTCCGGCTGGCGCGGATCCGGGAGGACTTCCTGGTCGAGTATCCCGAGGCGACAGTGCTGTCGGCGGGGATGAGCGGCGACCTGGAGCAGGCGATTGCCCATGGCGCGACACACGTACGTGTCGGGTCTGCGGTCCTCGGACAGAGGCCAACTGTCAAGTAATGTCTCGGGAAGCAATACTTTGGGGAAGGTGGCGGCATGAGTGAGCGTCAGCGAACGGCAATGATCCTCAGGCCGGTGCGTCCGTATTCTTGCGTTTGCGCTACGGAGGCACCGGCATGAGCGGCGCGATGCGCAGGTTCGGTGAATACCTCGGCCTGCTCGAGGACACCGGGTACGACGACGAAGTCTACGAGGGTGACGACGACGAGACCCGCTCCCACCAGGCCGTCAAGGCGCCGGTGCGGTCGAAGCAGTCACGTCCGGCTCCGGTGGCTGACCTTTCCGAGCGGCGACGAGCAACGGTGGTGCCTGCAGTGGCAGAGCTTTCCAAGATCATCACGCTGACCCCGACGTCCTACAACGAAGCGCGTCAGATCGGCGAGAACTACCGCGACGGCACGCCGGTGATCATGAACCTCACCGAGATGAACGATCCGGACGCGAAACGGCTCGTCGACTTTGCGGCCGGCCTGATCTTTGCTACCTATGGGAACATCGAGAGGGTCACCAACAAGGTGTTTCTTATCTCACCTGCGAACGTTTCGGTCACAGCTGAGGCCAAGCAGAGGATCGTTGAGGGCGGCTTCTTCAACCAGAGCTGAGGCCTTCGACACCTGCTCGTAGGTGCCTGGATGCGGTCCGCATCTGGCATGTCTACGGACAGGCGCTAGAGTTTCGACAGCATTACCTGATGCCGCCCCCCGGCGGTGCAGTCCGTACGTCTGAGTCAACCGAGTAATGAATGGGTGAGGTCATGCCGCTGACGCCAGAGGACGTGAGCAACAAGCGCTTTACTCCCGTCCGGCTCCGCGAGGGCTACGACATGGGCGAGGTGGACCAGTTCCTCGACGAGGTCGAGGCCGAACTGGCACGTCTCACCCGGGAGAACGACGACCTTCGCGGGAAGTTGGCATCTGCGCAGTCGGGTGGGGGTCCGTCCTTCCCGATGGCTCCCGAGCCGCCTGCTCCTGAGCCGATGCCGGCTCCTGAGCCGGTCTCGCACCAGATGCCGATGTATCAGGAGGCACCGCAGACCGGCGGCATCGAGACGATCCGGGTCGAGACCGTGCCGGAGGCGTCCAACGCCGCTGCGCGCCTGCTCGAGCTGGCCACGCGCAACCACGACGCGCTCATCGACACTGCCAAGAACGACGCCGACAAGATCGTCGGGGAGGCCCGCACCAAGGCCGAGCGCCTCGAGGCCGAGTCGAAGTCGAAGGCCGACCGCATGGAGGCCGACGCGCGCACCCGTGCGCAGATGCTCGACAGCGAGACCGCCGAGCGTCGCCAGCAGCTCTTCGGCGAGCTCGAGCGTGAGAAGGACAACCTGACCACCGAGGTCGACACCCTGCGCAACTTCGAGCGTGAGTACCGCTCCCGCCTGAAGAGCTACTTCACGCAGCAGCTCGACGCGCTCAACAACTCGGCTGAGTCACAGGCGCCCGTGATGGCTGCCGCCGTCAACGAGTCGGGCCCGGCGCCCAAGCGCCTGCGCTCCATCCTGGGGGAGGACGAGGGCTGAGGTCCTCGTAGTCAGGCTTCCATCGGCCGGTCCCGCATCGCGGGGCCGGCCGATGCGTACGTCCGCCGTGTCCTGACGGAGCCCGCCGGCCGCGGCAGGAACGCGTTGTAGCAGGTGAGATGGGTCCTGTAAGAGGATTTCGGAGTTTTTTCCGCGCTGCGGACCAATATGCGTGCAGTTTCGGTGTGTTAGTTGAGTGGAGCCGAATCCCGGGCTACATTCCGGGCACGCACTCCGCACCGACTCGGCGGCGCGAAGTGACGGCAGGAGAAAGGGGACTCCATGTCTGTACCGATGAGGTGTCGCGCCAGCGCGGCAGTCGGGCGCGTCCAAGTGGCGACGCCCGAGCTTTCTGGGAATACCAGCTCCTACGTCACGGCTTCCACGTCGGTGGCCGCGGCGAGCGCCTAAGCCAAAACTGACCACCGTGCGGCCCGGGGGGCCGTGTCTCACACCAGAAAGCGAGTGCCGTGCCTAAGAAAGCAACCAAGACCGTCGTCTCTCCTGACCAGCTGAAGGTCAAGGACGGCGAGGACCCGTGGACGAAGGATGAGCTCAACGAGGTCATCGACGAGCTTCACGAGATGAGGGCTCACAGCCTCGAGGTGCTCACCGCTCTCGAAGCCGAGCTCTCCGGCTTGATGAAGGACTCCGGCGATGGCGCCGGCCAGGACCAGGCCGACATGGGCGCGACCAGCTTCGAGCGTGACCACGAGCTGACCGTGGTCAACAGCGAGAAGGACAAGCTGGCCCAGATCGAGCGTGTCCTGGGATACCTCGAGGACGGCTCGTACGGCATCTGTGAGTCGTGTGGGGAGCCGATCGGCAAGATGCGGCTCATGGCGTTCCCGCGTGCCACACTGTGCATGACATGCAAGCAGCGCGAGGAGCGTCGCTGAGCGACGCACATACCGGTCCTGAGTCCGACGTGCGCCCTGTTCGATGGGCCGAGTTCGCGACCGTCGCAGTGTTTCTGCTGGTCATCGACCAGCTCACGAAGCTCTGGGCGGTCGCGACGCTCGTTCCCGGGCAGCCGCAGGAGTTCATCGGGTCGGTGCTCCAGCTCAACATCATCCGCAACCCGGGAGCAGCCTTCTCGACCGGGACCGGCTACACCTGGGTCTTCACGACTCTCTCGATCGCGGCCACGATCGGTGTGCTCTGGTTCGCGCGCCGGGTGCGTCACCGCGGCTGGGCCATCGCGCTCGGCATCCTGATCGCCGGTATCAGCGGCAACCTGGTCGACCGGCTCCTGCGTGAGCCGGGCTTCTACGTCGGGCACGTGGTCGACTTCCTGCAGCTGCCCAACTGGCCGATCTTCAACGTCGCCGACATGTGCATCAACGTCGCCGCGGTGCTGATCGTGATCTTCTCGTTCAAGGGGATCGGGCTCGACGGGTCGATCGACGGCGGTGCCGCGGACGAGTCCGATGACACCTCGGACGAGCCCGAGGGCGAGAAGAAGTGAACTTCGGTCACGCCGACCAGCGCACGCTGCACGTCCCCGACGGTCTGGAGGGGGAGCGGGTCGACGCTGCCATGGCGCGGCTGTTCGGCCTCTCCCGCACCCGCGCGGCAGAGCTGATCGCCGAAGGGCTGGTGACCGTGGACGGCTCGGCCGTGGCCAAGAGCGACCGGGTCAGTGCCGGGTCGATGCTCGACGCGACGATCCCGTCGCAGGCAGACCCCCTCGAGATCAAGCCCGAGATCGTCGAGGGCATCAAGATCATCTACGACGACGACGCCTTCGTGGTGATCGACAAGCCGGTCGGCGTGGCCGTCCACCCCTCGCCGGGCTGGCAGGGGAAGACCGTCGTCGGCCATCTCGTCGCGGCCGGCTTCCGGATCTCCACCTCGGGGGCCAAGGAGCGCGAGGGCATCGTCCAGCGCCTCGACGTCGGCACCTCGGGCGTGATGGTGATCGCCAAGTCCGAGCACGCCTACTCCGTCCTCAAGAACGCGTTCCGGCAGCGTACGGTCGACAAGACCTACCACGCGCTGGTCCAGGGCCATCCCGACCCGCTCGAGGGGACGATCGACGCACCGATCGGGCGCAACCCGAAGTACGACTACAAGTTCGCGGTCCGCGCGGACGGGCGTCAGTCGGTGACCCATTACGAGACGCTCGAGGCACATCGGTTCGCCTCGCTGCTCGAGATCCACCTCGAGACCGGGCGCACCCACCAGATCCGCGTCCACATGTCGGCGCTGAAGCACCCGTGCGTCGGCGACCTCACCTACGGCGCCGACCCCGCCCTGGCGCGTCGCGTCGGGGTCGAGCGGCAGTGGCTGCACGCGGTGAAGCTCGGCTTCGAGCACCCGGAGACCGGTGAGTACGTCACCTTCGAGTCGACCTACCCCGACGACCTCCAGCACGCCCTCGATGTCATTCGCGACTCCGACTGAGGCGGTGCTCCGCCCGGCGGAGTCCGAGGACATCGCCGAGATCGTCCGCACCTACGTCGAGGCACGTGCCGCCGCGCCGATGCCGGCTCCGATCTACCCGGAGTCGGACATCGGGGAGTGGCTCGCGGTCAAGGTCCTGGCACCCCAGAAGGGGTCGCAGGTCTGGGTCGCGGACGTCGACGGCGTCGTCTCCGCCTTCGTCGCCTTCACCCCGACCTGGCTCGATGACCTCTTCGTCAACCCGCGCGCCCAGGGCACCGGCCTCGGCACCATGCTGCTCGACCTGGTGAAGTCCCTGACCCCCGACGGCTTCGGCCTGTGGGTCTTCGAGATGAACACCCCCGCGCGGGCCTTCTACGCCCGCCACGGGCTGCGCGAGGTCGAGCGCACCGACGGCTCCGCCAACCAGGAGAAGACCCCCGACGTACGGATGGCCTTTCCCTGACGAGACGTCACTCCGGTCGGTCGAGGCGGCAGCTCATGTGGCGGAATCGTCCGGTGTGGCGATCGAGTCGGCCTTCATCCGAGGCGTACGCCGCTGCCACCGCTCGGCGAGGATCATGCCGGCCGGTGGCCCGACGAGCATGAAGATGCTGCGGAATGCGTCGGGCGGATCGGCGGTCTCGAGGCCGGGCATCAGTCCGAGAAGAACCGCCGCGAGCACGAGGAGGCTGAAGCCAAGGAGGCGGTCGGACGGGTCGTCGGCGCGTACGACCTGCCACAGGGCTCCGCCGGCGATCAAGGCCAGCGCCGCGAGTGAAGCGGACTGCGACGCCGAGAGCCACTGCGGGTCGGCGAGATGGAGTCCGAAGGCGACCAGGATGATCACGACCAGGACCCAGCGGGCCCGAGTCGTGTCCGGCTTCGATGCGGAGTCGGTCGACGGCGGCACGGCGAGAGTGTGGCATGTCGAGGACCGACGCGTCGGCAGAACGGTCGAGGCGTCACTCGCGTCGGCCGAGGTGGCATGTCGATGCCTACTCGGCCGACGTACCTGACGTCTCGGCCTGCAGATGTGACATCTCGGCCGCGATGAGGGCGATCTCGGCGGGTCCGACGCGGCAGCAGCCGCCGACGTACGCAGCCCCGGATCTCACCCAGGAGAGGGCCTCTCCGGGCCGGAAGTGAGGGGTGCCGGTCCAGGCGCCGTCGGCGTACGTCTCACCGGTGTTGGGGTAGACGACAGCGGGCTCGCCGGTGGCGGTGGCCAGCTGGACGGCGGCGGGTACGTCGGCCGGGTCGCAGCAGTTGACGCCGACGGCGACGACCGAGCGGATGCCCGCGGCCAGCGCCAGTGCGTCGGCCAGGGGCTGGTCGGCGCGGGTGCGGGTGCCGGCGCAGGAGTAGGAGAACCACACCGGGAGGCCGATGTCGTCGAGGAGGTCGACGAGCACCTCGGCCTCCTCGATGTCGGGGATGGTCTCTACCGCGATGAGGTCGGGGTCCTCGGTCTCGAGCAGGGCCAGCCGGGGCGCGTGGAAGTCACGCAGGGTGGCCGCGGAGACGCCGTAGCGGCCGCGATACTCCGAGCCATCGGCCAGATAGGCTCCATAGGGTCCGACCGAGGCGGCGACCAGGCGTCCGGGAGCCTCCTCGGCCACCTCGCGCGCGACGCGGACGCTGCGGCGCAGCAGCTCGGTGGCGTACGTCTGGGTCATTCCGGCCTCCACGAAACCGGGCACGCTGGCCTGGTAGCCGGCGGTCGTGGCGACGTCGGCGCCGGCGGTGAAGTAGGCGCGGTGGACCGCGGCGATCTCCGCGGGTGACTCGTCCAGCAGCCGGGCCGTCCACAGGGTCCCGGAGACGTCGTGACCGCGTGCTTCCAGCGCGTTGGACAGGCCGCCGTCGAGGATCGTCACCATGACTCAAGACTGTACGGCCAGCCGCCCGAGAAACGCCCTGGGGCGTCGACGAAACTGTCGGTGCCGCCAGATAGTCTGTAGTCCTTCCCCCAGGTCGTCCGTTTGAGCACGGGCTCCTGCGCCCGCTCCATCCGTTCGACCTCGAGGAGGGCTCCACGCCAATGGCGGCCGGCTCCAAGGACTCATTCGTCCACCTGCACGTCCACACCGAATACTCGATGCTGGACGGAGCCTCGCTCCTCGACGGGCTGTTCTCGCGCACCGCCGAGCTGGAGATGCCGGCGATCGCGATGACCGACCACGGCAACATGCACGGCGCCTACGACTTCTGGTCGAAGGCCCGCAAGCACGACGTGAAGCCGATCATCGGCATCGAGGCCTACATCACGCCGAACACCCCGCGCGGCGAGCGCAAGCGGGTGCGGTGGGGCAAGGGCGACCAGGCGCAGGAGGGCGGCGACGACGTCTCGGGTGGTGGTGCCTACACCCACATGACGATGTGGGCCGAGTCCACCGAGGGGATGCACAACCTCTTCCGGCTCTCGAGCCGCTCGAGCCTGGAGGGCTACTACTTCAAGCCGCGGATGGACAAGGAGATCCTCGCCGAGCACTCCAAGGGGATCATTGTCTCCACCGGCTGTCCCTCGGGCGCGATCCAGACCCGGCTGCGGCTGGGCCAGTGGGACGAGGCGCTCAAGGAGGCCGGGGAGCTGCAGGACATCTTCGGGAAGGACAACGTCTTCCTCGAGCTGATGGACCACGGCATCTCCATCGAGAAGCGGGTCCGCGACGACCTGCTCAAGCTCGGCAAGGCGATGAACATCCGCCCGGTCGCGACCAACGACTCCCACTACAACAACCCCGAGGACGCCGCCGCCCACGAGGCGCTGCTGTGCGTCCAGTCGGGCAGCCGGATGACCGAGCCGCCCTACTCCAAGGGCGGCAAGCGGTTCGCGTTCGAGGGCAGCGGCTACTACATCAAGACCGCCGCCGAGATGCGCGAGCTGTGGGGCCGGCAGGACCTGATCGAGGCCTGCGACAACACCCTGCTGATCGCCGAGCGCTGCGATGTCCAGTTCACCGAGTCGACCGGTGGCTACATGGCGCTCGCCGACATCCCCGAAGGCGAGACCGAGGAGTCGTGGCTGCGCAAGGAGACCTGGCGCGGCATCGAGCTGCGCTACCCGGGCGAGAAGACGACCCAGGAGGTCCGGGACCGCGTCGAGTTCGAGATCGACGTCATCCTGCAGAAGGGCTACCCGGGCTACTTCCTGGTGGTCGCCGACTTCATCCAGTGGTCCAAGGACAACGGCATCCGGATCGGACCGGGCCGTGGTTCCGGTGCCGGCTCGATCGTGGCGTACGCGCTGCGGATCACCGATCTCGACCCGCTCGAGCACGGGCTCTTCTTCGAGCGGTTCCTCAACCCCGAACGTCCCTCGATGCCCGACTTCGACATCGACTTCGACGACCACCGCCGCGGCGAGACGATCAAGTACGTCACGGAGAAGTACGGCGCGGAGAAGGTCGCCCAGATCGCCACCTTCGGCCGGATCAAGGCCAAGCAGGCGATCAAGGACGCGGCCCGCATCCTCGACCACGGCTTCGCGATCGGCGACCGGATCACCAAGGCGCTGCCGCCCGACGTGATGGGCAAGGGGGTTCCGCTCAAGGAGCTGTTCAACCCCGACCACAAGCGCTACGGCGAGGGCGGCGACTTCCGGGCCCTGCACGACACCGACCCCGACGTCCGCAAGATCTATGAGACCGCGCTCGGTCTCGAGGGCCAGATCCGGCAGACCGGCATCCACGCCGCGGGCGTGATCATGGCCTCCGAGCCGATCATCGACGTCGTCCCGCTGATGGAGCCCAAACAGGACGGCCAGGTCGTCACCCAGTTCGAGTATCCGACCTGTGAGGCGCTCGGCCTGGTCAAGATGGACTTCCTGGGCCTCTCCAACCTCCACACCCTCGAGGACGCGCTCGGCAACATCCGCGCGAACCGCGACATCGACCTGGTGCTCGAGGAGGTCCCCTTCGACGACAAGCCGACCTACGAGCTGATGCAGCGCGGCGACACGCTCGGCGTCTTCCAGCTCGATGGTGGTGGCATGCGCGCGCTGCTGCGCTCGATGCTGCCCGACCGGTTCGCCGACATCACCGCGGTCTCCGCGCTCTACCGGCCCGGCCCGATGGGCGCCGACTCCCACAACAAGTACGCCCACCGCAAGAACGGCCGCGAGCCGATCGTGCCGATCCACCCCGAGCTCGAGACGCCGCTCGCCGAGGTGCTGGGGGAGACGTACGGCCTGATCGTCTATCAGGAGCAGGTGATGTCGATCGCCCAGGTCCTGGCCGGGTTCTCGCTCGGACAGGCCGACAACCTGCGCCGCGCGATGGGCAAGAAGAAGAAGGCCGAGCTCGACAAGCAGTACGCCGGCTTCCAGGCCGGCATGCTCGAGCGCGGCTACTCCCAGAAGGCGATCGACACGATCTGGGAGATCCTGCTGCCGTTCTCCGACTACGCCTTCAACAAGTCGCACTCGGCGGCCTACGGCGTGGTCACCTACTGGACCGCCTACCTCAAGGCCAACTACCCGACCGAATACATGGCCGCGCTCTTGACCTCGGTCAAGAACGACAAGGACAAGATGGCGATCTACCTCAACGAGTGTCGCCGGATGAAGATCGCGGTGCTGCCGCCCGACGTCAACGAGTCCGCCCACGACTTCACCGCGGTCGGCAGCGACATCCGCTTCGGCCTGACCGCCGTGCGCAACGTCGGCGCCCAGGTGGTCGACGGCATCGTCGAGGCCCGCACCTCCAAGAGCCGGTTCGAGGACTTCAACGACTATCTCTCCAAGGTGCCCGAGCGGGCCTGCAACAAGCGCGTGATCGAGTCGCTGATCAAGGCCGGTGCCTTCGATGACATGAAGCACCGCCGTCGCGCGCTGGTGGCGATCCACGAGACCGCGGTGGACCAGTACATCGACATCAAGCGCAACGAGGCGATCGGCCAGGACTCGCTCTTCGGCGGCCTCGACGAGGACGGCGGCGACGGCTTCGGCGTCTCGGTGGCCATCCCCGACATGGACGAGTGGGACAAGATGACCCTGCTCGGCCATGAGCGGGAGATGCTGGGTCTCTACGTCTCCGACCACCCGCTGATGGGTCTGGAGCACGTCCTCGCCAACGGCACCGACTGCACCATCGGTCAGCTGATGACCGACGAGACGCGGCCCCACAACACCACCGTCACGGTCTCCGGGCTGGTCACCAACGTCAACCGGCGTATCACCAAGAAGGGCGACGCCTGGGCGACGGTGACCCTGGAGGACCTCGAGGGCTCGGTCGAGGTGCTGCTCTTCCCGTCCTCCTACCAGCTGGCCGCGCCACATCTGGTCGAGGACTCGATCATCCGGGTCAAGGGCCAGCTCTCTCGCGACAAGGACCAGCCCGAGCTGCGTGGCCAGGAGGTCACCGTCCCCGACCTGACCGGCGGCCCGGGTGCGGCCGGGGGGCCGGTGGTGATCTCGCTGCCGTCGACGCGGTGCACGCCGCAGGTGATCGCGGGGCTGCGCGACGTACTGACCACCTATCCCGGAGTAGCCGAGGTCAGGCTACGGTTGATGACACGGGACGCGACCCGGGTCATGAAGCTCGATGACCGGCTCCGGGTGGCACCGACTCCCGAGCTGTTCGCCGACCTCAAACAACTCCTCGGACCAGGATGCCTGACAATCTGATCGTGCCGCCGCCGCCCAGTCTCCATGCGACCGCTCGCCGCTCCGCCGCCCGCCCCGACCTGTCCCGCCCGGTGCTGGTCCAGGTGGCCATCATCGTGGCCGCCTTCATCGTCGGCGGCTTGGCGGCCGGTCTCGCGGCGGCGACGCTGTGGACCCCGCCGACCGGGATGGTGCTCGAGGACAAGTGGTATCGGGGGCTCATCTCGATCGATCCGCCCGCCATCGGGCAGAACATCGATCAGGGCGTCTTTGCCGCGACCGCCTGGTTCTCGGTCTGTGCGATCGTGCTCGGCCTGCTGGTCGGCATCGCGGCCGCGGTCTGGCTCAACCGCTCCGAGCTGGTCACCCTCGGTGCGTTGATGGTCGGCGGTGCGATCGGTGGCGGCTTGATGCTGCTGATCACCTCGCTGCTCTCGCCCGAGGACCCCAATGGTCTCGCCAAGGGTGCCGCCGACGGCACCGTGCTCGAGGACAGCTTCCAGCTGGCCTCGCCGTGGCTGGTCCTGCTCGTCCCGGGCTCGGCGATGCTGGCGCTGATGGTCATCTTCTTGATGTGGGCGCCGCACCCTCCCGCGGTTCACGAGCTCGAGGGGCAGCAGTCCCCGACCGAAAGGTAAATTCGGCGGACAGGCGCCTTCGGTCGGCGTAGATTCAACAGGTTGGACGGTTGGCACCATGCTGACCGACAGAACCTGAAAGTCACTGATGTCAGAGAACATGCCCGGTCAGAACCCGTCAGGACCGGAGGCGACAGAGATCCTCGATCTCGGCGGGAACCCTGCCGGAAAGAGCAGGAAGCCGCTGATCATCGGTGCGGCAGCCGTCGTGGGCGTCGCCATGCTGGCGACCGCCGGCACCGTCACCGCAGTCGCACTGAGCAACGCCGGTGGCTCCCCGGCAGAAGCGTTCCCCGCCTCGACGGTCGCTTACGCCGAGATCGACCTGACCGAGGCCAAGAACGCCCTGCCGACGCTGCGCAAGCTGCCTTCGCTCGAGAAGGAGCTCGGCCTCGAGAAGGGCGAGGACCCGCGCGAGGCGCTGTTCACCAACGCCTGTGACGACCTCGACTTCGCCAAGGACGTCGAGCCGTGGATCGGCTACAGGGCCGCGGTCGGCGCGGTCCCGACGGACGCGGAACCGGTGGTCGCGTTCGCGCTCCAGGTCACCGACGAGTCCGATGCCGAGGCCGGCCTTCCCAAGCTCGCCGAGTGCGGCGGCTCGGAGTCGGCCTGGTCGGTCGGTGACGGGTGGGCACTCATCGCGGAGACCGACGGCGACCTTGCCACGATCGAGAAGGCGGTGGCGGCCGGCACCCTGGCCGAGGACGCCGGCTTCGAGAAGTGGACCGGTGACGTCGGCGGCACGGGGTTCATCACGGCGTACGCCGCGAAGGAGCTGCCGGACGCCATCGCCGAGGCGGCTGAGAACGGCGCGTTCGACGAGGCCGAGGGTGAGCTCGCCGAGAACCCGATGGGTGGGATCGCGCCGTTGCCCGATCCGGCTGCCCTGGCCGACACGATTCGGTCGGCGATGAAGGACTTCGGCGGCGCGGCGTTCACCGTACGTGCCGAGGAGAACGCCTTCGAGCTCGAGGCCGCCTCGTCGATGGGCGAGCAGGCCGAGTCCATGGAGGCCGGCACCCTCGCCGGCACGCTGCCGAAGGACACCACCGCGGTGATCGCGGCCAACCCGGCCGATGGCTGGCTTACGACCGGCCTGGCCGGGAGCGGCGCGGAGGACCAGTTCACGCAGATGCTCGGGATGGCGCCCGGCGACCTCGAGAAGCTCCTCGGTGACAGCTTCGCGATCGCGGCCGGCGAGATCGACATGAGCGCTCCGGACTCCCTGGACATCGGGATCAAGCTCGACGGTGCCGAGTCCGCCGACGTGGAGAAGTTCGTCGGCGACCTCACCGCGGGCTTCGGTGCCGAGGGCATCGTCAGCGTCGACAGCGAGGGCGAGGTGACCTCCGTCGGGATGGGGGACTACAGCAAGGACCTGCTCGCCGACGGTGGCCTGGCAGAGACCGACAAGTTCAAGAACGCGGTCCCCAATGCCGAGGACTCCTCCGGGGTGGTCTACCTCGACTTCGACGGTCTCGACGAGCTGGCGGCGGCCGAGGCTCCCGAGGTCGCCGACGACATCGAGGCGCTCGGCCAGCTCGGCTTCAGCGCCTACCTCGACGGCGACACCTCGCGAGCCCTGGCTCGCATCACCGTCGACTGACCTGCCGAGCCGAGTCCGGGCCAAAAAAAAAAATACAAAGACGGGGGGGCGCCCGAATAAGAACCCCCCCGG